>NZ_MXAN01000024.1 GCF_002027545.1 Moraxella lacunata
AATAAACCCTTGTAAGTATTGGGGTTGAAGTTTTTAAAAATCTACAAAAATCAGGGTTTGGAAAGAAGTCTATTATCATTCATTCAAAAAATGTTACAAATTTTTTGAATGAATGATGCCAACCAATGTAAAGCAATGGGGCGGTTTTTTGTAAGGCTTCAAACCGTTTTTTCGGTCTTCTTTAAAGCCTGTCAAAAAGAATGGTATAGTTTGCTTTATCGTCTGTTCTATCTCGTCTAAAATCGCTTCTTGTTCGTCCTGTGGCAAGGCTTCAAACACGGAAAAACACCGCTCACGCTCCGCCCTTTCCTGCCGTTCTCGCTCTTCCGCTTCCTTTTGGGCTTTCAATTCCGCTTCCCTTTCGGCTTTGGCTTGGCGTTTTCGCTCTTCTTCTTCCGCCTTTGCTTTCTGCTCGGCTTCCCAGTTATCAAGCCCCCAACTTTCTAAAAAAGCCTTGTTGTAAATCGCCCCAACGCTCGCCTTTTTGCCGTCCGCCTTTAACTTGTCTATATAGCCGTTGGCTCGGTCAATAATCGCCTTTATTTGGTCTTCTGAAAATTGCCCTAAATATTCCAGTTGCTTATTGGGTGGTATAGTTATCAAGGACTTTTCAAAGGCTGGATTTGGTTCAAATGGTGCTATTTCTCGTGCAATATTATCTTTTTTATATTCCATTTCAAAATGCAATCCAACAACATTCCGACCATCTTTTTTTAAAACAACCTTAACAAAAATATCAGATAAATCATTTTCGTTAATATTTTTAAGTGGCGTTGTAATTGTCCATTGTCTTAAAGATTTATAAGTTTTATATTCATCATCTTTCAAACCTATATAATCCCTATATTCTTCAACGGTAAAATATGGCGTACGCCCCACCCCTATATAATCTTTGCAAAGTTTATAAATAATGGCTTCATACTTTCCACCAAAAGAATTAAAAATATCCCAACTCATCAATAGGAACATTTTTTGTGCTTCTAAATCCCCTTTTAAAACATCTTCAATAAATGATGGTAATCTAAAAGAAATTTTTGTACTGGTTACTTTCCATTCGGAAATAAAGCCCATTCCGTGTGTTACTGGTTTGTTATCTTTTTCTAAATAATTGATGATAATCGGCTGTTGGCGTAAGGCTTCAAGGTCTTTTTTGAGTTCTTTTTTTACTGGCTCATAACCCATAAGACTTGAAATGTGAGCAAGTGATACGCTATAAAATCCCTTTGTGTCCTTTTCTACTCCACTTTCTAACAACTCTTTATAGGTCTTCAAAAGTAAAAACCAGTATTTATATTGGCGTGCTGAAATACTATGCTGAATGTGTATCAGTTCCTGCGGTGTTCTTGTGAGCGGTGTTTTGCTTGGGTTCTTTGCGGTCATAGCGTTAAAAATCCATAAAATACACCCCCATAATATCAAATAAGCATAAGAAGTCAAATTATTTTTTCTATGCTTATAAGCATAGAAAGCACAAATTTTTTTTCTACGCCAATCTCGGACAAAATAGGGGGGTGTTTTTCTATGCTTATGGGGGGTGTTTTTCTATACCTTTAAAAATTTTTCCACAGTCTTTATCATTGATTTTAAAGGAAATTTTGCAAAAAAATTTTGCTCTAAAATATATTAAAATATTACTACTAACTAACTACTTTAAAAAGTAGTTAGTAGGGAAACCAAAAATTCTGAAAATTTTTAAAAATTCCCCCAAGCCCCAAGGGGGCTACTAACTACTTTTTTTAATTTTTTTAATTAAAAATCAAAAATCGATTAATTTTTTTGAAAATTTTTGGCAAAAAATGGATTTTTACAAAACCAAACCACAGATAACAAACAAAACACGCTCTAAAACGCTCAGAAACCGCCCTATTTTGCGTTTTAAACCCAAAAAGGTACAAAGACACCACCCAACAAAAACAAGCCCCTTAAAACGCAAAATAAACGCTATTTTTAAAATTTGGATTTTTTCACTTAGAAACCAAAGGATTTTTTTGATTTTTTTGAAAAAGTTCCACCCGCCCGATTTTTTTGGCGGTGGATTGGTTCAAGACACGCTCTAAAATGAGCGTAAAGGGGTCTTCTTGGCGTTTTAGGGGCTTGGGTGGTGGGTAAGTAGCACCCAAACAAAAAACGCCCTAAAATGGGCGTTTTTTGCGTGTTTTTGAAAATTTTACCAGTTTCTTAAAATTTTCTTAGTTTTCATCTTGGTTTCTGCTTCTCAAAAATTCGGGTTCAAGTTCTCTTGCGTGGCGTATGGTTTCCATCACAATCAAATCTTCTGCTTCATCGTATGAGTACAAAGCCACATAGCCATATTTTCCCCACTTGATTGTGAGCTGTCGCAGGTTGGGAAGTGTGTCATTTGGTACGGCTCGCCCAATTTTGGGTAGGGTCAAAAGCATATCAATTTTATCAAAAATCGCTTGCATTGCTTCGGCTGTTTTGTGAGGTGCGGTTTCGTTCAAAAAGCCTTGTAGCCTTTGAAAATCTTCCGTTATACGTTGCGTATAGATTATTTGTGGCATACTGGTGGCTTATTGTTTGGGTTGGTAGAAAGTGAGTTAATCCACGCTTTCATCTCGTTGTGCGTGGTGTGTAGTCCTGTTGTTTCGTAGTGTTCGTGTGCTTCCACCGCTTCCGCCACGAATTGAGAAAACATCATTTCCCGAACCCGTTCCTGTATCATTTTTTCTTTTTCGTAGGGGGTCATCACTTCCAAGATAACACGCCCTTGCCGTGTTATGCTAACTGGTTGTGTCATTGCGACATCGGTTAATTTGCCAAAATTTTGCTTGGCTTCGGTGGCTGTAAATGTGAGCATTTGAAAAAACCTGTTAAAGTTAAATTATCTATTTTATCTATTATAGACAAAATAGATAAAAAAGCAAAAGATTTTTAAAAAATTCCTAAAAATTTTTTGCGTGGCTTTGGTTCAGATTTTGGGGGTTCAAGGCGTTTTATGCTCTGTGATAGGTCTTTGATGGTTTGCAAAAGTTCAGAAATTTGTTGGTCTTTGCGGTCAAGTTGTGTTTTGGCTTCATTTAGGCGTTTTTCTAGGTCTTCATTGCGTTGTTTTTCAAAGTTCAATTTTGTTTCAATGAGTGAAATTTGAACCGTTCAAAAGGGTTCATTTGGTTCAGTTCAATGGGTGTTTTGAACGGTTCATTGAACTTTTTTGTTTGGGCGTGGACTTCAAAAAACCCTTGTCATTTCGCTAGGGGAAATTTTTCAATTTTCATTTAATTGAAGCAATCCTTTCTTTATTCGGTCATAAATGGTATTATGGGAAATGTGCCAAAGTTTTGCCCCTTGTTTTACGCTCATTTCAAGCGGTGCAGAATGGTTCATAAATTTCAAATTAAGTTCAGTTCAAAATTTTATTGAAAAATTGTTATTTTTCAAGTACAAAAAATAGCCATATTTATATGGCTATTTTTTAGACATAAATTATAATATTTCTTTAATTCTTTCAAAGAAATAACCGCCTTTTGTTAATCTGTATTCATTATTATTTGAAGATAATAAGTTAATGTATTTAAACATCATATCTTTAACTTTTTTGGCAACCAGTATTTTAAATCTTTCCTTGTTTACATCTTCCCCTATCTGTGCTAATTCAAGACTATTATAATATTCTTGTCTGTATCTTTCTTCGCTATCTATAATAGTGATTGGATAGCCATTTTTTAAAAGAATAATATTCATAATAAGCCGTGAAGTTCTTCCATTTCCGTCTATAAATGGGTGTATGGTTACCAATCTTTCGTGCATTTCTGCGGATAACTCAACAGGGTGTATAGTATTTTTATTTTCTTCATAAAATCTAAAATATTCTTCCATTAGGTCATTTACCAAAAAATGCGGTGGTGGCATGTGCCTACTTCCTGTGATTTCAACATCTTGCATTCTGTATCTTCCAGCATCTTTTGGTTTGATTGATTTTAAAATTAGTTGATGTATATTTAATAAATCCATTTTTGAAAAATCAGAATTGTTTTCTACCAATTCTCTAATATAATCAATGGCTTCTTTGTGATTAACTGCTTCAAAATGCTCAATGAGTGTTTTTCCGCTTACAGTTATACCTTTGTTAATAACAAGGTTGGTTTCATTTTTTGTTAAGGTATTGCCTTCAATTTTATTACTATGGTAAGTATATTCAATATCAAAATAATCATTTAGTATTTCAACTTCATTTTCAGACAATGGACGAAAACTATCAAGGCATTTTTTTAAATCGTCAAGTTGAGAGTAAAGTTCTCGTAAGTCATTGGTTTCTTTCCAAATAAGAGATAAATCAAGGTTTCTAGCATTATTTTTTTCAAAATTTTCCATAAGTTTTTTGTTAAAAAGAGAGCGAAGTTCAAGGGTTCTTTCAGTTGAAATACTTACTTGATTGGTTGAATTTTCTGACATTTTTGGCGTTTCCATAAAGTGCAATGATTAAAAACTCTATATATAATAATTACTTATCTTTAAAAGTCAAGCTTGTTTAAGGTTGAAAAGTAAACAATTTTTAGGTAAAATAAAAGTGCTACAACATCTAGCACTTTTATTTTTTAACCACTTTATAGTATGTGGGAAAGTTATGATGATGACCTACGAGTTATCGGACATTGGTTTAAGGTTTTTGCTGTAATATTTGCAGTTATTTTTGCGTGCTGAGTGTACCAAATTTACTGCTGGTATCAAGCATTCCTTAACTGGTTGCCTTTCTAGTAGGTTGCCATTCCCTTGCCGCTTGCGGTAGGGTGGATAAAGTGTAAAATGCTAGTTTGTTGATAGCAAAATAACTTTATATCATTGATTTTATTAAAAAATTTTATTTTGTCAAATCTTTTTTGGAAATGGTTTTTCAATCCTGCCAAAATATCCCAATCCATTACAAAAATCTGCCTTTAAGTCTTCCAGTCTTGAAAAGAAAAAATAATTTTCTAAATATTCCCATTGTGGCATTTGTTTGAGTTCTTCCAAAACGCCCTGCATAACCTTGATATTTTCATCACAAAACACCGAAAGCACCAAATAGGGGTGTTCAAATCCAAAGCGATTTTGTACGCTTCTTTGCTTCAAGGCTTCAACTTGTTGTAGCAACTGGCGGATAATGTGCTTTCTATCGCTATGGCGGTGGACTTCTACCACTAGTACATATTTTGGGGCGGTTTGGTCTATGCTTTCCATAAACCAAATACCGTCAGGACGGAAATTTTTATGATTAAGTCTTAAAGTTGTTCCCTTGTCGCCTGTGCGTTGATAGTAGTGCTTATAATTTGTTATTACATAGTCTGTACATTGTATGTACTGGTAAAAGGCAATAAAGGCGGTTATGTAGGCTTCTTTGTGGGAAAAATTAGTGCGTATGACCGCCATTTCTTCGCCTGTTTCGTTCCTGTGAATACCGCCCTTAACTGAATTATAGGCGATTTCTTCAAGGGGTATGCCGTGCATATCTGCGATAAAATCCGCCCCTTTCTTGGCGAGAAAATACACCACTTTACGCCCAATTCCAAAGCCACTCGCCACCATTATACGCCCTATAAAACCGTTTAATAGCAGGTCTTTTGTTATCTTGTGGTTGCTACTGCTCAACTTGGACAATCCTAGTTGTTTAAGGTGCTTATTGGTTAAAAATCCTGTCTTGGCAAGCCATAATAAAAATTCGCTTTGTTTTGGTGTCATTGGCGGTTGTCATAATATTCTAAATCTTCGCCTATTTTGTGGCTAGATTGGGTGGTTTGGGCTTGTGTGCGGTCATTGTTTGGCGAACGGTAATAGCGTTCAATTTGCCCCTGTAACACGGCTTGCCATTGATCTTCGTGCATACTTTGGCTGTTCTTTAAAGTGTTTCGTGGCATAGCAACAAATACAGGCGGTTTCTGTACTTTTCCTACTTCTGCTCGTTGCCAAACTGAACAATGCCCCTGTGATAAGTGTTTTTGTAGGTTCTCAACCGTTTCGCCTGTGTGTCTTGCAATTTCTTTTAAAGAATCAAAACCATTAGGAAAGGTCATTATTACGCCCACATTACCTAAAATACTATCTCGCAGTTCTTTGCTCATTCTAACCCCTACCTGCTGTTGAACAAGGGTTAAAAATAATCCATATTTTCTACATTCTTCCAAAATTTCCTGCAAACTAGGGGTAATGTAGTTCTGAAATTCATCTAGGAAAAAATGACAGGGTATCGCCTTTTTATCAAATTTTCTACGAAAAGATAAAATCTTAATCATAGCAATCATAAAAAGCCCCAGTATTTTATAATCTGAATTTCCACCCTTTGCAAAATTAAATACAATTAACTTTCTTTCTTGTATGAGTTTTTCAAGGTCTATTGTGGCTTTATTTGCCATCATTTTTTGCATTGTGGTTGAACCAAAAATAGCATTTAAGCGAGTGTAAATAGCGAATTTTGTAGCGTTATAATTACTATTTTCTTTAAAAGCATTATTTAGAAAATGCAATATCATTTGATTTTTAATATTTTGATTTGCAAAATCAATTAAACTTTCAACCTTTTCAGAAAATTTCTTTTCCTTTCCTTGTGGTGGTTCAAGGAAATCAATTAAATCATAAATGCTAGAATTGGGCTTTTTTATAATGACTGGTAGTGTATTTTTTAAAATCACTTCCATTGATAGACTTAACTCATCATCGCCTAAATTACCCAATATCTCCTTAAATATTGATAAAAATGCTTCCGCATAATCTTCTGCTTCTTTATCCGTTAAGTTTTCCTTATTAGAAAATTCAAAAGGATTTATACAAGGATAATAACTATTCAAATTAGGCTCAATATAAACCAACCTATCATTTTCTAAATTAACATTGAATTTAGCAACTTGTTTGGCTAATTGTCCGTGTGGGTCTAATAGAACCAAAGCGGTATTGGTATTTCTTGTCAAATAATGCCAAATAAATGATTTAATGGTTTCACTCTTTCCACTTCCAGTATTTCCAGAAATATAGGTATGAAACTGGCGATTTGTTTCACTTATGGGGAATTTGTTCACATGGTTCAAAAAGGGCGTAATAACTTGGCTATTTTCTGTCAAATAGTCAATGTAACCCTGTTTTGTGCTTTCGTATTGTTGAAAAAATTTTTGTTCTTGTATGCTTTGCTCATACTGTAAATGTAATTGGTTATAAACTCGCAACGCTTGATTGTATCTGTGTTCAAATAACTGATGTTCTCGTGGGTCGTTAGTGCGTGAAATGGGCTTGTTTGGTCGTCTTGGTGGTTCGTGATATTTATTCTGCTTATCTAAAAATTTATCAAAAGAAATAACTTTACTACCAATTTCATTTGAAATACAGTCCGCCAATAAGTCAATATTTTTCCCTAACTCCAAATCACAATAAAAATCATCATTCATAAGGATTTCCAGTTACTTTTATGGCTTCTTTGTGGTGCGATAGTGTTGCGGTAAATTATACATAAAATCCTTAAATGTCAATAGTTTATATGTATAATTTACATTAACTTTACCCAATATTTCCTATTGTGTAAGTCGCTCGCCATACATCTGATAAAAAACATCATCTTCCCACCTGTTCAAGGTGGCTTCATCTAATGTTTGTTTACTCTCGCTTATTTCTAGCACATTTTCCAATAACTTATAAAACACCGTGCTATATTTATCAAAATCTACCTCTTCTCTCTTTAATTGACTATCCAACTTTTTCTCAACCAAAAGTAAATTATGATTTAAAGTTCTCATTTCTTGTTCGTGCTTGTTTTGTAATTTCACTTTTATTAACTCTATTCTTGATAAAAATACTTGCTTCTCCATTTCCCTTTGGTGCTGATTTTCACTAATAACATCATTTAACATTGTCTGCATTGCGGTAAAAATAGCCTGATTGGTTTGCTGACTGATAGCAGAAAAATGGGCAAACATTGATAACTGCATTTGTGAATTACTTTGCATTCTTTGTAATTCAATTTGATTATTTGCCTGAATATTTGCAACTTGCAACTGGTTTGCAATCTGTTGTTGTTGCATTTGCATATTATCTTGATGTCGTTGCCGTTCATCTTCCAATTTTCTTAATCCTAAACGTTCTTCAAGCATTAACTTAGCATTTTGGAAACTCATCAATTCGCTATGATGTCGTTCTTTTTGAGCTTGCTTCGCATTTTCTACCTGTGCCATTAACATATTTTTCTGCTCGGCAATTCGCAAAGTGGGATTTTGAATATAATGCAAATTTGTCCAATACATTTTTTTACACCCCTAACGCTCTTTCTAAATCATTTAATGAATTTTCTAATTCATAGGTTCTACCCCCCAGCCAACGCATTTTGGGCTTCTTGATAAAACAAATATGCTTGCTGGTTAGTTTGGTATTGTATAGTGGATAATCTGCCATACATATCAAGCAGTTGTTCATTATCAACTTGACTTAAAGCACGCTTTCTTTTTATTTCTCTTGCCAATCTTCTATCATCCACTTCATCTTCGGCATTCTGATAATGATACCACCTATCCAAATATTCCTGATAGCGTCTTTTCGCCTCATTTTCTGCATATTGTCTATATGTGGTATTATTTTTATTTTTATTAAAAGCAATAACAACACCAATAACCTTTGAAATAACTGTAAGAAAAATCAATGAAAACCAATAGTTTTCATCTTCTATTGGAATAGAATGTTCCCAAAAGTCATAATAATACTCAAAGTTTGGTTTATCAAAAAAGTACGAACCAAGAAAACCAATCAAGGCAATAAAAACAATCCACCTAAGCAAAATAACAAAAATTGATGATGATTTTACCTTGCATATTGCTTTCCATTTCTCATAATTAGGTTTATAATCTCCACGATACGGCTTTTGCATTGCTTCAACCCTTAAAATAAAAAAATAAGTTACATTTAATCACTTTTTCAGAAAAAGTTCAATATATTAA
>NZ_MXAN01000025.1 GCF_002027545.1 Moraxella lacunata
TTTTGGGGTGCGGTTCACAATTGGGGCGGTTTTTTGTTGGAGTTTTTATGGCAGATTTAAGTTACGACATTGCGTTTAAGAGTGATACCAAGGGTATTGAGACCGCCCGTGCAGGCATTGACAAGCTCACAGGGGCGTTGGCGACGTTGGGTGTTGGCTTGGGCGTCAAAGAGCTTGCCGAGACTGCGGACGCTTATAGCACGCTTTCGGCAAGGATTGCCGTTGCGGTGGGTGAGACGGGTAATGTACAAGAAGCGATGGCAGGCGTGCAACAAATCGCCCTTGCTACTAACTCAGACCTAAACGCAACAAGCCAACTGTTTACCAAAATCCACGAAACAGGCAAGCAAATGGGGCTGACCCAACAGCAAAGCCTTGATTTGACCAAAACAATCCAACAAGCCATTAGCCTAAGCGGTGGTTCGGCACAAGCGGCAGAGGCGAGTATCACTCAGCTTGCACAAGCCTTGGCAAGTGGGGTACTTCGTGGCGATGAGTTTAACTCAATCGCTGAGCAGTCCCCCGAGATTATGACTGCCCTTGCCAACTCGCTAAACGTAACCACGGGCGAGCTTCGCACCATGGCAGGCGAGGGTAAACTATCCGCCCAAGTAGTAGTAAACGCCCTACAACAACAAGCAGGGGCGATTGAAGAGAAGTTTGCCAAATTTCCGACCACAATCGGTCAAGCCATGCAAAATATCAAAACGCAATGGCAAATCATGGTGGGTGAATTTAATACCGAAAGTGGGGCGAGTGCTGTTGTTGTTAAAGCGTTAAATGTGATTGGCGAGAATTTAGCATGGCTAAAAAACGTTTTTAACGATGTTGGGAGCGGTATTACATGGTTTAGCGACAAACTATCATAGGGGCAAGGCTGATACGCTTATTTTCTTTAAAATCAATCATTTGGTAAAAATCTTGTGGCTGTATTGGGCAGATGGTTCACGGCTGTTTTGTTCATTTGTGGTTTTAGGACATGGGTTTGAATAACCAATGCAATGCCAAATCATCTCGCTTGGGCTCGCCATTATTACCGTCATCAGGAAAAGGCATGCTCTCGCCCGTGAGCTGATAACCACGTCATTCATAGTAGGCGAGAAGTTCGGGGCGGTGCGATAGGATGGACATGGCACAGCCGTCTAGGGCGTGGCGTGTGGCATGTCGCCCTGCGAAGGTCTCGACCGCTGTCAGTAGGGTGTTGCCCACGCCTTTGCCTTGGAGTTCGGGCGAGACGGCAAAGGTGCCGATGTAGGCGACATTTTTGTCGTGCATGGTGGTAAACTGCACCCCGATACATGCCAAGATTTGCTTTTGCCCATCAATCTCTGGCTCAAACACAAAGACATACGACCCATCGGCGGTGATGGTTTTTTCTATCTCAGCTAAGGTGGTGCGAATACCGCCAATGAGCTGACTTTCGTTCGTCCATCCTTCATCGTTGCGATAACAGCGGTTTAGGAGTGCGACCAGAGCCTGAGAGTCGCTGATGTCAGCTTGGCGTAGGCGGATGTCATCGGGGCGGATGGCTAGGGCGGATGTGGTCATGATGTGTCCTTGATTTGTGATGGGTGTCACTGATAGGGTAGGCGTGCCGTTAGTGTGATTTTTCCATGTCGCCCAGATGGGTTAGCAGGGTGTCGCCGAGCTTGTCCGACAGTTCGGAGCGGACGGCTTTTTTGTCATCATAACGCCCGTCCAGACTGCTATAATGCGGATAGGCACGAGCTTTTTTAAGTGGTGCGGGGAGCTTGCCTGCTTGCCACACCAACGTGTCATGATGATGAGTGCTAATGATGTCAAGGCTGGCATGTCCTAAGTGGCGTAGGGTGTAGTGTAGGTTTTGGCTTTGGATGGCGAGCAGGGCAAGTGTCTCATCGTTGATGGTCAGGGTCTTAACGCCCATGGCTTTATCCTTGATGGTACCGCTGTTAGGTAGCAGTCCACCAAGCACGCCCCCAATGGCAGTACCTAGCCCCAGACTTGCCCCAAGGGTCGCCACATCAATGCCTGCCCCGACTATCATGCCTGCCATGCTACCACTGGCGGTGCGAATGCCATAACGGGCAAGCAGTTCACTGTCGAAAATATCCTGCTCGGCACCTGTGACGGCAAATTCGCCATGCTCGGTCTGCACATGATAAAATTTATACAAATCCAACAGCTTTTGTTGCATAATATCAAAGGCTTGACGGGTGGCGTGTTGCATGGTGGTGAGTGTGGGTGCGGGGTCGTCATCTTCCCCGATTTTTTTGTGAAAACTTGCCACATTAACCAGAAAATCAGCAATCACCAAACTGCCTGTCTCCGCCATGTCCTGCCACAACTCGGTGCGTTCGTGCTTTAAGGTAGCAAAGGCAGGATGATGGGTGAGCGTGCCTAGGTTGTCCCATAACGCCATCTCGCTGGCAAAGTCAAAAGCGATGGTATCAAAAGGCTGATAAGCATGCAACGCCCGTCGTGATAAAGTCTCACGCCAGTCATCGAAGTTCGCTCGCTCATCTTTGATGAAGTTAAACACAGGCAGTACAGGCACGCCCGAGCTTGCCAAAATCGCCAGTTCGTCCTTGTATTTGGACAGCACAGGCTCACGCACGTCCACGACATAAATGGCGACATCGGCAGAGAGTAGGGCGTTGATGACTTTGGCTTCTTGACTATAATCATCGCCCAGTTTGGGGTCACTGCTTGCGACCGCCCTTAAAAAGGCTTGCAAACGTTCCACACCATCGGCTCGCCCATCGGTGTGTTCATGCAAAAAATCCATCACACCCGAGCCGTCTTCTAGTCCGGGGGTGTCATGCAGGGCAATCAAAGGCTTGCCATCGTTGGCGTAGAGCGTGACGGCTTCGACATGGCGGGTGGTGGCGGACGCATTTTTGACTTCGCCAAATTCGCCATCTCGGAGCAAGGTTCGCATGAGTGATGTTTTGCCGACATTGGTGTGTCCGATGACGATGAGTTTGATGGGTACGGCAGGTTGGTGTGGCATAAATGGATGGTCGTGATAAATTGGCTTTATTATAAAATAAATGGCAAAAGAATGATAGAGATGATGTGTATTTGGTGTAGATACACCCAACGAATTTGATATTTACCACAGGCTTTGTAGGGACTGGCTCCGCACGTCCTTTGATAACATGCCAATTTTTATAGGCGTGCACAGCACGCCCCTACACCCAAACTTCATTATGTTTGTGGTAATTTTAAAGTTTCTCAGGTGTAAGTAAAATTCTTAAAATTTACCCAGTGAAGTGGTCGAATTGTTTTTTGAAAAACGTGCGATTCCCCTGCTTTTTAAACAGGCGTTTTCATTGCAAATACCAATATTTAACACGCCCAAGTTATAAAAACAAATTTAAAGATGTTTGCACATAAATCGCCCATCATGCCATCGTGTTTGATGGGCGATGATGGTTTGTTTTGATAAAAATATAAATTGATAATTTTGATTTAATAAATTTAAATTTTTAAAAAATTAAAGAAGATATTGGCATAATACTTGCTTGGGTTTAGTGTCATTATTTTTTTGGTATTATTATGAAAACCCTACTCATCAAAACCCCCACCCAAACATCAACCATCGCCATCCCACAAGGTCAAGCCGTCAAAGTGCCAGCCAATGCCGATACGCAGTATCAGCTAACGGACGGACAAGGTCGCCTTATCCAAAATCCAAAGATCAAGCGTACGGGCGATGATTTGTGAGTGCTTGATGAGTCGGGCGAGACGGTGGAGCTTGTGCTTGAAGGGTATTATAATGAGTATCCTGTGGAGGATTTGGGGTATTTGACCGACATGGGCAACACCTTTGCAACCACCAATGCTGAATTTGGGGGCGTGCCAGTTGTGGGCGAGGCAGTTGCCGTGGCAAGTACGCCTTGGTATGCAAGTGTGGGGGCGAAGCTTGCGATGATTGGGGGTGGGATTTTTGGGACGGTGGCTGTTGCTAAGTCCAATAAAGAGTCAGATGATAAGTCAAATGATGATGGGCATCAGTCGGATACTCAGATTGACCTAAGTCCTGAGCCAACACCGACTCCTGAGCCAACACCTGCGCCAAGCACAACACCTGAAATTTTGACAGCAACCGTTGCCATCAATGACGTGGACACCGTTACCCAAAAAAGCTTGGATAAAGACGTTGTCTTGTCTGGCACATTTGAAGTCTCAGACCCAACAGCGACCGCCCAAATCACTTTGACAATCAACGGCACGCCCCACCAAGCAAGCATTCAAGGCACAACTTGGACGCTGACATTAGATGGACAAACGTTGGCACACGCCCAAGGCACACAGCCCCTTGTCGCTACCATTAACGCCATCGACACAGCAGGTCAGAATGCTACCAACACCGCCCAAGCAACCTACCTTGTGGATACGCACGTAGATATGCCTGTCATCAGCTTTGACCCGATTGCCCAAGATGACATCATCAACTTGATAGAAAGCCAAGCCCCGACCACACTTATCACAGGGGCAGTCCAAAATGTGAGCGATGGCGAGATTTTGACATTGGCGATTGGTAAATCAGTTGCCACGGCTGAGATTATCGATGGCAAATTTAGCGTGCTTGTCGATACTGTCGCCCTTGTCAATCACAAAACCATTGACGCTACCATCACCGCCCGTGATGAGCATGACAATACCGCCACTGCCACGCTTTCTAAGAGCGTGAGTGTGCAGACCGAGATTGCCACGCCAACCATTACCCTTGATGACATTGCAGGGGATAATAGACTTCTTTCCAAACCCCGATTTTTGTGGATTTTTAAAAACCTCAACCCCAATACTTATAAGGGTTTATTTTTAGTTTGGAAAGAGATTTAATGTGATTAACAAAGAAGAAAGCGAGCAGGACACCATTACCATTAGCGGTAAGGTAACAGACGTGCCAGTAGGGCAGGACGTGCTTGTGGCGTGCTATTGTAGCACTTGTGCCAATGTCAATTGGAAAGAGATTTATGCCAAAGTCAAAGAAAATGGCGAGTTCTCGGTGGATTTTTCGACCATTGATTTGGTAAGAGCAGGCAATAACACCATCAAAACCACCGTAACTGTCGTGGACAATGCCAAGAACACCGCCACCGCCAGCACCGAAAAAACATACAGCGTAGATACAGACGCACCTGCCCCCACGATACAGATTGGCAATGTTACCGATGACAATCTTATCAATCAAGACGACAGCACCCAAACTGGTGCTATTGTGTCGGTTTTGGTAAATGATTTGGGGGGTGGATGATGTGGTTACGTCCGTTGTTCTGATGGTCAATGGCACATCTTATACCGCCACAAAAACAGCCGATCCAAACACCTATACCGCCGATGTGTCCATGACGGATTTGGCTAATGACACGCAGATTGTCGCTCACGTTACCGCCCAAGACAAGGCAGGCAATGTGGCAACGGTGAATGGCGAGCGGGCGTATGATGTCAATCTGTCTGCCCCGCAAGTTACCATCAAACTTGACCCGATTGCCAATGACAACATCATTGACGAGACAGAACGCACAGGCGATAGTGATGGCAATATCATCATTACAGGCAAAGCGACAGGCGACTACAACGACCAAGATGATGTGGTGGTAAGCCTTGGTAACAGCACTTATCCTGCCAAGCTGACCGCCCAAGGCACATTCTCGGTTGCCATACCTGCCGACACCTTGACCAAAGACAGCACCAAATCAATCACCGCCACCCTTAGCACCAAAAACAGCGTGGGCAACACGGCAACTGTAAGCGATACTGTGGGGTATGCGGTGCAGTCGAATGAATTACAAATCATCATCGACCCCATTACTGCCGACAACCTTATTAATGAGAGCGAAGTCACAGGCGAGATTGTCATTACAGGTAGTGTATCAGGGGCGGACAGATTGCTCAATCAGCCCGTTACGCTAACCATTGGCGGACAAGACTTTGAGACAACTGCCAATGCCGATGGCGTATTTGAATTGCTCATATCGGCAAGTGTGCTAAAAGACGTGCCAACCTACACCATTGTCGCCACCGCCACAGGGCAAAATAATGCCAAAGCAAGCACTAATTTGGCATATAAAGTCGGTGCCAATGTTGCCGCCCAAATTGACATTACCAATATTGATGGCAATTTTGGGCTAAGTGTTGCCCAAGAAGAGTCGATTGTTAGAATTGGCGGACAATTTGAGTTTGATGGGGTATTTGGCAAAGGCATGAATGATATGCACGTTCGCCATGTGAGCGTTAAGATTGGCGATAAGACCTATTATTCAGGGCTTGACCGTGGCAAATTTTTCTTTGATGTGCCGTTTGATGAATTACAAGCATTAAACGGTCAGTCGCTGAGCTATGAATTTATTCACAATCCCAATGCCAAATTGTACGATTTGACCGATTTGGGCGGTGGGGCATATCAGATTACCGATAGCAACACCAACTGGCAAATCAATGCCGATGGCAAAAATACCGCCACCATCAAAGAAGTAACCATTGATAGTCCTTATCTGACCAAAGGGGCTGATGGTAATTATAGCGTGGCGGTGTCCGATGAGCCGATGTCTGTGGTAAGCGGTGTGGTGTCGGGCAGTGCTAAGGCTGATGACGTGGTGAGCATTGATGTGGCAGGCACAAAATACACAGCCGTGGTGGGGGCGGACAATACCTTTAAGGCGATGGTAAAAACGTCCGATTTGGACAAAGATGATGACAGTCTTGTCGTTGCAAGCCTTGCTACCCAAGACTTGGCAGGCAATGCCATCACGGTACAAGATACCGAACGCTTTGTCAATGCCAATCGTATGTCCAAGGAGCTGGTCTTTACACGACCGTCCAACACCGAGCCGACAAATCTTGACCACACAAGCCCCGACAATGACATGGCGTATTTTATCAAGTACCTAAATTCGCACAAAATGGAAACCAAGCCATTTAGCATTCCTGTGGGTGGGTATGCCACCGAGCCTGCCATTGTCAAATATCATTTTGCCACGCCTGATGACTATCATGTCCTAAAAGAGCGATACACAAGGGGTGTGCAGGGCGAAGTCAATGCTGATTTGAGTACCCTAAAACCCTACACCGAAGCCATGAAAAACATCGTGCGTAAGGCATATGATGAATATGCAAGCTATGCCAATATTAAGTTTATTGAAGTGGACGACCCGCTGGACGCAGACACCAATCTGTTTTCGGCAAATCTAACAGGTGTGCATTCGGGCAGTTCGGCTTATGCGTTTTTGGGTGGTAATATCTGGTGGTCAAATGGCTATGCCAACGTTCAAAGCGGACACAGTCCCTTTGCTTACTATACCGCCTTGCATGAGATTGGGCATACGCTCAATATGCGACACACCCATGACAACTTTAAGGGCGACTATCTGCCAGAAGACAGTTTGGAATTTTCGGTGTTGTCTTATAAGCCTTATATGAATTATAGTATGTATCTCAACATGGGTGGGCTTAGAATGTATGATTTGGCACACATTCACCGCCAGTTTGGGGTCAATCCCAATGCCCGCTCAGGCGATGATGTTTATACTTTCAAAAATTACAACACCGTACTGGGCGATGGCGACCGCTATATTTGGGACGGGAATGGTGTGGATACCTTTGATGCGTCCAACGAAACCCAAGGCGTAAACGTCAATCTAACCCTTGGTTCGTGGATTTATGTGGGCGATGAACGCCAAAAAACCTTTGCCATCAAAAACTTATCCACCGTAACATTTGCCGATTATTTTGATCTAAACGACACAGATACGCTCATCGGCGGGGTCGGGGACGACACTTACATCATCGACAGCACAGGCGATAGCATTACCGAGCTTGCAGGCGAAGGGGTGGATAGCGTGTTTAGCCATGTTGATTTTGACCTAAATGGGCAAGAGCTTGAAAACCTGACCTTGATTGGTATTACCGCCAAAACCGCCACAGGCAACGAGCTTGACAACGTACTGACCGCCAACAACATGGGCAATACCCTAATCGGCAATGCAGGGAATGATACCTTGATTGGCGGTTTGGGGGCGGACATTTTGACAGGGGGCGATGGCGATGATATTTTTGTGTTTAGCACCCTGCTAAATGGCACGATGGACACCATTACCGACTTTGAGATGGGCGACAAAATCAAACTTGACAAAGCGGTCTTTGATGTGGACGCAAGCACCCTAACCGAGCGTATCACTTACAATAAAGACACCAAAGTTCTATCCTATGATGCCGATGGCGAAGGTGGTGCAGATGCCATTGATTTTGCCAAGGTGGAAGGGGTGTTTGAAGTTAAGCTTGACAACTTTATTTTATAAGGTTTGATACTTCAATCTCAACTTAA
>NZ_MXAN01000026.1 GCF_002027545.1 Moraxella lacunata
GGAGATATACAAGGTGCGTAGTACGCACCGATAAGATTTCTATTTAAAAAGGTGCGTGGGACGCACCTTACCATACGACTGTTGTTTAAAACAAAAATTTTATAATGGTCATTGGTTTTTAAAATTGCATTGGTTAAATTCAGATTTTTTAAGATAAATTTAAAGTTTATAAAATTAGAAATAAATGAATTATTTAAAAGTTAATCATAATATAGGATAAGATAAATTGTTATTTATTTGACAAACCTACCATTAACCATGCCAAAATTTAAAAACCTTATTTGAATAAATATATTTTTATCAATATTAATTAACCATTTACCCGTTTTTAAAAATACCAATTTTTTAAAATCAATCTCTATTCTGCTATTTTTTTTGGAAAAAACCATGCCCACCGCCAAAAAATCCAAATTTCCCCTAAAATGGCTTATCATTGCCATTATTACCATTACACTGATTGTCCTTGCCTATTATTTTTTTAAGCCCAAAGAAGCCCCACCGTCTTATCTGACTGCCGATGCGGTCATGGGCGATATTGAAAATACGGTCATGGCGTCAGGCAAAGTCAAGCCCATTTACAGCGTGGACGTGGGGGCTCAGGTGTCAGGACGGATTGTCAAGCTGTATGTGGACGTGGGCGATGAAGTCAAAAAAGGCGACCTAATCGCCCAAATTAACCAAGTTGAACAAAAAAACACCGTCTCCAATGCAGGTGCCAATTTGCAACAAGCTGAGGCGAGCCTTGCCCAAGCCCAAGCAAACCTAGCGTCCAGTCAAGGCAATGTGGCAAGCTCAGAAGCGACCTTACAAGCTCGCCTTGCTGAACTACAAAAAGCCAAACAAACCTTTGCTCGTTTGGAGAGCCTTTTAAAAATTGACGCAATCAGTCGCCAAGATTATGACGATGCCAAAAGTGCGGTAGAGATTGCCACAGCCAATGTGCAAGTGGCAAGAGCAAATGTTCACAATGCCAAAAATGACGTTGTCTCTGCCCGGGCGAATATCCAAAGCCAACAAGCAAACATTAACAAAGCCCAAAACAATCTATCTACTGCTACTGAGGATTTGAGTTATACTACAATCGTTGCTCCGATGGATGGCACGGTCATCGCCATCACCCAAAAAGAGGGTACAACGGTAAATGCCATGCAATCCGCCCCGACCATTGTAACACTTGCCGACCTAAGTCGTGTTCGCATTAACGCCCAAATTAGCGAGGCAGACGTGGTAAACGTAAGTGCAGGTATGCCTGCTCGCTTTAACATCATTGGCAATACCGAACAGCAGTTTGACACCACGCTGGCAGGCGTAGAGCCTGCCCCTGAGAAAATCAGCACCAACAGTAATACCGATTCTGCGGTGTATTATATCGGTTATCTTGATGTGGATAATACTGAACGCAAATTTCGTATTGACATGACCGCACAGGTCAGCATTATTACCGATTCGGTCAAAAACGTGCTGACCATACCGTCATCTGCTTTAAAAGGAGATGGCAAGGAGGGTAAATATAGTGTACAAGTACTGACAAATGATGGCATCGCCAAACCCGTGGAGGTGCAAGTGGGGCTAAATAATCGTATTGATGCCGAGATTAAATCAGGGTTAAACGTCGGTGATAAAGTCGTCATTGGTGATTCAAATAGCCAAGGTCAAGACGAACAATACCAATACAGTCCGTCCATGCGTTAGGGGGCATAATGAAAATCCCACTCATACAAATCAAAAACCTAGTGCGTGAGTTCCCTGCTGGCGATACGACTGTCCGTGTTTTGCATGGACTTGATTTGACTTTATATCAAGGCGAAATGGTTGCTATCATCGGGCAATCAGGCTCAGGCAAATCCACGCTCATGAACATTTTGGGCTGTCTTGACAAAGCCACAAGCGGAAGCTATACCATTTTTGGCAAATCTGTGGACGACATGGATAGTGAAGAGCTTGCCAAGCTTAGACGTGAGCATTTTGGCTTTATTTTTCAGCGTTATCACTTGCTTGGCGACATCAACGCCCTTGACAATGTTACCGTCCCTGCTGTCTATGCAGGCATGAACACCACCAAAAGGCGTGAGCGAGCCACCGAACTACTTACCCAATTAGGCTTGGGCGAGAAAACCACCAACCGCCCCAATCAGCTCTCAGGCGGTCAGCAACAGCGTGTCTCTATCGCCAGAGCCTTGATGAATGGGGGCGATATTATCCTAGCAGACGAGCCGACAGGGGCGTTGGATAGTGGCTCTGGCAAGGAAGTCATGAACATCTTGCACCGCCTAAAAGATGACGGACACACCATTATCATGGTAACGCACGACCCGAGTTTGGCAAGCCAAGCCGAGCGAGTGATTGAGTTAAAGGACGGGCATATCATTGCTGATTATTATACTGATGACAAACTTGCTGATACTTCTAAGTTTTCCGTTCGCCCTGAGCCATGCCTGCGGGACAAGGAAAACCGTCATGGTTCAACAAGCTCACCACGAACGGTTTTAAGCCCTATTAGCAAAAACACCTTTGACTCAAAAAACGCCCTATTTGGCGTGATAGACCGCCTAAAAGAAGCCTTTAAAATGTCTATCTATGCCATGAAAGCCCATAAAATGCGAACCCTTTTAACCATGCTTGGGATTATCATCGGTATCGCTTCTGTCGTCTCTATCGTGGGGCTAGGGCAAGGCTCACAAGCCAAAATCCTAGCCGACATCAACGCCCTGGGCACCAACACCATTACCGTGATGAACGGCTATCCCTTTGGCGACCCCAGACGGCGGTTTGGACGAGATAATCTCACCGTGGCGGACGCCCAAGCCGTTGCCGACCAGCCCTATGCCGTGTCGGTCAGCCCCATGGTAAACAAATCGGTCAATATCCGCTACCAAAACCAAGACACGACAGGCACAGTAACGGGCGTGGGTAAGGATTATTTGTCCGTTACAGGCGAAAAATTGGCTATGGGGCAGATGTTTGATGAAACCAGTGTCGCCACGTCCGCCCAAGATGTCATCATCGACCAAAACGCCTATAAGACCTATTTTAACAGCGAAGGCAACCCTATCGGGCAAACCCTGCTCATCGGCAACGTCCCTGCCCGTATCGTGGGCGTGTTGTCCGAAAAAACATCGTCCTTTGCCCGCACCAGCAACTCGCCCACCGTCTATCTGCCTTATACCACCGTCATGTATCGTATGCTTGGCAAAAATACGGTTGACCGCTTTGTCGTGCTGATTGATGATGACACACCGTCCGCCATTGCCGAGACTGCCATATCCGAGCTTATCAAATCACGGCACGGCACGGACGATTTTAACATCATGAACACCGACAGCATCAAAGAAACGGTGCAATCCACCACCACCGCCATGACCATGCTTATCTCATCGATTGCGATTATCTCGCTTATCGTGGGCGGTATTGGCGTGATGAATATCATGCTTGTGTCGGTTACCGAACGCACGAGCGAGATTGGCGTGCGTATGGCAGTCGGGGCAAGGCAGTCGGATATTTTGGGACAATTTTTGATAGAAGCGGTGTTGGTGTGTATCTTGGGCGGTGTTTTGGGAATTCTGCTTGCCTTTGGTGTGGGTAGTCTTATCAATAAATTTGGGGGCGACAGCGTGGGCGTGATTTACTCACCCCTATCTATCGTGGTTGCCTTTGTCTGCTCAACGCTCATCGGCATTGTGTTTGGCTTTTTGCCTGCTCGTAATGCGTCAAGGCTTAATCCTGTGGATGCGTTGGCTCATAACTAGCAAGGCGGATAACAGAGATAAAAGAAAAGGGCGTGTGATACGCCCTTGGTAAGTCAATCACTGATACAAAGTTAAGCACAGGGTGTGGGATTAAAGTTATTTAACATAATCCAAATATACCCATCATAAAATGCCACTTTAAACATAAAAGTGGCATAAAATCATAAAGTTAGCAAATTTTTAAATCTCAGCAAGCATCCGCCCAGCAGGTAGGGCAAAATAGCTTAATATCCCATCACAGCCTGCCCGCCTAAATCCGATAAGGCTCTCTAAGATGACCGCTTCGGTGAGCCAGCTGTTTTGAATGGCTGCCATGTGCATGGCGTATTCGCCTGACACCTGATAGGCAAAGGTCGGTACGCCAAAGTTGTCTTTGACTTCACGCACCACGTCCAGATAGGGCTGACCGGGTTTTACCATGACCATGTCCGCCCCTTCTTTGATGTCAAGGGCGACCTCATGTAAGGCTTCGTCTCGGTTGGCAGGGTTCATTTGGTATTGTTTTTTATGTCCTTTTAGGTTGCCTGACGAACCGACCGCATCACGAAAAGGTCCATAGTAGGCGGAGGCGTATTTGGCAGAATACGCCATGATGGCGGTATTGACAAAACCGTCCGCTTCTAGGGCATCACGCATGGCACGAATGCGACCGTCCATCATGTCCGATGGCGAGATGACGTCCGCCCCTGCCCGAGCGTGGGCGAGTGTTTGCTTGATGAGTGCTTCGGTGGTGATGTCGTTAATCACATAGCCTGATTCATCAATGATACCGTCTTGACCGTGTGTGGTGTAGGGGTCTAAGGCGACATCGGTCATGACGATAAGCTCGGGGCAGGCGTCCTTGATGGCAGAGACGGCACGCACGGCAAGAGTATTAGGGTTGTAGGCGTTATCGCCATTGGGTGATTTTAGGGCGGGGTCAATCACAGGGAAAATATCCACCATGCGTACACCTGTCTCATACAGCTCTTTGCAATGCTTGACAAGTAGGTCAATGGATAGCCGTTCGATGTTTGGCATACTTTTGATGGCTTGGCGTTGGTTTTGCCCTTCAATGACAAACACAGGAGCGATAAGATGGCAAGGTTGCAGATGAGTTTCGGCAACCATCTCACGAATGCCGTCCGAGACACGCAAACGACGCAAGCGAGTATGGGGAAAGGTGCGATTAAAGGTATAATTTGACATATTGTAGCCTTGATAAACTTGACAGAATTATTAAAAGATAGCAAGATAATTATACACCTTTTTATCAAGAGAAATCAGGATAAATCATGAAACGGTTAAAATTTTCCCTGTTGGTACTGTTATTGTCAAGTATCACAGCCCATGCCAACGACAGTACAGGCTATGTGGGCGTGGGTGGGGTGGCGTACATCAAAAATCCCAATATCGCCATGAAAAGTGAAGATTTGTACATCAGTAAAGACATCATCAAAGTGGCGTATGAATTTAAAAACCTAACCAATAAAGACATTCGCCAAACGGTGCTGTTTCCCTTGCCAAAGATGAGCATTCAATACGATGGCGATTTTGCGGACACAGAGACAACGCTTAACAGCTTTAAGGTGTGGGCGAACGGCAAAGCCATTAGCCCAAAAATGCACGTGCGAGCCTTTTTATATAAAGGGCATGATGAGCAATCAGAGCTTGATGTGACGGACGCATTTAGGCAATGCGGTTTTTCGGATAAAGAGATTTTGTCTGCATATCATCATGCCAATTATGACGAAAGTTTGTCCAATATATACGCCAAAATCCGAGCGTGCAAGCACCCAACGTTATACCGCCTTATCACCGAAAAAGACACGCATTGGAAATCGCAGGCAATCTATGAATGGACACAAACATTTAAAGCCAATGCCATTACTCGCATTAACCACAGTTATCGCCCCATGGTGGGTGGCGGTGTCTTTTTCGATGAAAGTCTAGACAGTAATTTTTGTTTGGATAAAGCCACTCGGCAAAATCTGGATAAAAAATCAGGCACGCACCCTTTGTCTTATTCGGCATTGGGCTATGTGCTAACCACGGGGGCAAACTGGGCGAAACCGATTGAGCGATTTAAACTCACTGTCGAGCGTGATAGCGATGAGATTGTGTCGTTTTGTTGGGCAGGTAAAGGCAAAATAAAAAAGATGGGGCAGGGCAAATTTGAAGTGATTGAAAATAATTTTGTGCCAACACAGGACATTGATGTGGCGTTTATTCGGGTTAAGTAACAAAATAATAGACTTCTTTCCAAACCCTGATTTTTATGGATTTTTAAAAACTTCAACCCCAATACTTATAAGGGTTTATTTTTAGTTTGGAAAGAGATTTAATAAAAGCCACTGATGAGTGGCTTTCATGGGTCTTAATTTATTTTAACAGTATGGTGGGCTGATAGCCGTGAGCGTCCGCTGACCCGTCAAATGGCACGACCACGCCATCTTCATAGGTGATGTAGGCTTTGTATTTGACGGTGATGTCGCCCTTGGCGGGGTTTTTGGCGATGAATGGAAAGGATGTAAATTCACCTGCTTCCATACGCCCTGTGTAAATGACCTTATCAATGTCGCCATTGGCTCGTTTGGTGGTGGTGTACGTCCAGTTTGGCACAGGGTGGATGAATAGGAGCTTGACATCGTCCGCCACGACAAATTCCACTTGGGTAATGGCTTTGTGGCGATTGGTGGGGACGTTTAGACGAAAGCTGTCGGATTTGCCTGACAAACTGTCCACGCCATTGGCAAAATTACGCACAGTAACATGAGCATGGGCGGTCAATGCCATGCTGAGTGTGAGCATGGCGATGGCAGTAGTTTTTAAAAAAGTCATATAATACCCCAAAGTTATGATGGATTTGATGAAATTATATAACATTTTATTATCTTTCTCAACTACAAATGAATCCCCAATAAAAACCCTTCTCTAATCGCTCGTTTGGCGTCTAGGCGCTTGGCATTTTTTGCTCCGCCAATGATGTGGTAGTGGGCTTTGGGGGTGTCGCCCAGTTTCGGCATGAGATGATTGACCGACTCTTGCCCCACGCACAGCACCACGCTGTCCACACGGAGCAGTTGGGCTTGTCCATTGACCGTTATCCATAAGCCTTCATCGGTGATTTTGTCGTACGTTGCCCCTGCGATTTGGATAACGCCGGCTTGCTTGATGACCGCTTTGTGTACCCAGCCTGTGGTTTTGTTTAAGCCCTTGCCGAGTTTGCCTTCACTGCGTTGGAGTAGATAAATCTGGCGGCAGCTTGGCGTGGGGGCAGGTTTGGCAAGTCCGCCTTGGCTGTCATAGTGTGGCTCGGGGTTTACGCCCCATTGAGCAAAAAACTCATCAGGGCTTTGGGCGGTGGGGCGGTAAGTGGGGTCATGGACGTCTTTGGCAATTACGCCCCCATGTGCCAAAAACTCTGCCACGTCAAAGCCGATACCGCCTGCTCCGAGTACCGCCACTCGCTCGCCGGCGACCTTTTGTCCCGAGAGCAGTTCGGCATAGGTCATGACCTGTGGCAAGTCGGTGCCGTCAAATCGCACTTTGCGTGGCACGACCCCTGTGGCGATGACGATGTCGTCAAAGTTGCTATTTTTTAAGAATTCATCGCTAACTTCATGATTTAATTGAACTTTTATGTTTAACTTTTCTATCATGTTGCGATAGTAGCGAATGGTCTCAAAAAATTCTTCTTTACCAGGGATAACTTTGGCAAAATTAAACTGACCGCCAAGCGTGCTGTTACGCTCAAAGATGGTTACGTCATGTCCACGTTCGCTTGCGGTAACGGCAACCGTCATGCCAGCGACACCGCCCCCGATGACGGCGATTTTTTTAGCTTTTTTGGCAGGGCGAATGTCGTATTCACTCTCAAAGCACGCTCGTGGATTGACCAAACAAGACGCTCGCTCGCCAGCAAAAGTGTGGTCAAGGCAGGCTTGATTACAGCCGATACAGGTGTTAATGAGATGAGCATTGCCAGTTTGGGCTTTTTGTACCCACGCACCGTCCGCCAAAAAGGGGCGTGCCATTTGCACCAAATCCACTTGTCCATTTGCCAACATCGTCTCTGCCGTGTCAGGCATATTAATGCGGTTCGCCCCGATGACGGGGATAGTGATGGCGTCTTTAACCGCTTGGCTAAACCGCACAAAAACTGCTCGTGGCACGCTTGTTACGATGGTGGGAATGCGGGCTTCATGCCAGCCGATACCGGTGTTAATGAGCGTTACCCCTGCCGACTCCAACCATGTGGCGAGATTAATGACATCCGCCATGACCGCACCGTCTTCAACAAGCTCCAACATAGATAAGCGAAAACTGATGATAAAATCAGCACCAACCGCCCCACGAATCGCCTTGACGATGTCTAGGGCAAATCGGGCTCGGTTTTCTAGGCTACCGCCATACTCATCGGTGCGTTGGTTGGTGCGAGAGGATAGGAATTGGTTGATGAGATAGCCTTCGGAGCCCATGATTTCCACGCCGTCATAGCCTGCTTTTTTGGCAAGTTTGGCGGTGTGGACGTAGTCGTCAATGGTTGTCTTGATGTTTTTGGCGGACATTTGGCGGGGTTTAAAGGGCGAGATGGGCGACTTGATGGGGCTTGGGGCAACCACAAAAGGCTGATAGCCATAACGTCCGCTGTGTAGGATTTGTAAGAGAATTTTGGTGTCGTATTTGTGTACCGCTCGGGTTACTCGGGCGTGATGAATGATGTCGGCGGTGCGGTTTAGCGTTCCGCCAAAGGGGGTGAGCCAGCCTTCACGGTTGGGTGAGATACCGCCTGTGATAATCAGGGCAACACCGCCTTTGGCGCGCTCTTCAAAGTAGCGGGCGAGCTTGCCATAATTAAAAAATCTATCTTCAAGCCCTGTGTGCATCGATCCCATGACCATGCGATTTTTTAGGGTGGTAAAACCCAAATCGAGCGGACGAAAAATGTGCGGATAGGGCGTGTCATCGGTGTGAGTGGCGGTGGGTTTGGCTTTAAAAAATTTGCCTTTAAAAAATGTGGTCATGGCTGTCCTTGTGAAATGGGTGGATACAAGAAATGGCTAGGATTATTGTAACACAGGGCAAATCACAAGGGATAAATTTTGATGAGAAAATGACTTGGTGGTCATCTTAATATTTTGCCAATATTGGGTTATTTTACTGCCTTAAAATATAACGCCTGACCTTGGCTGTTAGAGAGCATTAGGTCGGTGGCACTGACTTTATAATGCGTGAGCGTGGGCAACAGTTGTCCTAGTATCTGCTCTAACGCCATGTCAGGGCACGCCATGCGAGTGGATGCCACCGAGCTGATGTGTAGGGTGTCATCATGGATGTCGTTGATGCCAAACATTAGGGTGTTACACCCTGCATGCCCACTGGCTTTGGCAGGGTCGGTCAAATCAAGTGTGGCGACAGGTCTGCCTTGATAGTCCACGCCTTGCACGGCGGTCAGTCGCCACTCTTGGCTAAGATGGGTTAGATGGTGTGCGGTGTCATCTGATGACCCATGAGCGACATCTGCCGTGGCTTGGGTGGTGGAATGGGTGGCTGTGCTATCAGGCAGGGCAGAGCAGGCACTTAGCAGGGTGGCGATGATAAATAGAGAAGTTAAGCGTTTCATAAAAATACCTTTGTTAGGGCGTGTTGAACATTGATAACATTCTTATAAAATAAGATGAAAATTTGACAATTTCAATCAATTTTTGCATGAAAAATGGCTAAATCTTGTTTTTCATCGTCAAAAACTTGTCTGATAGAATGACTATCAGCCTGCGTTTTTTCCTTGAAAAACGTGCGATTTTTCTCATTTTTCATTGCAAATACCAAAGTTCAACACGCCCTAAATTTTATATGGCTAATTGATGATATTTTTGGATGGATTTGTGGGGAAAATTGCAATTTGCCCTATGTAATGTCTTGATTTTTGGGTGTTATGTTCACTCCTGCACGTTAAGTTTTTAGAATTACTACAAACACAATGATGTTTGGGTGTAGGGGCGTGCTGTGCATGCCTTGTGCGGTAATATCATTAAAGGGCGTGCTCAGCACACTCCTACAAACCCGTGGTAAATATCAAGTTGGTTAGATGTATCTTTATTGAAAAATACTTATTATAATCCTTTAAAAAACAAAAAACCCAAAGCAAGCGTTTGGGTTTTGTAAGCGATGAGTAATTAGTGATGCTGACCGCCCACACCGTGTGCATGACCGTGAGCAATCTCATCGGCAGTGGCTTCACGCACATCAACCACTTCAACGTCAAACGTCAAAGTCACACCAGCTAACGGATGGTTGCCGTCCACGACCACAACGTCATCATTCACATCTTTGACAGTCACAAGCATGACATGACCGTCGTCAGTTTGTGATTGAAATTGCATGCCAACTTCGATGTTTTCAACACCTTGGAAATTTGCCCGTGGCACTTCTTGGACAGCTTCGGCAAGGTACTCGCCATAAGCGTCTTCGGGGGCAACAGTCACGGTAAACTTATCGCCTGCACCTTTGCCTTTCATTTGGGCTTCAAGACCGGGGATGATGTTGTGGTGACCGTGCAAGTAGGCAAGCGGTTCGCCATTTGATTTATCAAGCACGTCGCCGTCGCTGTTGGTTAGGGTGTAGTTGAATCGTACAACGGTGTCATTTGCAATCATTGACATGAAATTTTCCTATAAAAGTGAAAAATGTTTATCGGTAAATGGGGTGCCATTACCGATAATCAAGAGCTATTATAGCAAAGTTTTGGCAAATGTTGGGCGTTGGTTACAAAAATCTTTTAAAAGTCGATTAAAGCAGATTTAAATCAATTTTGTTATATAAATCAATTTTGTTATAATGGTGTCAGCTGACAGCACATTGTTTGACAATGTTTGTTGTTTCTTACACATACGATTTTAAATTTTTAAACAACAACACCAATTTTAATTTAATAAGGTAAATACAATGACACACCTAAACCCAACTCCTAATTTGCCAAAGACGAACAGCGAGCAGGACGTCGCCATTCATTATGTGCTTGACTTTACCCGATGTCATGAGCATTTGGTTGATGTCATCATGAGCTTTGATGTGGCGGACATTGAACGTTCTGATGGCGGGCTTAGTTTGTGGCTACCAACTTGGATAGCAGGCAGTTATTTGGTGCGTGAGTTTAGCAAGAACATCACCAAAGTCATCGCCTATGATGAGACAGGGCAGGCGTATCGGGCAAGCAAAAGTGCCAAGAACCGTTATGAATTTGCTGGCATTGGGCAGGCGGGGCGGATAACGGTGCATTATGAAGTGTACTGCCATGATTTGTCGGTGCGGACGGCATTTGTTGATGACAGCCGACTGTTTGGTAATTTTACATCGCTCCTTTTGATGATATCAAATAATGAGTGGGCGTCTGCTCAGGTGCATTTGCATGTGCCACAGAGCTTTTTGGCAAAAAATCAAGGCTCATCGCTCGCCTGCGGTCTGCCCCATGTCCTGCGTGAGCATGAACAGGGGGCGGGCTATTCACTCGCTCCCAAGGAAGCCTTTGAGTATTATGATTATCCCTTTGAATTTGGGGTGCAGTCGCTGTTTGACTTTACGGTGCAGGTGGCGGACAAAGGGGTGACTCATCGCTTTTTTATCGCAGGGCGACACCGTGCTGATTTGACAAGGCTGTCGGCAGATGTACAAAAGATTTGCCAAAGCTATGCTGACTTATTGGGCGATGTGCCTTTTGCTGATTATACCTTTATGACGATGG
Source organism: Moraxella lacunata (assembly GCF_002027545.1). Classification (GTDB taxonomy): domain Bacteria; phylum Pseudomonadota; class Gammaproteobacteria; order Pseudomonadales; family Moraxellaceae; genus Moraxella; species Moraxella lacunata. The sequence continues at coordinate 11,470 of NZ_MXAN01000026.1, forward strand.
TCACGGGCAGTGATTATGGTGGGTTAGAGCATATTAACTCAACTGCCCTTATCACGCCACGCACCGATTTGCCGGTGGGCGAGTCTGATGTGCCAAGCGAGTCTTATCAGCGGTTTTTGGGGCTATGTAGCCATGAGTATTTTCATGCGTGGTGGGTCAAATCGGTGCGTCCTGATGTGATGATGGACAGTGATTTGCAAGCAGAAGCCTACACGCCCCTGTTGTGGGTGTTTGAAGGTTTTACCAGTTATCTGGATGATTTGATGTTATTGGTCTCAGGCGTGATTGACAGGGCAAGTTATTTTAAGCTCATCACCGCCCAAATCAACCGCTATCACAAGACGGACGGTCGCAGGCACCAAAGCGTGGCGGAGTCTAGCTTTGACACATGGATAAAGCTGTATCGCCCCGATGAGAATACCGCCAATCAGAGCGTGAGTTATTATAACAAAGGGGCGTTGGTGGCGCTCTGCTTGGATTTGAGTTTGTTAAAACATTCAGGGGGCAGATACCGCCTGTTTGATGTCATCAAAGCCTTTTATGACAAATCCAAACAGAGCGATGATAAACGTTTTGGTATGAGCGATGATGACCTTGACGATGTCATTGGGGCGATGATGGGGGTGGATGAATGGCAAGACTTTTATCGTAGGTATGTTGTGGGTGTGGATGAGTTGCCCCTTATTGCATTGATGAGTGAGTTTGGGGTGGTGCTGGACAGTCAAAAGACAGAGACAGCATGGGGTGTGAGCGTAGATGAGGGTGATGATGGTCTTAAAATCAAGCATTGCCATCGTGGCAGCATCGCCAGTGGTGCAGGGTTATCGGTGGGTGATGTCATCGTGGCAATAGATGGCATTCGTGCCAGTGGTGCGGGCATAAAATCAGCACTAACTCATGCAAGCAGTGTGGTAGTGCATGCTTTTCGCCGTGATGAACTTCGCACCTTTACCGTGACCCGTGGCATACCAACACGGCGTGAGAGTGTGTCGGTGCGTACGGCAGACTACCAAGAAAAAGGGTGGTTTGTTTTTGATAAATGGCTAAAATCATAGGGTGTTGGATAATAGGATTATCCAATCAGCCCCGCAGTATTCGTGTCAGCTCATCATGGCTGATGTGAATGCGTCTGCTTTGACCGACAGCCAAGTCGCCAACGTGCCAACCGAGCTTATCACTACCGACTTGTAAGCGGATGAGTCTTAAACAAGGCAGACCGGCGTGGGCAGTCATGCGACGGATTTGGCGGTTTTTGCCTTCAAAGATGGTTATCATCAGCCATGCGGTGGGGATGTTTTTACGCTCACGAATGGGCGGATGTCTGTCCCACACATCGATGGGCAGGTTGTCATCATCTAGGTGTAGGATACGGGCAGGCAGGGTTTTACCGTCTTTTAGGGTCACGCCTGTACGCAGGGCATGAAGTTGGTCATCGGTTGGGGTATGCTCTACTTGCACCAGATAAGTCTTGCCCCATGATTTGGCTTTGCCGTGCGTGGGTGGTGTGGTGATGAAATGGTTGAGCGTGCCGTTATCGGTGAGAACGAGCAGTCCTTCGCTGTCTTTGTCCAAGCGTCCTGCCACACGCAGACTTTTGTCATCAAAATAATCAGCAAGGGTCATCATCTGGTCGTGGTCTTTTCTAAATTGACTGTGGACATTATAGGGTTTGTTAAATAGGACAACGGTAGGCATGATTTGGTATTCTTAAACTTCAATCTCAACTTAAAATACTAACTTATTGATTATCCTATAATAATTTTTGGGTTGTAGGGGTGAATTGCAATTCGCCCTTGATAAATTAAGCACTTATATAAAGTTGAGAATGGGGTGTTCTTAAAGTAAAAATAAAAGCCCAGCATGCTGACATGTTGGGCTTTTATTGTATCACGATTTTGTCAAAACCGATTAGTTGTTTTGCTCAGGGGCGACTTCGGCAGGCTCAGCGATGACCACGCCAGCGGTGGGTTCATCAGTTACTGTCTCGTCTAGACCAACATCAACAGGCGTATCATTGGCATGCTCATGAGCGTGTTCAATGGCAGTGGCAGGACTGGTTGGTGCATTACCAACAGCAGCGATTTGCTCACCATCTTTGATTAGTGTGAACTCAATGCGACGGTTTTGGAAGCGACCTTGCTCGGTGGCATTGGTTGCCACAGGATGGTCAAAACTTGCTCCAAAGGTATCCAAACGCTCATCGGGCACACCCTTAGAGACCAGATAATCATGAACGGCACTGGCACGTTGTTCGGACAGCTCTTTGTTGTACTCATAAGAAGCATTGGTGTCGGTATGACCTGTGATTTTTAGTTTGGCATCGGGCAGTTTGATGAGTTTGGCAGCTGCCAGGTCAAGGATTTCTTTGTTTGGTTCAGGAATCTCGCTTGAATCATTGGCAAAGTTGATGATTTGTCTATTCAAGGCACGCACCAAATCATCAGCGACAGATGGGGCAGGCGTCTCACTTAGACCTACAATGGCAACTTTGGCGGTATCAATGCTTTGGGCGACAGCGACATTAATGTCAAGCTGTGGCTCTGCTTCTACCACAAAGTCAGCAGGAACTAAGGCTTTGGTAGCATCGATGAGTTTGGTGATATCATCGGCATTGGCAGCATTAAAGAGAATGGTTTTGTCAATGATGCTCACGCTGGCATTAGGCACGCCTTTGATGAGATTAAAGATACCGGTTAAATACTCACCAGCTGGCAAAGTATCTGCCACATCAGAGCTGACACTCAGACGACATGTGTCATCGGCGACACCAAACACGCCTGACAGGGCGGTGCGAATGTTGGCAAAAACACCTTCGCTACCTGCTTCGCCACGGCAAGAGTAGATGCCTTGACCTGTCTCGTCGGTGGCAAAGTTAAGCGTGGCGAGGGCTAAACCTGCGACGGCACCACCAGCAGGGGCGGTCTCGGCAGGGGGTGTGACAGGTGCTGCCACAGGCGTGGGTTTTTCTTGACAGCTACGTAGCAGAAGCCATGCCAGCCCTGCAAAAATCACCAAACCAATGATGGGTAGCAGGGCTTTCATGAAGCTACCTTCTTCTTTTTTGATGAGCTCTACTTGACCATTAACATGGGCGGCAGTAGGCTCCGAGACACTCTCGGTGGTTGGTGTAACTGGTGTCACGGGTGTGCTTGCGATGCTTGCGGTATCAGTGGCGATGTCTGCTGACGATGTTACCCCCAAAGCACCAACGCCTGCCAGTAGCCCTGCTGGCAGTAATTTTTCTGCCCAGTTGGGTAAAAACCCTGCAAAATCATCTGTTTTTTCTTGTAGGAAAGTGTGCAGTGAACTTGACCCTGCCAGTGTGTTCAGTTCACGTACGATGAGCGGTGCGGCATTGGCAGTTAGAGCTTCTGTGGTGGTGTTTGGCAGTCCATGTTCAAAGGCAAGCTCATTATTTAAGGTGGCAACTTGACTGACGCCTTGGGCATCTTGGATGAGAGTACTTAGCACATGATTGCCATCTTCAAGTTGTGCAGGGGTGAGTGCTTGCACTTTGGTGGCAATATCAGGGTTGCTAAGATTTGCACCAAACAGTCCATACAATCCTGTTAGTGCATTTGTCTTGGCGGTGTCATTGCCATCATGTTCGCCAATTAGGGCTAAGACTTTGGGGCTAACAACTGTTTGTAAATGATTAATCAGATTCATAAAAGCTCCTTACTGATTAGGGGTTGCCTGCCATTTAAATATGAATGAAATATAAATCCATCATCATAAAATACCAAAGGCAGGCACGGCAGGCACATCCTAATCATGAATAAAAATAAAAAATTTTAATTTTTGGTATTTTCAATAATATTGACATCAATATTAAACCTAATCATACAGTAGTATTCTACGTTAAAATCATGACAAAAGCGATGGTGGGTTTACAAATCATTTAAAAAACAACAATTATGCAACAATTTTATAAGAAAATCATACCATGAATTTTGAGAGGTTTTTAAAATCGGCTTGATATTGATGATATTGATGATAAAACCCAGTCATCAATAGCCAATAAAAACCCAAATCACATGATGACAAAAATCACAAGATTTGGGTCTGGCAGTTTTAGGTTCGCTTAGTAGCTTAGTTCAGCACGGCGATTTTGAGCCCAAGCGGCTTCGTTTGAGCCTGTGGCAACAGGTTGCTCTTCGCCAAAACTTAGAATCTCAACATTGGCGGTGTTCACACCCTTGCTGGCAAGATAGCTACGCACGGCAACGGCACGACGCTCGCCTAATGACATGTTATATTCACGAGTACCACGCTCATCGGTATGACCTGCGATTTGTACTCTAGCACCTTGGTTAGCGTTCAAGAATTGGGCTTGTTGGTCTAGGATGGCAGCAGCGTCGGCACGGATGGCGTCAGAGTCAAAGTCAAAATGCACCACGCCTTGCATGTTGCGAGCGGCATTTTGGATGGCGGCTGAGTTATTAACCAAAGCACCACCAGTATAGCCACCGTTAGCACCATAACCACCTAGGGGGGCAACAACCACTTGTGACTTTGGTTTTTTGCTGGCACAGCCTGTCACCATAAGGGTGCTGGCAGTCAAGGCCAATACAAGGGCTTTTGAGATTTTAGAAGTAAGCATAAACGCTCCTTAATTGAAGAATTTTATAAAACCATTTTGACGATTGTACCATTTTACCACAGTTTGCTACTTAATGACAATTTGCAAAATCATGTGAGAAAACCATACATTATAATGACAAAATTCACTGGGTTTAGCAAGTCATTTGCAAGTCATTTTAAGGTTGTTTTTGGGTATTTGGACAAAAAATTGATCTTTTTTGAGATTTTGTGGGCAGTTGTGTCAAAATAATGACCATATTGGCAATTTTTGGGGTGAGATGGTCTTTTTTTCATGACAAAAATTTGATAGTATGGCGTGTTCATTTATCCATCTCATGTTGATTAAATTTAAAAATGAAGTCAGCACCCAAACATCTTTAATATATAGGATTAGACCATGACGAACAGCAATAAAGAACCCCAAAAAATCTACCTAAAAGACTACACGCCACCTGCCTATCGTGTGGACGACATTTATTTAGACATAAAAGTATTTGATGACCACGCCACGGTATCTAGCGTGCTAAACATGAACCGTGAACATGACGGCGAGCTTGTGTTGTTGGGGCGTGAGCTTGAACTATTAAACATTAGCATCAATGACAAAGTGCTGACGGCTGATGATTATGCCCTAGATGATGAGAGCCTAACCATTCACAACGCTCCCGACACCGCCAAAGTTGCCATTGATGTAAAAATCACGCCCCAAACCAACACTGCCCTAGAAGGCTTGTATCAGTCGGGTACGGGCGATGAGCTGATGTTTGTTACCCAATGCGAGCCAGAGGGCTTTCGTAAAATTACCTTTTTTCCTGACCGCCCTGACGTGTTGACCGAATACACCACCCGAGTAGAAGCGGGCAAGCATTTCCCTGTACTGCTTGCCAATGGTAATTTGATAGAAAAAGGCGATGTGGGCGATGACAGACATTTTGCCGTCTGGCACGACCCGACCAAAAAGCCAAGCTACCTGTTTGCGTGCGTGGTGGCGGATTTGGCGGTGATGAGCGACCACTACACGACCAGTGAAGGGCGTGAAGTACTCCTAGAAATCTATGCCGTGCCTGCCGACATTGACAAATGCCGCGTTGCCATGACTGCCCTAAAAGACAGCATGAAATGGGACGAAGAGCATTATGGGCGGGCGTACGACCTTGACCGTTATATGATTGTCGCCACAGGGCAATTTAACATGGGGGCAATGGAAAATAAGGGCTTAAATATCTTTAACACGTCTTGCGTGCTATCTAGCCCAAAAACCACGACCGATGAGCGAAGTTTTCACGTCAAAGCGGTCATCGCCCACGAATATTTCCACAACTGGACGGGCAACCGCATTACCTGCCGTGATTGGTTTCAGTTGTGCCTAAAAGAAGGCTTTACCGTATTTAGAGACCAAAGTTTTTCATCAAGTCATCGCTCGCCTGCGGTACAACGCATTGATGACGTGGGTTTTTTAAAGGCTCATCAGTTCAAAGAAGACGCAGGCGTGCTGGCTCACCCTGTGCGTCCTGACAGTTTTGTGGAGATTAACAACTTCTACACCGTTACCGTCTATGAAAAAGGGGCGGAGATTGTGCGTATGATAGCGACCTTGCTCGGCAAGGACAAATTCCGCCAAGGCACGGACGAATATTTTGCTCGCTATGATGGTCAAGCCGTTACCATTGAAGATTTTTTATCAGCGATGAGCGTAGGTGATGAACGTGTGCTGGACTTTTTGGCATGGTACACCCAAGCAGGTACGCCTGTACTGACGGGTGGATTTGAAGTGGTGGCTGATGGCGTTGAGCTGACATTTAGTCAAGAAACTCGTCATGTGGCAGGATTTGATGAACCAAAAGCCCTGCCCATACCGATAGACGTGGCGATTTTTCATGGGGAGAGTGGAGAGCTACTTGCCCAAGAATTGCTACTTTTGACCAAAGACAGCGATACGTTTAGTTTTGACGGGTTGGATTTGGGTGGAGTGCGTCCTGTGGTGTCGGTACTGCGTAATTTTTCCGCCCCTGTTAAGCTAGAATTTGACTATACTGATGAAGATTTGGTAAAAATCGTACAATTTGAAAATGAAGGCTTTAATCAATGGCAAGCGGTGCAGACGTTGGTGGGTAGATTGTTGTTTGGCAAATCGGACAATGTCGCTCTTCTGACCGACACCCTAAAACGTATCGTGCCAACGCTCATGCACAAAGACCCCATGCTGACCGCTCGCCTGTTTGACGTGCCAAGCCAAAGCGAGCTTGCGGTGGCGTACGATAAAGACTACGACCCACAAGCGGTCAAGGCGACACGCACCGCCCTAAAAGAGCAAATCGCCCACGCCTTAGCCGACCATGTACAAGTGTGGTATGATGCTCTGCCTATCGTGCCGTATGAAGACACGCCTGACGCTCGTGGGGTGAGACTCCTTAGAAATGTGCTACTCAATCTGGCATTGACCGCCAAACTTGACATGACCGAACGCACCGAACGCCAGTACACCAACGCCACTTGCATGAGTGAACAGCTCGGAGCATTGGGGGCGATGATTGAGTTTGGCTTGCCAAATGCAGATGATTATACCACTCAGTTTTATGAAGAATATCATGATGATGATTTGGTCATTGACCAGTGGTTTAGTGTGCAAGCAGGGGCGGACAGTCGTGATGTGGCATTTATCAAGACCCTAATGGAGCGAACGGATTATGATTGGCAGACGCCAAATCGTGTGCGTACCACACTTGGAGCATTGGCAAATAAACCCACTCAGCTATGGACAAAAGACGGCATCTTACTGTATCTGTCGGCTTTGGCACGTTTGGATGTGATAAATCCTGTACTGGCTTCTCGTGCCTTATCGGCTCTGGCACGTTGGTATACGCTAGCAGATGATGATAAAGAGATGGTTAAGACAGAGCTTCTCGCCTTACAACAAAAGGTAAGCTCTAAAAATGTGCTTGAATTTTTAAATAATATGCTCGGGGATAAAGCATGAGTGTCACCCCATTTGTGTGGTTTGAATTTGATAAAGAAGTGCATGAGCTGTGGCAGGGCATGAGTGTGACGGGCAAACGCTTTGCCTATCATCAGCGACTGTCCGCACTCATCGCTCAGCAGACGGCATTCAAGGCGGATTTGGATAGTCTTAAACTGCTGGATGTGTTCTTATCGGCGGTCAAATCAGACTTGGCAGGCAAGAGTGTGAGCGAAGCTCGTGTGCTATCTCATGATGACTTTGCTCGGCTCATCATCATCTTGGCGTATCATGTCGTGCAGGTGATAAAGCAAGAGCTTGCCCAGTCAGTGGTTAAGCCTACCGTAAATATCTACACCGCCCAAGGGTTTAGCCGTGTCTATGCTCGCCTGTTCTCGCAGATGGGGGCAGACCCCCAAAGTCAGATGACAGATGAGCAGTTGCAGGGCTTTTATTATGGTATGGGCGTATTGTGCCAAGGCGTGGGGCAGGCAGGGCAAGCGGTGGCAGATAGGTTTTTTATCCTGTCTGTCATCGGGGCAAGGCTGTTTGGCACGATTGACCGCACCTTTGTGGCAGGTCTTGATGATAATGGGCAAGGTGTGGGCGTGGCAGAGGATAGTTTGTATTGGGCGGTGCATGATTTTATCAGTCGTTTTAAACAGTTGCAACACGACCCAACTGCCAATGACAGAGCTAAGCAGTTATTTAGCGAGCAACCGCTGTTTTTAAAGCAAACAGATAAGTCAGTGCAAGCGTTTGATGAGCAAGATGAGCAGGCTGTTTTAAAAAATAGTTTGCAAAATGACTTGCAAAATGGCTCACAAAATGGTTTGCAAGATAATGGGCAAAATAATTTAAATAACGACCTGCAAAATCATTCAATAAACCCTTTGACAAACGATGGGCAAGATGATTTAACAAGTTTTAATCAAGTCATGGTGGATGGACAACCAATCAGCCATGGCCCAGCCCCAGTTGTGCAAGATATGCAAACCTTACAACCTGCCAAGTCTGCCAGTCAAGCTCATGTTGTAAGCCCAAACACACCACATCAAGCCAAAAGTCCGCACCAATCCAATACCACAAACTTACCCCCTTCCGCCTATAAGCAAAGGGCGAGAGCGTCGCACACGCCCAAGCTTTTTGATGAAGCGTACCAAGATTTGCTCAACATCAATACCCCAAGCGATGCCGTGAGTGAATACCAAAAGGCGACAGCAGTACTGACCAAGTTTGATGCTTTTATCGATGCCAAAATCGCCGAAGGCAAGCAGATGGATGAGATTGTGTTTAATGACAAGCAGGTGCAGGCACGCAAACAGGCACTTGCCTTACTGGTGGGACTGGTCAAGCAGGGCAATCCGTCTGCCATGCTTCGCCTAGCCCTGTACTATTTTGGTGGGCGTGGCGTGGGCGTGGATATCAATAAAGCGGTCATGCTCACCAAACGCTCTGCCGAGATGGGCGATGTCCGAGCCCAAAAACTGCTTAGCCGTCTGTATTATCAAGGCTTTGCTCCGAGTGATGGCGGTATGGCGATGGACGTGAGCATGGGCGAGCATTGGCTTCGCAAATCAGCCGATGGCGGACATCCCGAAGCCAAAAAGGTCTGTGCTTACATGAATCAAGTGGAACTTCTAAAAAGTGACTACCGCACCGAGATGGTCTCAGACAAGCGTTATGGCATGCTGTTCATCGCTGTGGGCGTGGGGGCGGTATTGCTATTTATCTTGCTAAGTATGATGTCCTAACATGCGTCCGCCCCTATATTATCGCCTTGCCATTACCGCCCTAAAACCGCTTTATCGCTTGTTTTTGGCACGCAAAAAAGCTAACCTGTCCCATTATGAGCGTGAGATTGCCGAGCGGTTCGGGCAGGGTTATTTGTCTATTAGCCATGACAAGCCCGTCATTTGGTGTCATGCCGTGTCGTTGGGCGAGCTAAACACCGCCTATCCGCTACTTCGGCGTATGCTATCTGATGGCTATCATCTGTGGATAACGAGTACCACGCAGACGGGCTTTAACCGTGCCGAGATGCTTTTTAAAGATGAACTGGGCAAATCGGTACAGCACAGCTTTGTCCCTGTGGACGATGTGGCGGTGGTGGGGCGGTTTTTGGCACACGTTCGCCCTGTAATGGCGGTGTTTGTTGAGACCGAACTGTGGGCGAATACCCTATCAGTATTGGCAAGGCGGGGCATACCCAGCGTCATGGCAAATGCCCGCCTAACCCAAAAATCCTTTGATAGTTATGCCAAATTTACCCGTCTTAGCCAAAGTATGATGGCAAACTTATCACTCATCATCGCCCAAGATGAGCAAAGTTATCATAACTTCATCGCACTTGGGGCAAATCCAGATAAGGTCAAGCAGGCGTATTCTCTAAAATGGAGTGGTCGGATTGGCAAAATCCAATCCCTTGCCAACTTTACCGACTTTGTCAAAAACCGTCCCATTTGGGTCATGGCAAGCACACATGACGGTGAAGAACTGTTGGCACTAGATACGCATAAGCGACTGCTTGCTGATTTTCCTGATTTACTGCTTATCCTAGTGCCACGCCACCCCGAACGCTTTGATGACGTGGCAAGCCTTTGCACGGACTTTGTCTATCACAGACGCAGTCGGGGCGAGCCGATAGCCGATGATACACAGGTGTATTTGGCGGACAGTATGGGCGAGCTAATGCTGTGGTATGAGCTATCCGATGTGGCGGTGGTGGGCGGTTCGTTTGTGGACAAGGGCGGTCATAACCCCATTGAGCCTGTGAGCCTTGCCAAGCCTGTCATCATGGGGCAGTATGTCAAAAACTGTGCCGAGATTGTGCGTGATTTTGCCGATGTGGACGTACTCGTACAAAGCGATGATGACGGACTGTATGGGGCGGTTAAGGCGTGGCTGGATAATCCAGCCCTTGCCAAACAAGCAGGCGAGAGCGGTCAAAGACTGGTACAAGAGCGGGCAGGGGCGGATAAGGTGCAGTTTGACATGATAAGGAAATTGTTATGAATATCATCATCTTACCCCCGTCCGCCTTTGACGATACCACCGCTATGATTGGCAATGCTGACCAGCTTAACCATATCAAAACAGTGTTAAAGGCAAGCGTTGGCGACACCCTAAAAATCGGCAAAATGGGCGACAAAATGGGCGTGGGGCAAATTGCTTATATAGATGATAAAATTTGTACGTTAGAAAATATCCGCCTAGACACCGGCCCACCGTCCAAACTTGGCGTAACGGTCATGCTTGCCTTGCCACGCCCTAAGGTGCTAAGACGGCTTATCATGGATATGACAGCGTTTGGGGTTCATCATATTATCCTTATCAATTCCATTCGCACCGACAAAAGCTACTGGGGGTCGCCCCTGCTTGCCCGCCTTGATGAGTTTGTGCTAGAAGGGCTACAACAGGGTGTGGATAGCGTGCCACCTATCATCACCCTTGCCAAACGCTTTAAGCCCTTTGTGCAGGACGAATTGCCCGGTTTGATAAATGATAAATCCGCCCTTGTCTTTCACCCTTATGCCAAGACAAGTTTTACAAGTTTTGTCAGCAAAAATCCCTTGCCTAAGATTATCATCATCGGAGCGGAGGGAGGGTTTGTGCCTTATGAGATTGATTTGCTGGCAAGTGTGGGTGTACAATCGGTAAATATGGGTGAGCGGATTTTACGTACCGAAAGTGCGGTCAATGCTGTGCTTGGGCGTTGGGTGTAGTTATGTTGCTACAAAAACAATCACATCAAAAACAATCACATCAAAAGAGTGGGTATGCCCTAAATAGAAAAATCATCAGAATCCATATTTTTTGCCTGCTCTCTGGCTTTATGTCCTTTTTGGGTGCGAAATTTGGGGGCGGTTGCGTTGTAGCCTTGCCGTTTTTGCCAGTCATTGGCGATACGATATTGCCAAAATATGCGAAAGGCAATGCCTAGCACGACACTGGTAATCATGCCACACACCAGCAATCCCCACGCAAACGCCTTAAAGGAAAACACCGAGTGCATCTCAAAAGGATTGCCACCGTTGCCGGTTACCCATAGTGTCAAATCGGACACAATCAGCCCCATGCCCCGAATGCCAATCACAGGCTCGCCCAGTAGCATTGCCCCCACCGAATACGCCAACCAAAAAATCGGAATGGTCGTCAAAGGGTTGGTAATCCATGTCAAGACGACACTCATCGGCACATTGGCACGAAAGATTAACGCCCCAATCAAGGCAAGGGGCATCTGACCGGGCAAGGGGAAAAAGGCACACAGCACGCCCACATATACCGCTCGGGTTAGGGCGTTGCGATTTAACTGCCATAGGCGTGGGTCAGCCAAAAACGGAGCGAACAGGCTTATCATGCGGTTTTCACGCAATTTTTCGGGAGTGGGGAGCCAGTTTTTGAGCTTTTGTTTTGGCATGAAAGGCGTTGATGAATAAATGGAAATGGCAAATTATAGCAAATTTACAAGAGGCAATGTTGTTGTAATTTTGCAAATTTAAAGGGTGTTTTTAGTGAACATTGAATGAACAACTGGATAAAATAAAATCCCCAAGTGATGACTTGGGGATTTAAAATATTGGCACTCCATAGGGGATTCGAACCCCTGTTACCGCCGTGAAAGGGCGGTGTCCTAGGCCTCTAGACGAATGGAGCACAAGGACGTAAAACTGATTTTTTAAAAATCGCTTTACCAACTTTTGAACGCTTTCACCGTGTCTCTCAAAAGTGGGGCTATTATAGCAGATTATTTTTGTCCGTCAAGCAAGATTTTTAAAAATTTTAAGAAAGTTTATAACTTGATGAATTTTAATAATTTTTTAAAAATTGGTTCTAGTTCAAAAAGTATACTATTAAGAAAACCGTTCGTGGTGAGCTTGTCGAACCATAACGGTTTTCCGACCCTTCGATAGGCTCAGGGCAAACGGAAAACCTAGTTCGCCATGCTTTTTATACTAGACTTCTTTCCAAACCCCGATTTTTGTGGATTTTTAAAAACTTCAACCCCAATACTTATAAGGGTTTATTTTTAGTTTGGAAAGAGATTTACTACTACCAAAAAATTAATCTTTAAAATTGTTAAATTGCAGTGGCACGCCAAACGATTTTTCTTTTAAAAACGCCATGCACGCTTGCAAATTGTCCTTTTTCTTGTCGGAGACACGGATTTTATCGCCTTGAATGCTGGCTGAGACTTTCAAATCGCTCTCTTTGATGGCTTTGCTGATTTTTTTGGCGGTATCAGAGTCTAGTCCGTCTTTTAGGTTGATGACTTGCTTGGTGTGTTTGCCTGATTGGGCTTTGTCCTGTGGGTCTAGGCTTTGCAAATCCACGCCACGCTTGATGAGCTGTTTTTCAAAAATGGCATAGACGTTGTCCGCTTGCAGTTCGTTGTCGCAGGTAATGATTACGGTTTTGGCTTTTTCGTTTAGCTCGACCGTGATGTCGCTACCTTTGAAATCAAAACGAGTGGCGATTTCTTTGTCGGTGTTGCCAATGGCGTTACGCACTTCTTGAACGTTAAGTTCAGAGACGATGTCAAATGACGGCATGATGTTTCCTTATTTAAGTGGTGTTAAGTGGTTAGCTCTGATGACGGCAGATAGGGCGAGACGCTCAATGTTAAAATCTCAATCAACTCATCGTCCATATAGCCATAATCATCACTAATGTCAAGCACGATGACAGTTTTGGTGGACAGTTGGTTACCAAAGTGTTGGGCTAGGTGTTTTTTGTGTTTATGTTCCATGACAAAAATCAAATCTGCCCACTCAATGTCGGCGTGATTGACACTGTGGCGAGCGTTTCGGCTAGTGCCTGCCGAACGGGTATGGATGCCAATGTGTGAATCAAAAATTCGTTCGGCAGTCGGACTACGCCATTGATTTTTTGAACAAATAAACAAAAAGTTCATCTTAAATTTGTTCGCCCTTAATGTCAAGCATACCCATTTCATTAAAAATCTTGCAAAACAGTTCGGCGGTTTTTTGGGTGTCGTAAAGTGCCGAATGGGCGTGGCTATTATCAAACTCAATCCCTGCCATAAGGCACGTCTTGGCAAGCACCGTATGCCCATAGGCTAGGGCGGACAGGCTTGCCGTGTCTAGCACGCTAAACGCATGAAAGGGCGACTGATTTTTTGAATTGGTGCGGGCGATGACGGCATTTAAAAAACCCAAATCAAAATGAGCATTATGCCCCACCAAAATACATTGGCGACAGCCGTGGGCGTTTTTGGTGTCTTTTAGGGATTTAAAAATTTGGCGGATTGCCTTTTTTTCGTCTTGGGCGATGGCTTTGCGAAAGGGGCTATCGGGGTTAATGCCTGTAAATTCTAAGGCGGACGGCTCTAAATTTGCCCCGACAAACGGCTCAATATGGGCGTTTAATGGCTCGCCTTGATAGAGTTTGCCGTCATCATTCATCAAAATGGGAATGCAGGCGATTTCTAATAAAGCGTCTGTTTGGGCGTTAAATCCTGCCGTCTCCACATCTACAACGACAGGCATAAAGCCCCGAAAGCGTTTGGCAAGTGGGCTTTTGTCGTCTTTGGTTTCGGTTGTTTGGCTTGTCATTTTGCTATTCATGGCTGTACTGTTCATGATTGTATTGACCATGCTAAGGTTTGCCCTGCCAGTAGGGGGGTTAGGCTTTTGCCGTCAAGATAGGGGTAGCTGTTCGGCACGCTCATGTCCGATTTGACAAGGGTAATGGTGCTGGTATTGACAGGCAGTCCGTAGAATTTTGCCCCAAACACGCTGGCAAAATTTTCTAATTTATCCAACGCTCCCACGCTCTCAAAGGCGGTGGCATATAGGGGTAGGGCGTGGGGGGCGGAGTAGCACCCTGCACAACCGCAAGCGTTTTCTTTGGTGTGGGTGGCATGGGGAGCAGAGTCTGTGCCTAAGAAAAATTTGGGATTGCCAGAGGTGGCGACTTCTAGTAGGCGTTGTTGGTGGTTGGCACGTTTTAGGATTGGCAAGCAATAAAAGTGCGGTTTGACTCCGCCCACAAGCATATGATTGCGGTTGAATAATAGGTGCTGTGGCGTGATGGTTGCCCCTACGTTGTCCGCTTGGGCAAGGCAAAAATCGGCAGCGTCTGCGGTGGTGATATGCTCCATGACGATGCGAAGTTCGGGGAAATTTTTGATAATCACGGACAAAATCTCGTCCAAAAACCGCTTTTCACGGTCAAAAATATCCACGTCATGATGTGTAACTTCGCCATGTACAAGAAGCGGAATACCGTGTTTTTGCATACTTTCAAACACGTCCGCCCGTCCCAAAATGTCGGTAACGCCGTCTGACGAATTGGTGGTCGCCCCCGCAGGATAGAGCTTGACGGCTTGCACGATGCCTGAGGCTTTGGCATGGGCTATCTCATCGGCTGTGGTGTGGTCGGTCAAGTATAAGACCATGCGTGGGTCAAATTCAGCCTTACGCTGGCTTGGAACGTCCGCTTTATCAAGGGCGGTCAAAATCCGCTCACGGTAGGCGACCGCTTGCTCGGTTGTCTTGACAGGTGGCACAAGGTTTGGCATACAGATGACACGGTTAAAGCTCAAACAGGCGTGCGGTACGGTCGTGGCAAGGGCATCATTATCACGCAGATGAATGTGCCAGTCGTCTGGTTGGATAAGGGTGAGAGTTTGGGTGTTGGTCATGGCGGTAGCTGTGTTGTAGTAAAGCTACTATTTTAAGGGTTGGGGGGATTTTGTCAAGTTTTATGGGAAAAAGCTGAAAAATAAACCTAAAAACTATGATAAGAAAATGGTATTTTAAAGAGGTTGATAAAAATTTGGGCAAATAAACATTTTGATATTGTTTAATTAGGGCGTGCCTGCCCTTTATAACACTATTTACAATAGACTTCTTTCCAAACCCTGATTTTTATGGATTTTTAAAAACTTCAACCCCAATACTTATAAGGGTTTATTTTTAGTTTGGAAAGAGATTTAATATAGAAATATTTTAGAAAAAAACTAATCGTTTTTGCATGAAAAATGGCTAAATCTTGTGGCTCGAAGTCAAAAGCTCGTTTGATAGAGCGACTATCAAACTTCACGTTTTCCTTGAAAAACGTGCGATTTTTCGTGATTTTCATTGCAAATACAAAAGGCAG
>NZ_MXAN01000027.1 GCF_002027545.1 Moraxella lacunata
GGTAGTTTGGAAAGAGGTCTGATGAAATTTTAATCATCTTTGGATAATCTCATAAACCCCCAATCATTCATTTTTATCAATCACATGACCCCATTTGGCATCATAATCCGCTTTTTGCAATTTATAAATTTCAAATACACACAGCTCATCACAGCCATTATCACAGCATTCATAATCTTCGGGCGGTTCGGGTGGGGGTGGAATGTCGTTTGGGATTTTAGATGCTGATGAATGGTCGCTCATAAGGGTCTCTATGGTTTTGAATAAATGGTTTTTGGATAAATGATTTTTGATAATTATTTTGATAAATGGTATTATACCCCCTATTTAAGCCTTTTTAAACTTTTTAAACAAATAAAAGCCACATCATGAACACCCAAACCGCCCTAACCCATGCCCTAACCGCCCTACACCCCACGCACATAACCTTAGATAACGAAAGTCATATGCACGCAGGGTACTTTGACGGTAAAGAGAGTCATTTTAAACTCATCATCGTCAGTGATGAATTTGTTGGCAAACGTCTGGCGTCTCGTCATCAGCTTGTCTATGGTTTGGTCAATCCCTGTCTGACCACACAAGGCGGTACGGTACATGCCCTTGCCATTCACGCCTACACGCCTGATGAATGGGCGAGCCTATCATCCGCCCCAAACAGCCCCAACTGTGCCGGACAAAATAAATAACCCAACCTTTATACTTTACACACCCTTTTTTATATAGGTATCTTTATGAAAAAAACACTTCTCTTACTGGCGGTTGTCGCTGTCGCTCTCACAGGCTGTGCCACCACCAACATCGCCCCCCAGTACGTCAATCCTGCCAATTATCAAGGCTATGATTGCACCGTCTTACAAAGCGAAGTGGCACGCATTAGCCAAACCGCCAAAGCCACCGAAAATCAAAACATCGGACTGTCCGCCACAGGTATCGGCATTGGTCTTGCTGGCGGTCGTGGCGGTATCTACCCAACCATCAGTGTGGGGGCAGGGCTTGGCAGTGGGGCAAGACAAGCCAAAACCAACACCCTAGCCAAACTCTATGGCGAGCATGATGCGATGATTGTCGCCGCCCGTCAAAAAGGCTGTGCTTTTGCTCAAAATGTCAAGATTTATGGCGAATGATTGGGATTAAAACCCCATTTATTGGGCAAATACGTTGTGTATTTGCCTTTTGTTTTTTAACCTACTTTTAAATGAGACTTCAATTTAATTTGATTTTAAAATCACAAAAAATTTGCTATCATAAGCCAATTTTTAGCTGATGATTTTTTATGGCACTCACACACCCACAATTTGACCCTGTCGCCCTTGATTTGGGCTTTTTGCAAGTACATTGGTATGGACTCATGTACCTGCTTGCTTTTTTATCCGCCTATTTGCTTGCGACTTTTTGGGGTAAAAAGCGGGGCGACTTTACGGGCGAGATGGTCTCAGATTTGATATTTTTTGGGGCGATGGGCGTGATTTTGGGGGGTCGCATTGGCTATGTGATTTTGTACAATTTTGGCGAGTTTTTAGCCAATCCCGCCTACCTATTTAAAGTCTGGGAAGGGGGCATGAGCTTTCATGGTGGCTTTATGGGCGTGCTAGTGGCGATGTGGTTTTTTGGGCGTAAATATAAAAAACACGCCTTCACCGTACTCGACTTTGTCGCTCCTTGTGTACCGCTTGGGCTACTTTTTGGACGGCTTGGCAACTTCATCAATGGCGAGCTGTGGGGGCGAGTGTCACAGGGGGATTATGGACATCTGATGTATTTTCCCCAAGCGGTTCACGCTGACCATGAACTTATCAATGCTGACCCGAGTTTACATGAGATTGCCGTGCAAATGGGCGAATACTACCTACTGCCCCGCCACCCAAGCCAGCTTTATCAAGCCTTTACAGAGGGCGTACTGTTATTTATCCTCTTATGGTGGTTTAGTGCCAAGCCACGTCCACGTTATGCCGTGTCTGCCTTATTCTTGCTAGGCTATGGATGTAGCCGTTTTATTACCGAGTTTTTCCGTCAGCCTGATGTGGGCTATGAGTTGATTTTTGGGTGGATGAGTAAGGGGCAATTATACAGCCTACCGATGATTATCGCAGGGGTGGTGTTAATGGCTCTTGCCCAGAAAAGACAGATTTATGATTGGCAAAAATCCTAATGCAAAAATATTAGTCGAATAAATTGCCCCTACCTATCCTAATTTAAAAAAATACGTATTTTGGCAATCAAAAATATCATTTTGACAAACAAAAAACCTTAGTATTTTTTAATAGGATTAAATTGGGAAATATTACATGAGTACATTTACCTTTGACGGTAAAAATTTTGAATTTCCGATTGCTGTCTATACCACGCCCCATTCGGAAAAAGCCCTATTACTAACCGCCATACTCATAAACCTTATCGGCTTTGGTGTGGCGGTGGGGTTTGCCATAATTACCCAAAACGCATGGACATTGGCGATATATGCCGTATTTGCACTATTGATAACGTCGGTATTATTATCCGCAAAAAAGCCTGCCATGATATTACACACCGACAAGGTGGTCATAATAAGACCCATGCCACGGCATATCGCTTGGCAGGACTTGCATTTTTTGGAACAGACAATAACAAACCAAAACGGCAAGCAGTCTTTATTGTATTTTTATACCCTTGATAAAAATGATAAAGATAAGGAAAAACTGCTTATTTATCTTAACCCAAAAAATATATCTTTTGGCAATCAAAAATATCATTTTGACAAACAAAAAACCTTAGCATTTTTTAATAGGTTTAAATTAAGAGATATTACATGAATACATTTACCTTTGACGGCAAAACTTTTGAATTTCCGATTGGGGTTTATGTTTATTTTGGGCGTATTGGTCTTATTTTTGCTGTATTTTTTCTACTGATTTCTTTATTTTTTGCAATCACTGGTTTTATCGGCAAAAATATGTTTGATATAATATTTGGCATTGTCATATTTATCCTGTTTGGTGTCATGGCATTTTTATATCAAAAACCAAGACTGATATTATATCCTGACAAAATCGCTTTTGTAGAGCATGGACTTATCAAACCCAGATATTTATCCTATGAAGCATGCAAACTACACTTCCATGAAGTAAAACATCATGATTCAGGCAAATTGATATATACATTAGCGTTTATTTATCAAGATGAAAAAGGTGATTGGCAACAATTTGCCAAAATGAATGCCACTTATATTCGCCTAAATGAGCATTATTTTGATACCAAAACCACATTGGCATTTTTTGAACAGTTGTTAGAGCGTGTTAAACGTTGATAACATTTTTATAAAATAAGGCAAAAACTTAATGTTTTAAATCATTTTTGCATGAAAAATGACTAAATCTTGTTTTTCATCGTCAAAATCCTTGAAAAACGTGCGATTTCCCCTATTTTTCATTACAAATACCGACATTTAACACGCTCTAAAAGAGAAAAACCCATGAAACAATACCTAGCACTGTTATCTCACATCCTAAACCACGGCACGGACAAATCCGATCGCACAGGCACAGGCACTCGCTCGGTGTTTGGCTATCAAATGCGGTTTGATTTGACAGATGGCTTTCCACTACTCACCACAAAAAAAGTACACATGAAATCCATCATTTATGAACTTTTGTGGTTTATTAAGGGTGATACTCACGTCAAATATTTACAAGATAATGGCGTAACCATTTGGGACGAATGGGCAAGTGCTGAACAGACGGCACGATTTGGCAGACAGGAGGGTGATTTGGGGGCGATATACGGTCATCAATGGCGTAACTTTGGAGCAACCAAAAATACCGATGGCTCATATCAAGCAGATGGCTTTGACCAGCTTAGTTGGCTTGTAAACGAAATCAAAACCAATCCCGACTCTCGCCGTCTTATCGTCTCAGGGTGGAATCCGCATGAGGCAAATCAGGTCGCTCTACCGCCTTGCCATACGCTGTTTCAGTTTTATGTGGCAAATGGCAAACTGTCATGTCAGCTTTATCAGCGTAGTGCGGACGTGTTTTTGGGTGTGCCTTTTAATATTGCAAGCTATGCCCTATTAACCCACATGGTTGCTCAGGTATGTGGTCTGGGTGTGGGCGATTTTGTGTGGACGGGGGGCGATACGCATTTGTATCACAACCATTTTGAACAGACCAAATTACAACTGACCCGTAAGCCATTGCCACTTTGTCAATTACAATTAAATCCCGATGTCAAAGATTTATTTGACTTTAACTTTGATGATATTAAGATTGTGAATTATCAATCGCACGAGAGAATAACCGCTCCTGTTGCGGTATGATATTTTTTAAATAGGGAATATGATGACAATTATCAGAAAAATTGCGATGATTTTTCTATTTTGTTCTATTATTCCCTTATTTTTTGTCAATGCTGATAATTTATGTATTGGTAATTCCAATGGTATTCTCAAATTAACGAAATCCAAAGTTCTGGTAATGATGATAATGTGATATTTATTTTGTTTGCTATATTAAATCTCTTTCCAAACTAAAAATAAACCCTTGTAAGTATTGGGGTTGAAGTTTTTAAAAATCTACAAAAATCAGGGTTTGGAAAGAAGTCTATTAACACTATTTTATTTACCTGTTTTAATTTTGGCAAAAAACAAAATCGGTTATGGAATTTTGGTGATAGCATATTGCTATTTGGTATTTTTGCCATTTCAATGGCTTGAAAGTTCAACATTTTATTCTATTGTCAAAACTTCTATTATGTATTGCCAAAATTATTTTTTGTTAATATTTTTAATTGGGCAAGCGTTATTTTTGATATTAAGTGCGTTGTTTTTGGTTTTTAAAACCGACTTTTAAACCCTGCCGATTTACTAAATGCTCTTAGGCGAATGTATAAAGTCTTTTTAACTTTGGCAATCACTTCGCCATTATTATCTATAATATCCACTTCATATTCTCTAAATACCGCTTTACCGTCTTTGGCGAGTTCTTTTACCGTTTCTATTTCACTATCATCAATCTTAAAAGTTGCAAATACATCAGAAGTCCCCGCTTTTATAAAATCAATATATGCCGATTTGTCCCACACCACATATTCCAAGCCTAATTTTTGCATTAAAAGCGTCATAAAAAATGGGTCGGTCATACTATAAAGACTGCCACCAAATTGCGTACCGACAATGTTTTTATTTCGCCAAGTTAGGGGCATAGAGACTTTGATAAAGCCTTCGTCATAATTCACTTCCAAAACCTTGACCCCTGCACCAACATAAGGCGAATACAGATTTAAAAAAGTTTTGGTAGCGGTGGGGTTATTGAGATTAAAATGACTTTTGGCAAACTGGCGAGCGGTTTTGGTGAGTTTGTGAAACATGATAAAATCCTAAATAAGCAGATTGGCATTATAGCACTTTCAACATCAAATAACACTTTGAAAAATCGCCAAAATCGCATAAAATACCCTAAATTTAGCGAGTAAACACCATGAAAAATACCCAAATCGTCCACGTGGTTGCCAAAGACCGCCAAAACTGTATCGGCAAGGATAATGACTTGGCTTGGCATATCCCTGCTGATTTAAAGCATTTTAAGGAAATCACCACAGGGGGCGTGATTGTCATGGGACGAAAAACGTTCCAGTCGCTCGGTCGCCCCCTACCCAATCGCACGCACCATGTCATTACACGAGATACGGCATGGACGGCGGACGGTGTGGCGGTCGCTCATGATTTGTCAATCGCTATCAATAACGCCAAAGCTGATGCGGTGCGACTTGGCAAAGATAGGATTTTTATCATTGGCGGGGGCGAGATTTACCGACAAAGCCTAGATATGGCGGACATTTTGGAAATCACGGAAGTGGATTTGGACGTACAAGGCGACACGCATTATCCTACCGTTACGGACGATTTTAAACAGGTATGGCAGTCAGAACCCCAAATTGACGAAAAAAGTGGGATTGGCTTTACGTTCGTGCGGTATGAAAAATCGGTATGATTCTTGCATGAATTTGGGGTAATGATTGACAATTTTTTATTTTGACAAGGTATTTTTATGAAACATCTTAGCCTGCTCGCCCTATTAGCAGTTGCCCTAACCGGTTGTAACGCCATGACCGCCACTGCCGACAGAGCGATGAACAAACAAAGCTCATTTTCCCAAGAGCCTAGCACTCGCTATCCAACCGTTGATGAACAAAAAGACAGTGAGCAGGCTAAGTTTGGTCAGCAGACATTTGAATAATACTAAAAATCCCCAATCGTGGGGATTTTTGTTATGTTAAAACTTAACGGTAGCACTTAGGCTAAAATTACGCCCCATTTGTGGCACAAAGGGCAAAAATGAGTTATGGATATACACTTTCTCATCAAGCACGTTATTGGCTCGCAAAGATAGGGTGTAGTCTAGGTTGCCCCAGTGGTTATGATAGTCCAAGCCGAGATTAAGTAGATTGTAGCCCTTAGTAACATTCTCGGTAATGGTGCGTGCTTGCATGGTGAGTGGGTTTTCAGGGTGGTAATAATACATCGGGCGGTCATTATCGCCCAATATCAGCTCGCCATTATCATCACGATAGGCAGGCTTGATGGCAATGGTAGATGATGAGACTTTGTTCTGCTCAAAGATGTGGCTGTATTCGGCATTGGCAGACCATTTATCGCCAAAATAGCCCTGCCAACGCACGCCCAATCGCATGGGTGGCACCCGTGGGGCGTTGGTTGCAGGGCGTTCTAGCCAGTCATAATCTTCTTCGCTGGGGGTGGTTGTGCCGTTTTTATAGACATTGACTGTCATCACGCAGTCGCTAAATCCATACTCATCAAGCCACTCTTGGGGCGAGCGACTGGTACAACTTTCGGCGTCTTCATAGTCGGGATTGGGTCTGCCACGCCAATCAAATTTACCCACAATCTCGCCATATTCGTCCACTCTCATCTCATCAGCACCGTCCACATAGACATACTGACTGCCCGATGGCATGAGTTTGCCTTTAACAGGGGCTAGACTACCAATCTTACCACGCACCATGTCGCCAAACAGCGTGATGTCATGGTCAGGGCTAGCATGAAAAGTCATCTCGCCTTCTAGTCCATAGAATTTAGCAGTGGTTTGGTTATAACGGCGGATATATAGATTGCCCGCTTTGGCGATGTTTTCATTAAAAATATAATTGTCAAAATCACTATAATAAGCACTGCCCTTATAGCTAAACTTATCGCCTGTGTGGCTAAGAGCCGGCTCGTAGTTGTCTGACTTTTCTTTGGTTAGGTCTTTGTTGCCGTACTCAAATGAGTTGGTCGCCAAATGTTTACCACTAAAATACAGCTCCATGGGGGCGGGCAAGCGTTCATTGTGTGAGTAAGTCGCAGACAAATGGTAATTGGGGGCGAACTCCTAGCTTGCCGTACCTGCATAGGATACCGCACTTTGGGCGTAGGGCGACAAGTCAGGGTGGCGTGGCGTACGTGCGACAATGTCCGCTCCTTGTTTGTAGCGTTCTAGCTTATCCGCCAACAGTTCGTGGTCGTACTCGACTGGTGTTTTTTGACGTTCATACCGCACCGCCCCTTCTAAGGTGAGATTGCCTTTATTAAAACTCTCTAAGGCGAATACGCTAAAATTCTTATTGGTGTGTGGTACAAGCAAATAACGTGGGTCTGCCTTTGATGTGTCGCCATAACTAGGTAGATAAGGAATGGTGGCACTTGCCTTTTGGGTTTGGTATTGCACGCCTGCCATGCCCTTTAATGTACCGCCAAATAACGAGACGGGCGAATGATAACCTTCTAAGCGTGAGTTAAAACCTTTATTGGTAAAAATCGCTGATGGGTGTCCATAGTCCATAACAGGCGATAAAAACTCATCAATGCCTGTGGTGCGAGTAGGGTTGCCAGGGTCTTTTTCATCATGAAAATAATCAGCATAAGTCAGCGATAGTCGCACTTTATCCATGTCACGCACAGGGTTATTTAGCTCACCACGCAAATCATAGCGGTCAGTTTTCATGTCCACCCATGGGCCTGAATGGTTGTGGTTATGGTCAAAGCCAAAAGGATTGTCATGGCTATGTCCATGCTCTTCGCCATTGTCCGCCACTTTACAACCGTCAAAGTGCGGTGTATCCACAATATCTTCATCATCCATAAGATGCGGATAAGCATTCAAATAATAACGCCCTGCCACCGCCCGCTCGGGGTTGTCAATGGCACTGATAAAGTGGGCGGTGCAACTGTCATAATGATGGTTATGCCCTGGTATGCCATATTTATCCTGACGGCGACTGTATGACACCCCAATATGCCCTTTATCGCCGATATAAGACACGCCCACCGTGCCAACGGTCGATTTGTTATGGCTGTCAGGCAGGTAGTCTAGCATGACATCAGACTGAAATTCTGGGACATCATAATCATCAGCACGGCGGGTCAGCCCTTCAACTCGCACCGCCACGTTTTGCCCCACGCCCATATTAAGACTGGCAGTGGCAACTCTCTCGTTACTGCCTGTGTTGTAGCGTAACAACGTCTCGCCTTCGATGTTGTCCTTGATGTTACCCTGTGGCATACGGCTAGGAATCCGCTCGTCAACGACATTCACCACGCCTGCCTGCGACGCTGTGCCATACAGGAGCGTGCCTGCCCCACGCACCAGCTCCACACGGCTTGCCAGTAACGTATCGGCGGCAACTACATGGTCAGGCGACAAGGCAGACATATCAATGACGTCCGTGCCGTTTTGTAAAATCTTGACTCGCACCCCGTCCTGTCCACGAATGATAGGCTTACTCGCCCCACCACAAAGGGGTTAGAGTGAATACCTAGCTCGCCTGCTAGGGCATTACCCAGCGTTGCCGAGCGGTGTTTGAGCTTATCACGCCCCACCGTCATCTGCGTGCCGATAGACGGACGGTCAATATAAATGGTCTCTTCGGCAAGCACCACCGTTGGCTCATCGCCCTGCGATTCATCGGCATAAGCGAGCTGAGTACTAAGGGCAACCGCCACCGCAAGGCATAAGAGGGTTCTGCTTGGGCGTTTGGGTGTCTGATGATTGGTTAAATGATGATTAGTTAAATGATGACTGGATTGTTTTAACACAATCTTACTCCTGTTTACATCACGATTAAAATAGAAACATTATAACATAACTATGATAAATTGAAATATTATAACATGACAAAATAATCATCATTTAACAAAAAAGAGTGCCATGATAGACACTCTTTTTACTCTTAAAATAAAATGGCTTTTACACGCTACTGCGGTGCATTGCTCTCATTTTGGGCTTGCTCGGCTTGTCTTTGGTCAATCTCCGCCATGCTTGTGGCAGGGACAAACTGCCCGTTATTGACGTCCGTTCCCCGCTCGGCGTGTTCGGCTTTTAGCGATTTGGCGACTTCGGGGGGCATATAGTTTTCATCATGCTTGGCAAGCACTTCACTGGCAACAAACGTCCCACCTTGTAGCTCGCCTGTTGCCACCACCCCTGAATTTTCGGCAAACAAATCAGGCAATACCCCACGATAAGTAACAGGCACAACCGCCTTATAATCAGTTACTTCAAACTGGATATTTAACGGGTCGTTCGGGTCTCGTTTAACCGAGCCTGCCACCACCATACCCCCTGCACGGATACGCTTATTTTCAGGGGCTTTGCCGGCAGTAATAGCCGTGGGGTCAAAATAATAATCAGTCTGCTGACGAATGGCGTACAAAATCAGTCCGACCGCCACCGCCACACCCACCAGCATGGCGATGACCCACATGAGCTTTTTTTGGCGTGCGTTATTCATAACTTAACCCTTTGCCAGTGCTTGGCGTTGTTTGTTGGTGAGTTTTTTGGTCTGTGTGGACAGCTTGGCAATGGTCTTGGTGCGTTCGCTTTTGGCATACCAAATCATAAGTGCTATCGCCCCAAACACTAAGGCATAACACGTCCACACATAAGCCCCATGACCATTCATGTGGATAAAATCTGCTAAATTTTGAAAATACGGTATCATTGCTTGCCCCTTTTGAGCTAGCTATTTTTTGGCATTTAGGTAGTTGGCTACCCATGCTTTGTTGTGTTCACGTTGTAAAATCAAGGAATTGGTGCGATAAATGGCAAGACCTGCCACCATAAAATACATACCTAACATCATGATAAGCAGTGGCACCCACATACTGGCGGACATTTTTGGGGCGTTGGTTACGGTAAACGTCGCCCCTTGATGTAGTGTATTCCACCACTCTACCGAGTATTTGATAATCGGCAGATTGACCGCCCCAACAATGGACAAAATCGCCGCTGCCTTGCCCCGATTTTGGCTATGTTCAAAAGCACTAAACAGTGCCATGACCCCTGCATACAAAAATGCCAAAATCAGCATGCTGGTCAAACGTGCGTCCCACACCCAGTACGTCCCCCATGTCGGTTTCGCCCAAATCGAGCCTGTCAAGAGACTTAGCACACAGCAGATAAAGCCAATCGGGGCGATCGCTTGGGCGACAATGTTGGCGGTTTTGATTTTCCACACCAAAAAAATAACCCCTAGCACGCTCATGGCAAAATAAATGCTCATGGCAAGGCTGGCGGTTGGCACATGGATAAAAATGATGCGATAACTATTACCCTGCAAATAATCAGGCGGAGCGAACATGAGTCCCCACACCGTGCCAATGCTCATCAGCACAAAGGCAATCAGGGCAAGCCACTTGACCCATGGCGAGAAAATCTTAAAAAATCGCTCTGTGCCAACGGTTGTCAAAAAACCCTGCCACAGACGATTAAAAAATCCTGCATTTTTGGCGGTTGGAGAATTGGCTTTTTGGGCGTTTGGCATGGCTCACCGTAACAATGTCAATGGCAGTAAAATGGTAATAAGTGTTTCAATCTCAACTTAAAATGATAAATTATTGATTATTGGGTAATTATTTTGGGTTGTAGGGGCAAATTGCAATTTGCCCTTGGTAAATCAATCACTTGTATTAAAATTGAGAGTAGGACAATAAATGGCTAATTATAGCATATTTTTGGCGATTGTCAGTAGGGCGTGTTGAACTTTGGTATTTGCAATGAAAAATGAGAAAAATCGCCCGTTTTTCAAGGAAAAAACGCAGGTTGATAGTTATTCTATCAGACAAGTTTTTGACGCAGAAAAACAAGATTTAGCCATTTTTCATGCAAAAATTGATTGAAATTGTCAAATTTTCATCTTATTTTATAAAAATGTTATCAATGTTCAACACGCCCTAATTGATAAATCACCAAAAATGACCGACTTGGTAAAAAATCTGTCAAATTCGCTCATTAAACTTCCTGCAAAACTAGTTTTCCGTTCACCCTGAGCTTGTCGAAGGGTAGCGGAAAACCGTTATGGGCAGGCATAGCTCACCACGAACGGTTTTCTTTAATCTGGGGGTTTGCAGGAAGTCTATTTTTAAAACAAATTTTTCTTATTTTGCCCTTTTTTGCCCCAATAATTTTGACAATTTTGACAAATTGATGAAAAAATTAAAAAATTTTGCCGATTTTGGTAAAAATGATTTGCCTTTTTTATCAGATTTGTTCAAAATATACGATTAACTTTTGATTTTAAAAATAACCGAGAAATTCATGACTGACCGCCCCATTGCCCTTGATTTACAAGACATTCACAAAAATTATGGCTCGCTTGAAGTCTTAAAAGGCGTCTCTTTGACCGCTTATGACGGCGATGTCATCAGTATCTTAGGGTCATCAGGCTCGGGCAAATCTACCCTACTTCGCTGTATCAATTTATTAGAAAAGCCCAGTGCTGGCAAGATTTTTGTGGGTAATGAAGAGCTACAACTGACCCCCAAAAAAGGCGAATTGGTCGCCAAAAACCCCAAACAACTTGAAAAACTTCGCTCCGAGATTGGCTTTGTGTTTCAGTCGTTTAACCTATGGCCGCACAAGACCATTTTGGAGAATATCACCGAAGCCCCCATTCATGTGCTGGGCGTAACTAAGGCAGACGCCATTGCCGAAGGCGAACGCCTACTTGCCAAAGTGGGGCTACTGGACAAAAAAGACGCCTACCCTGACAACCTATCAGGCGGTCAGCGTCAGCGTGTGGCAATCGCCCGTTCGCTTGCCATGAAACCCAAAGTTTTGCTGTTTGATGAACCCACGTCCGCCCTAGACCCAGAACTGGTGAACGAAGTACTGGCGGTCATGCGTGAGCTTGCCAGTGAAGGGCGTACCATGCTTATCGTAACCCACGAAATGCGATTTGCCAAAGAAGTCTCAACCAAAGTCGTCTTTTTACATCAAGGGCGAATCGAAGAGATGGGTACACCAACCGAAGTATTTGAAAACCCCAAATCCGAGCGTGTCAAAGAGTTTATGGCGTCTCATCAGTAAACTTAGTCCCAACCCTTTTACCAACTTTTACCACCCCAAACATAAGGATTGTTATGAACACGTTGACCAAATTCTCTCTAAGCCTGCTCACAGCCGGCACCCTAGTTGCCTGCGGGGGCGACAAACCTGCCGATGCGCCAAAGGCAGACACCACCGCCCCACAAGCAGGCGAAGGCAAAAGTCTGGTCATCGCCACCGAAGCCAACTACCCACCCTTTAATAACATGACTGCCGATGGTAAAATCGTCGGCTTTGACGTGGACGTCATCAATGCTGTTTGTGCCGAGATTCAGGCAAACTGTGACATCGTGGCACAGGATTGGGACGGCTTATTGCCTGGTCTTTTGACCAACAAATACGATGCGGTCATCGCCGGCATGTCCATCACGCCCGAACGCCAAGCACAGGTGGATTTCTCTGAGCCGTATTTTAGCAATACTATCGTGTGGCTCTCCAAAACGGACGGCTCATTTGACCCCAATAACATCAAAAATCTGGTGCTAGGCAGTCAGCGTTCTACCACAGGGGCAGACTACATTACCGAGCGATATGACGGCAAAGACGGCAACCGTGTTCAGCTTTATGACACCTACACCAACTCTTATCTTGACCTAAAAGCAGGACGAAATCATGCGGTCATGGCAGAGAAAGTCTCGGCAATGGACTGGCTAAAACAAGGCAATGACGGCTTTGGACTGGTCGGCGATGAGATTGACAACAACGACAACCTAGGCATTGCCGTGCGTAAAGGCGACACCCTAAAAGCCGACTTTGATAAAGCACTCGCCACCCTAAAAGCCAATGGCACCCTTGCCGAGCTAGAAAAACAGCACTTTGGTGATACTGCCACGCCCACGCCAAGCGATACTGCCGAGCCAGTAGTTGCCGAACCTGCTGACACTACCCAAGCCCAAGAACCTGCTACTGCCGAGCCTGCAAAAAGCGAATAATTTAAAACCACCCACCAACCAAAAGGTTTTATCATGAAAATTAAATACTTAGCCATCGCCTTAACCGCCCTTGCCCTAACTGCCTGTGGGGGCGACAAACCTGCCAATACCACCGCAGACACCGCCACTACTGGCACCAATGACAGCAAAAAAGTGCTGATTGCCACCGAGTCGAGCTTTAAGCCATTTAGCTATCTGGACAATACAGGTAATCTGGTCGGCTTTGAGATTGACCTTGCCAATGCTCTATGCACCGAGATGAAAGCCGACTGCGACATCGTGGCACAGGACTGGGATAGCCTAATCCCAAGCCTACAAGCGAACAAATCGGACGCCATCATGGCAGGTATGTCTATCACGCCAGAACGCCTAGAAGTGGTGGATTTCTCTGATGCCTACTTTGATAACACGCTTATCCTAGTCGGCAAAAAAGGCGATAACATCACCATTAATGACCTAGCAGGCAAAACCGTAGGCGTACAGCAAGCCACCGTCTCGGGCGAATATCTTGCCAAACATCAGCCCAACGCCACTGTTAAGGCTTATGATAAGCAGGACAACGTACACCTTGACCTAAGTGCAGGGCGTATTGATTATATGCTTGCCGACTTCGTGCCAGCGTCTGATTGGCTAAAAACCGAAGCAGGGGCGAACTTTGAGATTAAGGGCGAGCCGATTGACATCAATGACAAAGTAGGTATTGCCGTGCGTAAAGATGATGCCCTAAAAGGCGAGTTTAACACCGCTTTGGCAAGCCTAAAAGCCAGTGGTAAATATGATGAGCTGGTAGCAAAATACTTTGCCACCACAGGGTCTGCCAATACTCCTGCCCCTGCTGATACCCCTACTCCTGCTGACACACCTGCCCCTGCGAGCGAGCCTGCGGACGCAAACACAAGCAAGACAGCCGAGCCTACCAAGAAATAATCAACACACAACGCATAGGGTAAGCCCTGTGCGTTTTTGTTTTATGACAAAAAGCAACATCATACAATGTTGCTTTATAATTTTGTTTTTACTTCTCAGTCATCTGCCAATCAAAAGATTGACGAATGAGATTTACCGCATAAGGGACACTTTGTAGCTCGCTAATACTTATCCGAATATCGCCATTACTCCAGTTACCTTTATTTGTTATATCTTGGCAAAGCTGTTCTGGATCAATGATTTTATGAAATGGCATATTTAGCACCAACACCAATGATTTTTCCTGTGGAATAATAGCCAAAAAGTTTCTTTCGGCTTTATAAGCAATATACTTTTTAAGGTACTCCTCATATACACATTCATCAATATTTAATATCTCTTTTTGCAATACCAAAAACAACGCATTCATACTTCCATTAATAATATGAGCATACTCTTGGCTATCAAGACTTGATTTATCACTTTGAATAACACTTTGTAATTTTGATAAATCTATTTCTGGAAGTTGCCATACCTTCGTGGCTTTACTTGCTAATATCTCTGACCTTTTATTTATGGCTATCTCATTCCAAGATTCACATTCCTTAAAATACTGATTTAGACTCAATGGACTATAAGCCAAACCTATTTTTTCACCCTGAGCATTTAGCACACCATTTCTTTTGTATTCATAATCACAATCGCTATATTCACTATTATAACCTGTCAACGTTAGATTTCCCAAACGATGTAAATGAATTTTTTGAATCTCCTGCCAATTATCACCCAATACCATTTGCCAATATATAGATAGATTTTCATTTTGTGGTAAAACATGCTCGATACTATAATTGGCGGTATCTGATTTTTCTTTTTTACCATAATTTTCCAATTTTCTTAATAAATAATTACAACGAGATAAATTATACATATCACGTTCCATTAAACAAGATTTAAACTCTTTATCATCTGGAAAACGTCTATATGATTTTAGGCTCATTAGATATATTTGCAAGTTTTTTAAATAATTATCCTTTTTAAAGGATTTGTATAGCGTAGCAAATGTTTTATTTAATGAGTTTGTCCTAACGTCGCAGACTGCACGGCGAAATACATAGCTCTCTATCAACTGTATTATTTGATGCACATCATCTTTGGTAATGATATTTTTATGATAATCATGATAAACATTTAATAAAAATGGAAGCGCAACATCCACCTTTAATTCCTTTAAATCTAAAAATGATCTTTTTAAAACATCATCACTTTCTTTGTTTAAAGCAATATTGGCATAATAAGTTGCATGCTCATAAACATCCTTGATAAGCTCATGCATATCACTAGCAAAATCTTGTTTGGCAAATTTTTTAAACTCCTCATAGACCTTGTTAATGTTGGGAATTAAAGATTTTTTAGCAGTGAGATAATGACGCATAAATCCATCGAAATGCTGACTGTATGCCTTTTGACCAAATAATAATTCCATTTTTCGCCAATAGTTTTTATAAAGTCTTTCTTGTTCGTCTTGTGACAATCCCATTAGTATGTAATTACGGATTAAATCTGCTTGGCTCAGTGCCAATCCCGTGGAATTCATGCTCTCAAAAATCAGTTGGGGATTATCTTGTGTACGGTCAAGAGATACATCAACAATTAACAACTTATTTAAACCCTGCCAAATTACTGATAAATCTTTAAATTGATTTATCTGTTTTTTAAAAAATTCATAATTTTCTTGAATGCGATGACTGGCATTATTAGATAAAGGTGCATCATCCAATATTGCCATTAAAGTATCTTTATCAGCTTGCGACAATAGTAATTTGTAATAACACTCCCCCTCCTCCAAGTCATTAAGTAGATAGTAACTTCTTATCTTCTTATAAGAACACCCATTAGAAATTTCGCCCAAATTATTTTCTTTTAGATGATTTGCCAATGCCGTTAATAGTAATGTACATGTTGTTAAACGTTGCTGTCCATCAATTACCAGGCACTGATTTTTATTACTAACTTGATAAATACCTTGATGCACATAAACAACCGAACCCACAAAATGACCGCCGATCTTTTTATCTGTCCCAACATGCATAATATCATCCCATAGTTGCTGACATTGAATCTCTGTCCACGAATAATGACGTTGATAAATTGGTATAACAAACTGAGTGGAGTTTTTAAAAAAGTTTAATAGCAATGTTTCTGTCGCTTTCATTAACACCTCCAAATTAAAAAATAATTTTCATCATAACATAGTTCTTTTACAACAGCAAGCATCGTAAGCAAAAAATAGTAATCATGCCACATGAATAACTTCTTGAATTTATTAAATTTATTTAATAATGAACACCATCAAACCACTTGGTGGTATCAAATGATTTTGCCATTTACTCTAAACACAAAAATAAAGTCTTTGTATATTGTTACGATTTTTGATAGAATAAGCGTTTTGTTCTATTTTACCCCTTTGATAAGGTTACCCCTTAACAAAGCAATACAGCCAAAATAGACAAGCAAGCCTTGTCTATTTTTATTGAGCAGCCATCAACACAATAACCACAAAGACCGCCACACCATGTTAGAACTCCACGGATACACCGATTTACTTTGGCAAGGCACGATTTTGACCGTCAAATTGGGCGTAACGAGCCTGATTTTCGGCTTGATTTTCGGGCTATTGGGGGCAACTGCCAAGCTCTCTAATATCTGGCTGTTTAAAAGCCTTGCCAACATCTACACAACGGTGGTGCGTGGCATTCCCGAACTACTTGTGGTGTTCGCCATCTATTTTGGCGGTGACATCATCGTGTCGTTTTTTGCCAAAGAAGTCTTTGGGTATGGCGGACGTATTGATATTGGCAGTTTTTGGCCGGGTGTGGCTGCCCTATCGGTCATGTTTGGGGCGTATGCTACCGAAGTGTTTCGCATGGCAATCCAAGAGATTCCCAAAGGACAGTGGGAAGCCGCTCAGTCGCTGGGCATGCGACCTGCTCAGACCTTTTTTCGCATTATCCTACCACAGATGTGGGTCGTTGCCTTACCTGGTTTGGGTAATTTGTTTTTAGTGCTATTAAAAGACACCGCCCTTGTCTCGCTCATCGGACTTAAAGATTTGATTTATTATTCATCTCGTGCCGCTCAGTCCACCCAAGAGCCTTTTACCTTTTATCTTGTGGCAGCTCTCGTTTATCTGTGCCTAACAGCGGTCGTTACTGCCTGTATCAGCTTTGGCGAATGGCGAGCCAATCCTGCCAAACGTTACGCCCAGAAATTGCTTAGACAAAAACATACGGGGGCAAACGCATGAGTTGGAACTGGCAAGCGATTATCACGCATTTTCCCGAACTTCTAAAAGCATCCATTACCACCTTGGAGCTTGTGGCATTATCCAGTATCATCGGGCTGATTTTTGGGGTGGTTTTGGCACTGCTTAGACTCTCCAAAAACCCTTTGGTGCAGGTTTTTCCTTTTTTATATATTTTCTTTTTTCGTGGCACGCCCCTACTGGTGCAGATTTTTCTGATTTATTATGGCCTCGGGCAGTTTAAAGCCATTCAAGAGAGCGTACTGTGGAAGCCTGTGCTTAGTCAAGCTTACTGGTGTGCCATCATCGCCTTTACGCTAAACACCGCCGCTTATGTCGCTGAGATTGTGCGTGGGGCGATACAGGCAGTTCCCCGTGGCGAGCTAGAAGCAGCGGACGCTTTGGGCATGTCGCCTGTACAGAAATTTACCCGCATTACCCTGCCCCGTGCCTTTGGGATTATGATACCCGCATACAGCAACGAAGTGATTTTTATGCTCAAAGGCTCGGCACTGGCAAGCACCATCACGGTCATGGACTTGATGTACGCCTCCAAAGTCATCATTGCCAAGACGTACCTGACCTTAGAGATTTATTTTGCCGCAGGTATTATTTATCTTATGATTTCATGGATAATATTGGCACTGTTTCGCTTGTTTGACCACTCATTTAATAAGCATAAACGCTACAATCCCATCCAAAAATAACAAAAACGGCAACTTGGTTTGCCGTTTTGTCATCTCATTCTTTTATCCATCAAATCATTCATCAAAAATTTCATGGTATTTTGGAAAAATATGTGCCTCTCTGCCCTGACCTAGTATGTACGAGCTATACCGCTCCTGCTCTTCGATTTGGGGCAGTAAATCATGAGCCTCCCCAAACTTATTTTTGGCACGTTGTAGCCACGCCTGATAAAATTTGCCCTCCCACAGTCTTGATGGCAACACCATGACCCGCCCCTTTGTATCTTCACTGATAATGATGGGAAATACTGTGTCCGACAACATGCCATTTGGTAGATGTCGTCTATAAAACCATACGCTACTCACCGACAGCTCAACATTATCCAAGCTTTTTGGATAAGGCATGCCAAACACCCGAGAATTCTCCTGTGTCAGATGACGGGCATAAACCAACTGGTCAGGCTCTTTGGGCGTGGAACCTTTTAGAGCATATAACATCTCGCCATAAGCACGCAACTCATCAAGCGATGTCCGCCCCCTAGGGTCAAAAATCACCTCTCCGGCACAACTTTCTTCTCCTTGGCTAAAAATCTGATGATTCGCCCATATCAAGGATGCCCACACTATCCTACCTCGTCGATACAAGGTTGGCATGTGTGCAAGCTGACTGCCAAGCACGTCCTTTAACAGCCAATCTGGGGCGATGACTTGCAGATATTCTCTTTGGTTTGGTGCCAATCTGTTGATGACATCAAAGGCACCAATGTAGCTCTTTTCTTCTTCCCTTTTTGCCATCTCCTCAGGGGTGTATAAAGGCAATAACGACAACTCTAC
Organism: Moraxella lacunata; assembly: GCF_002027545.1. Lineage (GTDB taxonomy): Bacteria > Pseudomonadota > Gammaproteobacteria > Pseudomonadales > Moraxellaceae > Moraxella > Moraxella lacunata. The sequence goes on from NZ_MXAN01000027.1 coordinate 19,016, forward strand.
TTTATCCGCCAACACAACCAACGACTGCTCCTCTTGTATGTTGGCAAAGAAATTGTTTTCATTGACAAAGCCAGATGCATACAAATGAGCCATGTTTTGATTTAATTCAAATTCTAAGGATTCATAAATCAAAAGTGCGATGGTGGTCACCAAATGTGGTTGAGTTTTTAGCACCTCTAGTAAGTCAAACTCATAAAAACTGATGGGAAAAAAGCAAAAACCACCAATATGTCGCCTTGTCCGATAAGGCATAACCAACTTCAAATCCAGTACAGGCTTATGATACAACTTGATATGAATCATCAAGGCATCCGTCTTACCCATGTCTGTCGATACCAGCACGTCACAAGCACCGACCATACATGGCGAGTTGTCAGGGTTATTTTGCAACAACTCATTTAGCTTTATCAAAGGATTATCATCATCGATATCTACAAACTTGCTTTGCTTGGATTGAAGTTCGTATTTAAAGCAGGACGGCACCACAGGCTTACTCTCATAAATACTCACCAACCCCTTCGCCAGCATGGCACCCGCCACCTTAAAGGCAGACTGCCAAGGTTTTGGCAGTTTTTGAATGAGTTCATGATGGCTATTTTGTCTTTGCTCGGTAATCACAACCTGTGATGTTGGTTTTATCAGCTCATAAAACGCCACAAGACTGTTGGGGCAATCCGAATCCAAGTCAAACAACATCGTATTAATCGTCATCATGATGGCATGATGGTCGTCATTAAAATTGGCAATAAATTGATATTCGATACGCTTTGGTAGTTTTGATGGCGACTGCTCGGTGAGTTGCTGGTAGTTGAGCCACGACAAAGTGCTTTTAAAAAGTTTGGCAAAGGTTGCACCAACGTAGAAATTAAGCAGATACAGCAATTTCTCAAATCCGTGATTTTCTGCGTATTGTTGATAGACTGCTTGATTTAGTTGATGGGTTTTTTTGATGGTTGATAAAGCACCATCCAAGCGAACAATGCTTTCAAAAGAATAATCAAAATCGATGTGCTTAATGTCATCAAAAAAAGCAAATGTATCATCGATGAGTTTTTGGTTTTTTAGTTTTGCCAAATATAAATAAGCCACTCGGTTCGGTTCTAAGTAAATACTGACCTCTTGGCTTTTAAAAATCACCCCCGTCATCGATTTGACAAAAACATCCAAACGATTTTGATGCGTCAAATGATCTTTGATGGCAAGCAGTGGCTGACAAAAGATATGCTCTCCGATTTGGGCAATCAAAGAATTTTCAAAGACCTTCTTCAAGGCAAAATCCGTGCCATGAGACTGATTTTTATCCCGAATGGCTTGCTGTGCTTCATCATAAGTAAGCCAAAGAATCGGCTCGTGGGTGTATCTTGCCAAATATTCCCCCAAATATGCGGCAAATGTCAAGCAAAGTGGGCGAAAGGTTTTTTTGGTAAATAGTGCATCCAAATCATATTTTTTTGCCAATTCATCCAAAAAATAAGCCATCTGCTCAATGCTATTTTCACCATAATCAAAGTTAATGGTCTTTATCAGCTCATAAAATGCGTTATTTTTGGGGGGTTGGTGCAAGCGTTCCAACAAAGTGGCGACTTGTGCGTTTGTACTGTTCATCGGTATGTCAAATTAATTGGTGTCAAGATTCATTTTATAAGGGCATATCATGATTTTAAAACCTTGTTAATATAAGATTAACAAGGTTTTTGGTTGTAAATTGCATAACCAAGCGATACCGCCATGACATACATCATGACGGCAATACCTAAAACCGACTCACAAGCCCAAGTTTCACTTGACTGCTGTCTGTGTGCTCACTGCCTGCATAGTCATAGCTTAGGCTTAGAACCCATTCACAATCAAAAAATACGCCCCAATAAACCAAACCACCAACCAAATCATTCACCATGAGAAAAGCCTATCTAGGTGACATCACACAAGAACAATTTAAACACATACGTCCATTGCTACAAAGTGCCAGAAAAAAGACCAAGCCTAGGACAATAGACCTATACAATGGCGAACCGTTCATTGCTACCATCAAAAATGGCGTGAACTTGATGACAATGGTAAAAGCATTCTTGATAATGTCTTAAAAAAATGGGTCAAAATAGAAGGCTTTGGAAAAACTTCGAGCGATACTTAAATACAAGCTTACAGTTTGTGAATTTAGCTTTTATTGCGTTGTTGAAAAGATTGTGAGCGGGTTCTTAGCTCACCACAAACAAAAACCGTGGTACTTTTTCATTTTGTAGAGTGTATGTGATTTCATTTGATGCATTAAATCTCTTTCCAAACTAAAAATAAACCCTTGTAAGTATTGGGGTTGAAGTTTTTAAAAATCTACAAAAATCAGGGTTTGGAAAGAAGTCTATTATAGAGTAGTTACAGAGCGATGACAATAGTTATGAGAATGAAAATATAAAAATTTTTAAAAAAAAATGATTAGGTGCGGGTCTAATTTTACGATGGGTTTGATGGGGTTGTTATGGGTATTTTAAAAACACTGAGAATAAAGCATGAGATAGTTTTATTTAAAAAATAA
>NZ_MXAN01000028.1 GCF_002027545.1 Moraxella lacunata
CTTTGATAAATCAGTCACTTGCATAAAGTTGAAAATGGGATATTTAAAATTATTTCAATCAAGACAAATAAAACAAACACCACACCGCACACACGCCCAAGACAATTCCCATGCCGTTGATTTTTGAGATTTTTTCTTTAAAAATAAATAACCCCACAACCGCTCCCAAGCATATCACGCCGATATTCATGCCGGCAAATACCAAGGTTGGGTCATCTTTATAGGCTTGATGTGCTTTGATATAAAATAAAATATTAAAAAAGTTTAATGCCCCAAGCAAAATCCCACTAATCAAACTTTTACCCTGCCATTTGGTTTTATTGATTATTAGATAAATAAACAATAAGACAAATGCCAATATAAAACTAATCAGTAGCGTATTAGGAAATGCATTGCCCAATTTTGCCATTTGTTTAAATAAAATATCAATCACGCCATAGCCTGCCCATACCCCGCCTAATATCAGGGCGGTGTTTTTGATATTTAATGAATTATCCGTTTTGGCGTGGCTGTTTTTTGGATTGGGCTTATAAGTTAGGGCAATGAGTGATGAAAAGGCCAATATAATACCCACGCCTTTGGCAAGCGTTAGACTTTCGCTAAAAATGGTAAATGACGCCAATATCGGCAAAAATAACGCCAAACGTTGTGCCACGTCCGATTTGGCAATGCCGACTAATTGCACCGCCTTTGCCATGATGATAAATACGCTCGGCAACAGCACGCCCAAGGCGATGACGATAAATGCCCCATTTGCCATGATGTCGCCAATATTAACACTGGGCTTTAATAAAAAAATACATAAAATAATGGCGGTGATATAATTCATCAAAATGGCTTGGGCAATATCAATATCTTGACGGCGTGCCACTTTTAAAAAAATAGACACCAACACACTGGCACAAATGGCAGAGATTAGAAAAATCATGGATGAAATATTTTGTTACAAATTGCCGTGATATTATAACCATGATTGGGCGTTTGTCAAGTGGCGTGAAGGGTTGTTCATCAAATTAACCAAGATGTCCGCCCTTTTATCCAATTCTCCATTTGAAATCATCAATATGATGTGTGATAATAAAGCATCAAACTTAACAAGGACACAGCATGATAAACATAAAAATTTCTATTCTTTTATTCATAATGTTACTTTCTGCCTGCACCAATCACAATCAAAATTCCAAAAACACGATTGAACATGATGTCAATATCACCAATGGCAACAAAGATAACAACAAACCACCGCCAGCATTACCAACCAATGATGAATTATTAAGCTCCCTAAAATCTAGTGATTGGCAAAAATTAGCGTTAACTTATGAAAATATATCCAATAAGTGGTGATTGATTGTAGTAAGTGATATAAATTTTAACAGCCTAAATTTGCCGATTGTTAAAAAAGATGATTTTATATTGATTTTTGAAAAAAGTGTAGAATTAGACAATCATTGGATATACATGCCCAATAATTGCAACAGCATGGATGGTGAATTTGTACTCACCAAGACGGGCATAAAAATTCAAGGTAGCCTACCAACAACTGAAATGGCTTGCTCACCACTACCTAAAGATTTAGATGACAACATTATCCATACTGTTATTTTAAATGGTGATTATGAAATTTATCAAAAAGACACGCAAAAGATTTTAAAAATAACCCACAATCATCAATATTGGTTATTTACCAAAAACACCCAATCATAAAAAAACCACCATTAAATAACAGTGGTTTTAAAAAAAATCACACAAGCCTAGCACTCGCCAATTGGGTCAATTGATACAACGCATGGCGGTATTTGTTATCAGGCAGTTTCATGAGAGCCGTTTGGGCAAGGCGAGTTTCGTCCAACGCCCGATTTTTACAGTATTCCAACGCCCCTGATGATTTCACCAAGCCGATGAGCGTCTCGGCATTGTCTGTTTTGCCTGTTTGTACGGCGATTCTTAACTTGTCATAGTCATCGCTATTAGACTGTTTTAGGATTTCTAAGGTTTTGATAATCGGCAAAGTCGGCTTACCTTCAGCTAGGTCATCGCCCAGATTTTTGCCCATCGTTTGGCTGTCACCCATAAAGTCTAGCACGTCATCAATCATCTGAAAGGCATTGCCAAAATGTTGCCCAAAATCGGACAAATTGGCAAGCAATTCTTTATCATCATGCTTACCATGAAGCAAAGCCGAACTCACACACGCCATCATAAAAAGCCGTGAAGTCTTGCCATCAATGATTTGTAGATAATCGCTTTCGGTGGTTTCAATGTTGTGTTGGTGTTGTAATTGTAACACTTCGCCTTCGGCAATGTCGCACGTCCCATCCGAGAACAGCTTTAACAACGTCATGTCGCCAAAACCCGTCAAAAGGTTAAACGAGCGTGCGATAAGATAGTCGCCCACCAGCACAGCCGTGGCGTTGTTCCAAGTGGCGTTGGCGGTCGGTCGCCCCCGTCTCATGCCAGACTCATCAATCACGTCATCATGCACGAGCGTGGCAGTGTGGAGCATCTCAGTAATCGCCCCAAGTTCTAGGCTTGGCTTGTACTGCTCATCCTTTATCATGCGTGAGATAAGCAAGGTCATCAAGGGTCGCATACGCTTACCGCCTGCGTTGATGACGTGATCGGACACCTTCATGATGAGCTGAACTTTGGACTTTAGCGAGCCAAAAACCTGCTTGTCCATGACGGCAAAATCATCGGCAACAACGGATAAAATCTCAGAATACGTGGGCGTGGTCATTGTCATTCTCAAAACTAAAATGGGACTATGATAGCACATTTGAGGGCATTGGGCAAAAGGGTTATTTGGCAGATTGCGTGTCTTGATTGTCCGATTGACGTTCGGCAAGCCGTTCTTCGGCGGTGTCATAGACAGCATTTTTCTCACGCTTACCCACCGCGATGACAAACACCACCACTTTATCATCTTCAACTTGATACACAAGGCGATAACCTGCCGAGCGTAATTTGATTTTGTATAAATTTTGTCCACCGCTTAGGCGATTGGCGATGATGTGCGGATTTTGTAGTAAATTAACCCCAATTCGCACCAATTCTACATTTTGAAAAATGTTTTGTAGGGTCGTGCTGAGCACGCCCTATAAACATAATATATCATCAAGGGCGTGTGCAACACGCCCCTACACTGGTGTATTTTGAAGTTAAACGAGTATATAATACCTTAGCCAATTTCTTTTTAAACTGCATTTTATGGTGTCGCCCAGTTTTTGCCATTCTTTTAAGGCTCGCTCGTCAAATTCTAATTCATACATTAATTCGCACATTAAAACTCGTCCAAACTGACTTTGATGCGTGGGGCAGGATTATCAAGGCGTTCTTTGGCAAGGGCTAAAAGCTCACTGTCTTCATCGGTCAAAACCACCGTCTTAAAGGGTATTTTTTTGTGATAAGCCACATATTGCAAGGTTTGGCGGATAAGCTCGGACGGTGTCACGCCAAGTTCTTGCAATGCCAAAAATGATTGGGCTTTTAGGTCATCGTCCACACGAGCCACGATAGTTGCCATAATATACCTATTTGTCTATAAATTTGTCAATACAATTATAACACAACTTTTTTATCTTTCAAGAATAACCATAAATTATCAATTTATAAAAATCCATAAACTATTTTTAAAATTTTTGCCCTTTTTCTCACTTTTCATCTTGTCAAACGGTGTAAAACTGTGCATAATACCCCTTTGACCAAACCCAATAAATACAGGCAGGTATTATGTCTTTTTTAACCCACCATACAGAAATTGATGATGTGAATATTGAAAAAATCACACCCCTAATCACCCCCGCCGAACTAAAACGCACCTACCCCCTATCTAGTCAAGCATTTAGCACCGTGCTACACGGTCGCAAGGTCATCGAAGACATCTTGGACGGCGTGGACAAGCGTATCTTGGTTGTCGTTGGCCCTTGCTCTATCCATGATGTTGCCGCCGCTCATGAGTATGCGGACAAATTAAAAGTGTTGGCGGACGAGCTAAAAGACGAGCTGTTCATCGTCATGCGTGTATACTTTGAAAAGCCACGCACCACCACAGGCTGGAAAGGGCTTATCAATGACCCGAACATGGACGACAGCTTTGACATCGAAAAAGGGCTTGGCATGGCTCGTAAGCTACTTTTGGAATTAAACGAAAAAGGCTTACCCTGTGCCACCGAAGCCCTTGACCCCAACACCCCCCAATACATGCAAGACTTGATTAGCTGGTCAGCCATCGGAGCCAGAACCACCGAATCACAAACCCACCGTGAGATGTCAAGTGGTTTGTCTTGCCCTGTCGGTTTTAAAAACGGTACGGACGGCTCCATGACCGTAGCGGTCAATGCCATGCAGGCGGTCAGCTCAGGGCATAGTTTCTTAGGCTTGTCATCAGACGGACAAGTGTCTATCATCAAATCTAAAGGCAACAAATACGCCCATGTGGTACTTCGTGGCGGTAACGACCAGCCCAACTATGACGAAACCGCCATCGCCGCCGCCGAAAACGAGCTTGCCCGTGGCAAAACCAACGGCAAAATCATGGTAGACGCCAGCCACGCCAACTCTGGCAAAGACCCCTACTTACAGCCCATGGTTATCCAAAACATCGCAGGGCAAATCCAAAAAGGCAACAAATCTATCATGGGTCTCATGATTGAAAGCCACCTAAAAGGCGGTCGCCAAAATATCCCTGCCGACCTAAGCCAATTGGAATACGGCAAATCGGTAACGGACGGTTGCTTAGATTGGGACAGCACGGTGGACGTATTACGTCAATTTGCCAAAGACGTCAAAGAGCATTTGCCAAATCGTTAAAACTGGCGGTAAAAACCTTAAATCCATAAATAAAGGCGGAGCGATTCGCCTTTATTATTTTATATTCAATAAAGGCATTAGTCCAAAAAGTATGTCAAACTAGGGTTTACAGGAAGTTTGTTTTACAGCTAATAAAATTGAATTTTGCTACGGAAACCGTTCACCCTGAGCTATGCCTGCGGGTCGGTTTCCGTCATGGTTCGACTTAGCTCACCACGAACGGAAACCGTAGCACTTTTTCATTTTGTAGAGTGTACCACTAGATAAGGCTTTAAAAAGGTCAGATAAATGTTAAATTTAATTCATCTGAGTATGTAGGGGCGAATCATATTCGCCCAATTCAATTTTTCAATTTTTCAATTTTTCAATTTTTCAAAATATTTTAAGTACAATAATTTTTTTTAATCAATTTATTTTATAGTCATTTAACTTCAAAATACACCAATGACAGTAGCAACTGTATCCCATAAAAAAGACACAGCCTTCAACAATCATTCAACACAGCAGATTAACAACAACGTAGATGATAATCTGCCTGCCACACACTGTCATTTTTGACAATGGCGTTAATGACGGTTAGAAGTTTACGCATACAAGCGTTGATGGCAACTTTAAATGGTTTGCCTTTGTTTATCAAACGCTCATAAAACTGTTTAAATTTAGGTTCATGTTGTCTTGCCACATTGGTGGCATTGTACAAGACATTACGAACCGATTGCCTACCCCCTGTACAGTGGCTTTTCCACTTCATGGTG
>NZ_MXAN01000029.1 GCF_002027545.1 Moraxella lacunata
GGGGCGAATCACATTCGCCCTTGATAAATCCATCACTTATACAAAGTTGAGAATAGAGTTAATATCTATAAAATACCATATCACCCAAAACACACCACGCCCAGCACCACGCCTTTTTCTGCTCCTGTTACGGCAGGTAGGTTGCCTGTTTGCATGAGCATATTTTGGCGAGCCAGCCACGCAAAGGCAACCGCTTCCACCCAAGTGGGGTTGATTCCCACCTTATCAGTGGTGTGTATGGTGAAGGTGGGTAGGTGATAACCAAGCCGTGTCAGTAGATGAGCGTTATACGCACCGCCACCGCAGACGTAGAGTGTGTTGTGAGTTTTGGCAAATTTGGCAATCTCACGGCTTGCCGATAGAGCGGTAAATTCGCACAAAGTCGCTTGCACGTCCACAGGCGTGATGTCAAAATCAATGAGTATCTCATCAAGCCACGCCATATTAAAGGCTTCTCGTCCTGTGGATTTGGGGGTGGATTGTGCCAAAAAAGGGTGAGTCATGAGCTTATCAAGCAGGGCAAAATCCACCACCCCTGATTTTGCCCAGTCGCCATGTTTGTCATAGCTGACTCTTTGATGGCGGTATATCCAGCCGTCCATAAGCAGGTTCGCCACGCCTGTATCATAGCCTGTTACATCATCGCCCAGTACGGTGATATTAGCAATCCCACCCAAATTTAAAATCACGGTTTGGCTGTCATTGGCTGTCTCACCCTGCTCAAAAATGGCTTGATGAAAAGCAGGCACCAAGGGAGCTCCTTGACCACCCACCGCCATGTCCCGTCTCCTAAAATCCGACACCACCGCAATGCCTGTGCGTTCGGCTAGGATATTAGGGTCAAGCAGTTGCAGGCTAAACCGCCACTCGGGACGATGTCGCACCGTCTGCCCATGACAGCCAATGGCGGTGATGTCATCGGCGGTGAGCTCGGTTTTGGCAAGAAGTTCATTAACAATCTCACTGGCAAATTCGCCATACAGACGGCTTGCCAAGCCCCAAAAATCAAGCTCGCTAAATCGGTCAAACTCCCCCACCGCAAGGCTTGCTGTGCCATTGGGTGTGCATAAGGCAAGCAAAATCCCCCGCAATTTGTTACAAAAGGGCTTACTATGAGTGGCAATAATTTTGGGCGTATCACCGTCAAAGTCGCACAGCACAGCATCTAGGGCATCAAGACTTGTTCCGCTCATCATGCCAATATAGTAGCGGTCTGCCAAATCCACGTCAAAGGCGGTATTACAGATCATGTTTATCCTTAGGTTGAACTGATTATTTGGTTAACATGGGTTGTAAAATATCCATCATACCAAACTTTAAAGTATGTGATTGGGTTTTAAAATGTAACAAAATATGTCAAAAACGATAAAATTCATTGAATAGACGCTAAAAAAGCAATGATGTTATCAAATTTTTAACAATTCTTTACTATTATAATGTATTATTCTAAATGAGCTGATGATATATTAATGCAATCAACTTAGGATACCTAACATCTAAGGTGATTTTATTAAACACTTTTCATTTTCCAAGGAGAAATCATGAAATTTTTAAAGGCTCTTGTTCCTGCCCTAGCATTGGTTGCTACTGTTTCGCACGCAAGTGATATCTTAGACCACAAACAAGCCGTCAGAGATACCACAAAAGTGCGTCAAGTAAATTATACCTGTGCCACAGGTGGTAGATTGACAGTCAAATATGGCTTTAATGAGCAAAGCCAACCAACTTATGCTGAGGCAGTTGTTGGTGGCAAAAATCGCTTCATGCCCATCAATCTTGCCCGTTCAGACGTGTCAGGTACTTTCTTTGGTCAAGAAGACAGCTACACACTCGGTGTGGATGCTCTAACGCTTGGTAATTACCACAGAGTAGGTTTGGCAAGCATTCAAGACCCTGCCAGCGAGATCATGCACAAAGATTGCCGAGTGGCTAGCATCAAAAAAATCAAAGGTTAATATCTTTATATTAGACTTCTTGTAAAACCCTAAATTAAAGAAGATCATTCGCTCTGAGCTAAGTTGAACCATAACGGTTTTCTGCCATCTTTCGACAAGCTCAGGGCGAACGGATTACTAGAGTCTGTTGAACATTCATATTTTAATCCATTGATAAGCAAAGGCTAGAGCCACATTATTTTCAAAGTTTCTTTTTAGCTTATCAAAGCGTGTGGCAATCGCTCGATAATCTTTAATTGTGAATCATAGCCTTTATCAGCACTTAGCATGACAACATTGGTTAAATCAACTTTATCTACCAAGTCTTTTGCCATTTTGATGTCATGGGTTGTGCCATCAGTGATGATAAAGGTAATTGGATTACCATGAACATCAACGGCTAAATGTATTTTAGTTGTATTACCCCACAACTTTTAGCAATCGCTTGGTCTTTAGGGTTTGCTCCACTGTTATGTTGATGGGCTTTGATGTAGCTACCATCAATAAAGACCCATTCCATGCCTGGTTGGTCTATTACTTTGTTAAACAGTAAAATGAGCTTGTTATTGGCTGACCAACGGTTGAAAGCTTTGTAAACTGTATTGTGTTTCCCAAAATATTTGGGTAGGTCTCGCCATGGTAAGCCTACTTTCATTCGATACAATACACCTTCTACAGTCTTTCGTAAGTTGGGTTTGTCATATAATCCAATTTCAAAAGGAACTAAATAGATGAAAAAGACCATTTTTAACATTGCTAAAATGGACTGCCCGTCCGAAGAGCAGCTCATTCGCATGCGTTTAAAAGATGTGTCTGATATTTATGAATTACAGTTTGATATTGCTGGGCGGTGCTTAACCGTCTATCACGATAACCAAGATACAATGATTTTACAAGTACTTGAACCGCTTAATTTTGATAGTCATATCATTTCCACCGAAGTGATTGTTGATAAGATAGTGTTTAACAAGTCTGATGAGCGCTTAGAAAAAAGATTATTATATCAAGTGCTCATGATTAACTTTGTGTTTTTTATCATAGAGTGTTCGGTTGGTATTTTTGCTAATTCTATGGGGCTGATTGCTGATAGTCTAGATATGCTGGCGGACAGCTTTGTCTATATATTGGCGCTATCAGCCATTGGTATGACGCTGGCGTATAAAAAACGCGTGGCATTTTTGGCGGGGATAACGCAGATAATATTGGCGTTATTTGGGGTGATAGAAGTGATTAGGCGTTTTATCGGTGCTGAGCAGCTGCCCAATTATCAACTGATGATTGGCACGGCATTTTTGGCATTGATTGCAAACTGGCTGTGCTTATATCTACTGAGCAAAAATCAAAATAAAGAAATCCATATCAAAGCCAGCATGATTTTTACATCCAATGACATTATCATCAATATCGGTGTGATAGCGGCGGGAGCATTGACGTTATTGACTCATTCTAGCTATCCTGATTTAATCATTGGCATGATTATCTTTGTCATTGTACTATTTGGTGCCAGAAATATTTTAAAATTGGCAAAATAATTCCTTTCACCAGCAAAGGAGTTTTTATGCAAATATCGGTCAAAGCTACCTACATACGTGGCAGTACTTCCAAAAACTTGATTTTTTAAAATAGCGTTTGACGATTTCTCTTAAAAAAACGCCTGATTTAGATACAGGGTCTAAGAATGTCGCCTTTGGATTTGACCAAATCTCAGACGGCAATAAATCCAGCATTTGATTGGCAAGTTTTGGCGATGTGAAAATCTCATCATTAGACAGGCTGGATAAACAGTCCAATACATCAGGGTTATAGCCCAATTCAAATAGCGATAATTGACCTTGTTGAATGGCATCTAGGTCTTTTGTGATGTTGCTGTCTATTTGAAAGTTTGAATTTTCCATTTATAAATTACCTTTATTTATGGTTACATCAAAACCGATATTACAGCTTTCATTTATTATCTAATTTTTTAAAATATGATTAATACGAGTTTTTCTATCAGGGATTTGTCTTTCTAATCCGTTATCCAGTCTTTTAATTACTTCACTCATAAATATTTGAGATTTACAATTATTATCCAAAAACTTGATATTCGGATTAGACCAAATATCACTAGAAAACAAATCCAAGACCCTGTTGATTACTTCTTTTGTTAAATTGTCATCACTATTTAACATATCAAGACAATCTAACACATTAGACTTCTTTCCAAACCCTGATTTTTATGGATTTTTAAAAACTTCAACCCCAATACTTATAAGGGTTTATTTTTAGTTTGGAAAGAGATTTATTATCATTATATAAACTTTCAAATAAATTTAGATTTCTTTCTAAATTCACATCTTTAATGACATCAAATTTCATTTTCTTGCTCACTTATTTCCAAAAAATAGATTTCTGGATAATCAGGTGGAATAGGTTTGGCAATAAAACCTTTATCAATAGAAGAAGCATTGTCTAGTTTTTCCACCAAATTTTCATAGACATAATCATGCCTTTGGATAAGCGTTTTGCTGATGAGCTTCCATTTGCTAAATACAATGGGATTTCCATTTAAATCTTTTAGCGTTAACGCATTGCCACCCACGATATTTTTTTGATAATAAAAACTTTGCCGTGTCAATAACAGCAGGGTCTGTTTGTTTAAAATAGACCTCTTTCCAAACTACCCCAGCTCAAAATTATAAATCGCAGAAATTAGATTCACCCTTAATCCAAATCTTTTTCTGCGATTGCGGTAGCGACATGATAAGATTTTAAAACACTTGAGTTTCCCAATGACATGTTCATTGGTTACTCGCTTGGATGATAACTTGCGATTTGCTTTTTTATCTGCTTTGGTTAAAGGTTTAAGTTTTGTCTTTTTCTTTGGTAGTTGGCTATTTGCATGAGTTTGTTGTATGCCTTGATAGCCTGAATCTA
>NZ_MXAN01000030.1 GCF_002027545.1 Moraxella lacunata
ATTTGGGGGTCGGTTCAAAGACTGCCCTGTTTTTAAAGAGCGGATGGTCATCTGTCCACGCCCGCCTTTGTAGGATGAATAGACAATACGATTGCCATTGGGCGAGAAGCTCGCTGACTCATCAATGCCTGTCGTGTCAATCGTGCCGACACCTGTCACCACTAGGCTACGCCCTGAGACGTAGGCGATTTTACTGCCGTCTGGACTGACTCGGGGGATTGCCCCTGCACCGCCAATGGCTGATGCTTGTCCTGTGTTCATGTTGTAGCGATATAGGCGTGGCGTGCGTGAGCCGTTGTCGGCAGTAAAGATAAACGAACGCCCATCAGGGGTATACTGCGGTGAGTTCTCCGCCCCCGTCATGTTGGTTAGGCGTTTTAGTTGTCCTGATGCGATGTGTAGCTCATAGATGGACGGGTCGTTATTTTCATGACTGCCTGAGAAAAGAATGCTCGTGCCATCAGGCGAGAATGATGCTCCCAGATTGTTGCCACGAAATGGTGTAATGACTTGACCGCCACCACTGCTGTTGGCATTTTGCAGATGAATGACTGGCAAGCCGTTGGGTTTTTGTACCGAGTAGGCGATACGCTGACCGTCAGGCGACCAAGCAGGACTAAAAATAGAACCCTGCGTGCTAAATAGGATGCGGACGTTTTGTCCGTCAGCATCCATGACTTTTAGGGTGGATGTTTTGTTGCGTGGGTCGCCCGTCTCTTCGACATAGGCGATACGCCCTGTAAAGTCCCCCGGTTCGCCTGTGATGATTTCATAAATTTTATCGCTCACGACATGGGCGGTGTGGCGTAAGGCACTGGGGTTGTTGTCGCTGTATCGGGTCTGCAAGCCTTGCATGACACGCCCTGTGGCGACTTCGATGACTTCAAAGACGATGGCGATTTTGCCCCCTGTGGCACTTTGGGCGTGTCCGACCACGACATAGTTAAAGCCAGTGTTTTGCCAATGTGATAGGTTTTGGCTAATCTCGGCAGATGAGTAGGCACGTTGGGGTAGGTTTTGGCTGGTGGTTTTTAGTTCGGTGTGGCTTAGGTTATTGATGACGGTGTTGCTGACCACGCTGTCGCCAGCAAAGGGAATAAAGGCGATTTGATAGGGGTTTTGTACACCATCAACGTCGATGTCAAAGTTAAGCTCGCTGTCGCTACTTGTACTGTTCAAAGAACCGTAACCCACTGCAAAAGCAGGGCTTGCCACGACTAGGGCGACAGCTAGGGCTAGGTATGATAAGGGGGTTTTGATGTTCATGGGGTATCCTTAAAAATGTTTAAAATATGATATTTGGGATATATATTCTAATTGATTTTAAAATTAAAATTCAAGTCACGATAATTGGTGCCAACAATGGGTGTGAGTGGGCTGGCTCGGTTAATGGTGTCTTTGAGTTGTTCACGCAAATATTCATCACCGCCCGAGACTTGCACGTTTAGCACGTTGCCACTGCCATCCACTTTGAGTTTGACTTGCAAAGTTTGGTTTTTACCAGTAGCTCGCCAATGCGAGCGGATATGGTTTTGTAAGGCAGAGATGACTTCGTTACGGTTACTGCTTCGTCTGCTGCCCCCACTGACTGCCCCGCCACGTCCTACGGTGGGGGTGGTGGGGGTGTCCTTGATGAGCTGTTCGCCTTCGCTTAGGCTTTTTTGGGTGACTTGGTTTTGTTTTGATAGTTCTTGTAATTGGCGTTCACGCACTTCATTGAGTGCTTGACTGTTTTCACGAGCAATCTCATCGTTGCTCCGCTCCCGTTCTCGTAGCTCTGCCACCGCTTGCTCACGTTCACGTCTCTCGTTTTCCATAGCTTGCCTTTGCATTTCTATTTCGGAGAGTATCTCTTCATCTAGGCTTTTGGCGTACTCTGCCATTTGAGCTTGGTAAGCACGTTCACGCTCGGCAAGGTCATCATAATAGGCTTCTAGCTGAGCACTGCGATTACTCTCTTGGGTGGTGTCGGTGCTTTGGGTGTCAGCTTGGGCTTGGGACTGGGCTTGATGCTCGGCAAAGGCGGTGGCAATGGCATACTCCGCCCCTGCTAGGTCGTCCCCTGTAACTAGACTTGCTTCTAAGGAGATGGTCTCGGGTAAGGGTTTTTGTTGGGTGTAGGCAAACAGCACCCCTGCCACAATCAGCCCATGCACCACGACGCTACCCACGAGCGAGAGTAGGGGATTAGGCTCTTTGGTGCCGATGTTGTCTAAGTCTAGGCGTGCGGTTTGCTGGTTCATGATAGGTTGTTATTTTTTTATTTTTTGGTGGATTGCTTGCTTGTGCTACTTTGACCGCTTAATAGTCCAACTTTGGTAACACCTGTCCCTTGCACCAGTGCCATGACGTGCATGACCGCTTCATAGGCGTTGTCCTTGTCGGCATTAATCAGTACTTGGAGCTGACTGCCACTGTCTCCCATGTTTGCCTGTGCCATGTCGGCAAGCAGGGCGGACAACTCACTCTCACTAATGGCTTGGTCAATGGCTCGCTCATGACTGACAAACAGCTCGCCGTCTTTGGTGAGTGAGACGATGACAGGGGTTAGCTCACTTTTGGTGATGTTACTGGTTTTCTCGCTTGGCAGATTGACTTCTACCCCTGTGGTGAGCATGGGGGCGGTTACCATAAAGATGATGAGTAGCACGAGCATGACGTCAATGTAAGGGACGACATTCATCTCGCTGTTTAGGGGCTTTTTGGCACGTGCGTAGCTGTTTTTCATGATGTCGCCTAACTCTGACCAGTACGCTGTGCCATGGTGTATTCATGAGCAAATACCCCTGTCAGCTCTTCACAAAACAACGCCCGAGACTCATACAACGCCCCTGCCTTGGCACTAAAATGGTTAAAGGCAAGACTGGCAGGAATGGCGGCAAATAACCCCATGGCGGTAGCAATCAAGGCTTCGGCAATACCGGGGGCGACTGTGGCAAGGCTCACACTCTCGGCACTAGATAGCTCAATAAAAGCGGTCATAATCCCCCACACCGTGCCAAACAGTCCGATATAAGGCGAGACTGATGCGATACTGGCTAAGGTTGCCAAGCCTTGTTCTAATACAGCTTGTTGTTTGCCAATGGCGACTTTAAATTTACGCTCAACACTGTCTAGGGTGTCCGCTCGCACCGCCCCTGATTTTTGGGCTTTTAAAAACTCACCATAACCGACAAAAAATACCTGCTCTAAGCCGGTGCGTTCAGGCTCATTGGCGACTGAGCTATACTGTTTGGCAAGGGTGTTGCCTGACCATAGCCACGCTTCAAAATCGCTATCAAAGCGTTTGGCACTGCCGAGTTTGGCGGATAGGCGAAAAATCAGCCCCCAACCAATCAATGATAGGAGCAGTAGCAATCCCATGACCAGTTGCACAAGCAAACTGGCTTCTAAAATCAAATCTAAAACGTTAAGTTCGCTCATCATATAAAATTTTGCCAAAAATGGCTTATTATAGCCGATTTTTTTAAAAACCACACCAAAAAGTGTGCCTAAGTTTACAAACGGTATGAAAATTATCCTTAATGCCAGTGGCACGGCTTGTAAATCCTTGCATAAGCCCCATTTATCTGATTTTTAGAATCATTGATGATAACATAACAATGCCAAAACTCATGCCAAATACAACCCAAAATCCCAACACCCCCCAACTTCTCGCCAAAGACCGCCACATCGCTCATCGCTTAGAACGTGAATTGCGTGGCAATTTCCCTGCCGACATTAAAGCCAAAAAACAAGCCCAGCTTGATACTATCATAGAGCGTTCTACCCAAGCGGTACAAGCTCGCATGGACAGCGTGCCGTCTGATTTAAAAGATAGGCTAAACGCCGATTTGCCCGTTACCGCCCGAGCGGACGAGATTATCCGTGCGATACAAGACAATCAAGTCATCATCGTGGCAGGCGAGACAGGCTCAGGCAAAACCACTCAGCTCCCCAAACTTGCCATGTTAGCAGGGCGTGGCATGACAGGGCAAATCGGACACACTCAGCCACGCCGTTTGGCGGCGAGAAGTGTCGCCATGCGGATTGCAGACGAGCTTGGCGAGAGCTTGGGGCAGACGGTGAGTTTTAAGGTGCGATTTACCGAGCAGGGCAGTCGTGATAGCCTTATCAAGCTCATGACGGACGGTATTTTGCTTGCCGAGCTGGGTTCGGATAAATTTTTGACACGCTATGACACCATTATCATTGACGAAGCCCACGAGCGTAGTCTAAATATTGACTTTATTTTGGGCTATCTAAAACGTCTACTGCCAAAACGCCCTGATTTAAAGGTCATCATCACGTCAGCAACCCTAGACACCGCCCGCTTTGCCGAGTATTTTAAGAGTGCGGTCAAAGGCGATGTGCCGATTATCAATGTACAAGGGCGAAGCTATCCTGTGGAGACCCGCTACCGTCCGCTCATTGATGAGATTGTCAAAAGCCATGACGATGACGCTTTTGACGACATGGAAGACAAACTGCCCCGAGCCTTAACGTCTGCCGTTGCCGAGTGTTTTGAAGACGCACGCACCAAAGGACACCCCACGCAGTCAGACATTCTCATCTTTGCCAGTACCGAAGCCGAGATTCGTGAGATGCAGGAGATTTTGACCGCTCACGCACCGCCCCATACCCAGATTTTGCCCCTGTTTGCTCGCCAAAGTTTTGCCGAACAACAGCGAATTTTTAACCCCACAGGCGGTCGCAGAATCATCATCTCAACCAACGTTGCCGAGACCGCTCTTACCGTGCCGAATATCCGCTATGTGATAGATTTGGGCTTTGCTCGGGTGAGCCGTTATAATTACCGCTCACGCATTCAAAGACTCCCCATTGAAGCGATTAGCCAAGCGGCGGCGAACCAACGCCAAGGGCGGTGCGGACGGATTGGGGACGGTGTGTGCATACGCTTGTACTCAAAAGAAGATTTTGACAGTCGTCCGCCTTTTACCGAGCCTGAGATTTTGCGTACCAATTTGGCAAGCGTGATTTTGCAAATGGAGCATTTGGGCTTAGGCGATGTGGCGGATTTTGACTTTATCACACCGCCTGATTTACGCCTTGTCAATGACGGTCGCAAGCTCTTGCACGAGCTTGGGGCGTTGTCCGATGTGCCAACCAAAACCGCCTTTAAAAAAGCCCTAAAAGGACAAACAGGCAAACAAAAACACTCCGCTCTCACCGACATTGGCAAAAAAATGGCTCGTATGCCGATAGACCCACGCCTTGCCCGTATGCTCATTGCAGGGCATGAATTTGCCTGTCTTGACAAAATGCTCGTCATCGTCTCCGCCCTTGCCGTGCAAGATGTGCGTGAGCGACCTGCCGACAAGCAGTCGCAAGCTGACCAAAAGCACGCCTTGTTCCGCCGTGATAATTCGGACTTTTTGTTTTATGTAGAACTGTTTAACGTACTGTTTAGCACCCATGAAATGCACGGGGGCGATAGGCTGACAGGCAACGGACGCAAGAATTTTGCCAAAAAGCATTATTTGTCCTTTCCCCGTATCAAAGAATGGCAAAAAACGCATGAACAGCTTGCCCAAATGGTGGCGGATTTGGGTTATCAGATTGCCGATAATAACAATGATAATCTTGACAATAAAGCCAATGATAAAAAAGCTGATGATAAAAAAGACACCCCAAAAGGTCGCATTGGCTTAAAAGGCGGTAAAAAAGCCAAGGTGGGAAACAGTGCCATTTTGGCAAGCCTAAAAGAACAAGGCAAAACCAAACCGCAATTTAGCGAAGATTATACCAGCATTCATCGGGCGTTATTGACCGCTCTGTTATCCTTTGTCGCTCACAAAACCGACACGGTGGGCGAGTATCTGATGACCAAAAACCAAAAGGCACGCATTTTCCCTGCCAGTACCTTGCACAAAAAAGGCACAGATTGGGTGCTTGCCTTTGAAGTGGTGGAAACTTCAAAAGTGTATATGCGTACACTTGCCAAGATTGAACCTGAATGGATATTGTCGGCGGGCAAAAATCTCTTAAAATACCATTATTTTGAACCGCATTGGTCAAAAAAAGCAGGGCGAGTGCAAGCCTATGCTCAAATTAGCCTGTTTGGGCTGATTATTGTTCACAAACAATTGGTCAATTATGAAAGCATTGACCTGCCAGCCAGCCGTGAGATATTTATCCGTGATGCTCTGGTGGGGGGCGTGCAGGACAATCAAGCGGACGAGCGATACCCCAAAGCCTTGCCGTTTTTGACTCACAATCGCCAAAAAATCAAAGACGTGGGCGACACCGAAGACAAGCTAAGACGGCGAGATTTACTCGTGGACGAAGAGCGACTGTATGAGTTTTATGATGACAAAATTCCGCCCCACATTGCGTCCGCTAAGGCGTTTGAAGATTGGCTTGGCAAAATGGGCGATGATGACTTTTTAAAATTCAAAGATGAAGATGTCGTGAACGATGTCGTCAATGTCGGACAAGAATTTCCCAAATTTTGGCAAGTGGGGGCGGTCAAATTCCCCTTGTCCTATGTCTTTGACCCAAGTTCGGACGATGACGGCGTGAGCGTAAAAGTGGGGGCAGGGGCGTTGTCTCAGCTTGACAGCGTGGATTTATTGTGGGGCGTGGCAGGGTGGCGATTTGAGCTTGTCGCAGGGCTATTAAAAACCTTGCCAAAAGACATTCGCCGAAAAATCGTCCCCATTCCTGACACCGCCCACGCCCTTATGGACAAGCTCACGCAGGGCAATGGCGTGGGACTGCTTGACCAGCTTTGTCATAACCTGCTTAGAATGGGCGTAAAAGTTGAGGCGGACGATTTTAAGATTCATGAGATTGATAAATATTTACAGCCCTTGATTTGCGTGCTTGATGACAAGGGGCGAGTGATTGAAAAAGGGCGAGATTTGGAAAAATTGCAAGCCAAGTACCGCACACACGCCCAAGTACAAACCGTGTCCGAAGGCATTCATGATACGTTCCCCGAGCATTTTGAATTTATCAAAACCCGTCATCATAAGGGCATGGTAACGCAAGCCTTTTTTGCCCTAAGCCCTGATGAGACGGGCAAGGTGGCGGTGGTGGAGTTTGGCGACTTGGCAGGGGCGTTAGCCATGCACAAAAAAGGCGTGCTGTCGCTGGTCAAGATGACGCTTGGGGCAAAACAAAAACAGCTCACGTCCCAAATTGATAAAGCCTTTAAAATGGCGTTTGCTCCGCTTGGCGATTTGGAAAAATTAAAAAGCGTGCTGGTGGATGCGACATTACAAGCGACTTTTGACAAATACGCCAAACCCTTTGATAGCCATGTGCGTGAAAAGGTGGCAGGGTTTGTGCGTGATGAGCGTATGGGGGATTTGCTTGACAAATTGCCCCTAAATGCAGGCGAGTTTGGGGCGGTCAAGGACGTGATAAGCGGACAATTTTTGACGGTGGGGCAAGAGATGTTAAAGGTGCTAAAAGAGATTTATACCACATGGCAGGGTGTGCGTGGGCAACTGCTCATGCTTGACCGTGAGATTTTTGGCGAGAGTATTGACGACATTGAAGACCAGCTTGATGATTTGTCGCTGAATGACTTTATTTATCGCACCGATTTTGCGGTGTGGCAAGCCTATCCACGCTATCTTAATGCCCTAAAAATCCGCCTTGACAGACTGCCCAACAACCTAGACGGTGACACCGATGCGGTGTATCTGCTTGATGAACATATGGAGCGACTGGCAAACCGTGTGCATGACCCCAAGATTGCCGAATATCGCTGGCTGGTGGAAGAATATCGCATACAACTGTTCGCCCAACCCATGAAAACGGCAGTGCCTGTCTCGGCAAAACGACTGGATAAGGTGTGGGCGAGTGTGATGACTAGGTAAAAAAGGGGTTGAAAGTTAAAAGCTGGGTATCGCTCTTGCTTTACCCAACCTATGGGCTAATATTTATCTCTGATTTTTGTTCTGTCGGGCTTGGCATGGTGAACTGTCGGGGTATCTATGGCATACGCCTTTTGGTAGGGAGCTATTGCGGTATCCTTTGCTTTCCATACAAAGTGTCGCATTTACATATTGCGTGCCTTGCTTATCATTGGATATGTAACTGGTATAAGGACTCTCAAAACCGCACACTATCATATCGTTCTTAACATTCTCAAAGGAAACATCGCCTTTTTTCTGCTTGTAGTAATATGTCCATGCATCAGGCGGTGGGTGGCATGCATCTTACAGACGAACATCATTGCATACAAACACCTCTATCTTCAAATTTCACATATATATCAATAAATTCTTTCTCATCGATATATTTTTTCCTAATTCTAGTATGTATGTTGTAATCACAATAAGATACTATCGTACCATCATCTTCATTTTGTAATCTTTGTAAATTTTTGTCTTTAGGTATATTGTCTAGAATAATAGATAAATACTCATCATTATAAGGAAATTCTCTAAATTCTGAAATAAGATGAACCGTGGGCTTGTAATAAGACCATTCATAAACAGGCTTAGGCAATCCTTGGGTTAAATTATTTATATTTTCTTGAATTTCGTTTCTAAGTTCTGAAAAATTTTCAGGCATTTTATCTTGATTGACAGGATTTAGAAAGTGATAGTCAATTTGATGACATATAAAAATAGGAAAAGTCAGTACAAAAATGACCAAAATAAATAAGCTTGCAGGAGACATATTTTTCATTTTTATCTACCAACCCCACCCTACAAACAAAACGGGTCTAAATCATCATCTTTGTCTTTATCATCATTCGCCCTAACTTCCACCTTTTCAAACTCTTCCAATTCTGGCAAAAATTGGCTTGCCTCGTGTGGCGGTAATACATCAAAGGCATTCAGATGATACCTGCCAAGCAATTCTTTTAATTTGGCTTTGGCAAGGCGAACGGTCAGCATTTCATGCCCTGTATCGTCAAATTCGCTATGGGTGATGACCCCAAGCTCATGCAAGGTATTTTTAAATTGCCCTGCGGTGTGGGGCAGAGTAAGCGTAAAGTTGGACAGTCCGCCCACCAGTAGCTCTTGCACGGCTTGGGCGAGTTTGCCCATACCTAAGTTTTCACGAGCGGACACATAGACACGGTGTGGCACGCCTAGCTCTTTGTAGTGAATGGTCGGTATCTCATTGGTACGGTCAATCTTATTATACACCAACAGCACAGGAGCAGTCGCCCCAATCTCATCAAGCACACGATTTACCGCATCAATCTGCTCATGCATGTCGGGGCTACTGCTGTCAATGACGTGCAAAAGCAGGTCGGCTTCTAGGGTCTCTTCTAGCGTGGCGTGAAAGCTCTCGACAAGCTCATGGGGCAGATGACGCACAAAGCCCACCGTATCGGCAAGCACGATATTGCCCACGCCCGCCCATTTGACACGGCGAAGTGTGGGGTCTAGCGTGGCGAACAGTTGGTTGGCGGCGTAGACGTTGTCATCGGCAAGGCGGTTAAAGAGCGTGGATTTTCCAGCGTTGGTGTAGCCGACAAGCGAAATGGTAGGCGTGTCCGATTTTTGTCGTTTGGCACGTCCTTGTAAGCGGGTTTGTTTGACTTTGGCAAGTTTGGCTTTTAGTTGATTGACACGAAGTTGAAGCAATCGTCTGTCGGTTTCAAGCTGGGTTTCGCCCGGCCCCCGTAGTCCGATACCGCCTTTTTGCTGACCAAGATGAGCATAGCCACGCACAAGCCTTGATGACAAATGGGTGAGCTGTGCCAATTCTACCTGCAATTTTCCTTCATAAGTCCTTGCTCGCTTGGCAAAAATATCCAAAATCAGCCCCATGCGATCAACGACCCTGCATTGCAAGATTTTTTCTAAATTGCGTTCTTGGCTGGGCGTAAGTTTATGATTAAAAAGCACAATATCGGCATTAGTCTCAGTAACTTTTTGGGCGATTTCTTCGGCTTTGCCTGTGCCGACAAAGTATTTGGCGTGCGGTTTACTCCGTGTGCCTGTGATGATGTCAAGCTCGTTTGCCCCTGCCGAATGCACCAGCAGGCGAAACTCTTCTAAATCATCAGGGTCAATCATCTCACGAATGTCAAGGTGTACCAAAATGGCGTTTTCTGTGCCGTCTGCTCGGTCAAAATGTTGCAAGAAAAGTCCTTAAAATGGGATAAATGCCATTATAGTAGCGGTATTTGTTTTGAATTTCAAGGGTTGGACGTGGCGTGTTGTTTTATTTTGACAAGTTTTATAAAATTAGCTAAACTTATAAACTAAGTTTGGCTTTTTATTTGGGGAAAATCATGCAAACCACCGCCGAGCATTTTAATATTCATTATGCAAAAACTCATTTATCACGTCTCATTGATGAAGTGGCAAATACAGGCAAGCCGATTACCATTGCCAAAGCAGGCACGCCAAAAGTGATGATTGTGCCAATTACACACACAAAAGCCAAACGTCAAATGGGAACATTAAAAGGCAAAATTAGCATTCCTGATAATTTTGATAACGCTTTTGCTGATGAAATTGCGGATATGTTTGCAGGTGAATGATGAGTTATTTATTAGATACACACGTTTTGTTGTGGTTTTTGACTGCAAATTGTGAAAAAATGTCGGATAATTGCCAAAGGATTTTGCTTGATGAAAATAACCACCTATGTTTTAGTAAAGCAAGCATTTGGGAAATTAGCATTAAATACAGTTTGGGTAAGCCTGATTTTGATTATAATCCCAAGCAAATTACCCAAGAGTTATTAAGATTGGGATTTGATTGTTTGGAAATTGAATTTTCACATTTATTTGAAATTGGTAATTTACCCAAAATCCACAAAGACCCTTTTGACCGTTTGCTGATTGTCCAAGCCAAACTTGAAAATTTAAAACTTTTAACGGCAGATAACGCCATTTTGCAATATGACAAATCCTTTATTTTAAATACCCAAAGTTTGTAATCTTAATTTAAACATGAACACCCTATTTTTTAACAACAAAACCCTATCCCTATCCACCCCAAAAATCATGGGCGTGCTAAATGTAACGCCTGATTCATTTTCAGACGGCGGACGTTTTAATAGCATAGACACTGCCTTACGCCATGCCGATGAGATGATACGCTGGGGCGTGGATATCATTGACATTGGCGGAGAGTCCACCCGCCCCAACGCTCCAAGCGTGGCAACCGACACCGAGCTTGATAGGGTTGTCCCTGTGGTAGAGGCGTTGCGAGCGGAGTTTGGCAAAGATGTGTGGCTATCACTTGACACGAGCAATCCTGCCGTCATGGAGCAGGGCGTTCGTGCAGGGGCGGACATGGTCAATGACGTGCGTGGACTTCGCCGAGACGGGGCGTGCGATGTGGTCGCTCGCCTTGATTGCCCTGTGGTTATCATGCACTCACGGGGCGAGCCTGATACGATGACCCAGACGATGAACAGCCTTGCCAATTATGATGATGTGGTGCGTGAAGTGATTGGCGAGCTTGATAGAGATATTCAAAACGCCCTAAATGCAGGGGTCAGACGTGAAAACATCGTGATAGATGTCGGCATGGGCTTTGCCAAAAACCACGCTCATCATATCGCTCTTATGCAACATTTGGACACTATCATCGCTCATTTTGGTTTGCCTATGCTCTTTGGCGTGTCTCGCAAACGCTTTTTAGGCGAGATTTTAAGTACATTTGTCCCCGCCCAAGACCACGCCCCAACCGACAGAGATGTGATAGGCACGGTTGCTCACCTGCTTGCCATTCAAAAGGGGGCGAGCATTGTCAGAGTGCATGATGTCGCTCACATGGCACAGGCGATAAAGATGTGGCAAATACTAAAATAACTCTTGCAAAGTGGGCTGATATAAGGTAAAATACCGCCTTATTTTTGTCCTAGTCGTGTTCGTTAGTAAGTGCTATCAAGGGG
Organism: Moraxella lacunata; assembly: GCF_002027545.1. GTDB lineage: Bacteria > Pseudomonadota > Gammaproteobacteria > Pseudomonadales > Moraxellaceae > Moraxella > Moraxella lacunata. The sequence continues at coordinate 11,827 of NZ_MXAN01000030.1, forward strand.
TAGCCACGGCACACAGGTTTATTGGAGAATGCGATGTACGCAGTTATCAAAAGCGGTGGCAAACAGCACCGTGTTAGCGTTGGCGAGACTTTGAGAGTTGAGCTTCTAAAAGCAGAAGTGGGTGCAACCCTAAACATCGAAGATGTGCTAATGGTTGTGAATGGCTCTGATGTAAAAATCGGTCAGCCTGTGGTTGCTGGTGCCAGCGTAGTTGCAGAAGTGGTAAGTCATGGTCGTGGCAAAAAAGTGCGTATCGTTAAGCACCGTCGCCGTAAGCACTACCACAAAGAGCAAGGTCATCGTCAATGGTACACCGAGCTTAAAATCAACGCAATCAATGGTTAATTTATATACTTTATAAAAAGTATTCACAGGAGATATTCTCATGGCAACTAAAAAAGTTGGTGGTTCCACCAAAAACGGTCGCGATTCTAACCCAAAAATGCTTGGCGTAAAAATCTTTGGCGGTCAAGACGTTATCGCAGGTAATATCATCGTTCGTCAGCGTGGCACTGAGTTTCACGCAGGTGAAGGCGTAGGTATGGGTCGTGATCACACCCTATTTGCCCTAACCGAAGGCGTGGTAAAATTTGAGACCAAAGGTCAATTTAACCGCCGTTATGTGTCTGTTGTTGCAAAATAATTTTTGTTAAAACAGTCCAAAATCCCATGAAAATCCCATAAGTGAAAGCTTGTGGGGTTTTTTGTTTTGCTTGGAAAATTTATTGTGTCATCATGACAAAGGTTTCTAAGGTCAAAGCAAAATTATGTAAAAAATGTAAGAAAATAGAAAAAGCAAGCGTACCGCCTGTCAATCGGGCGGACAACAAAATCCAACCACTGATAAAATAAAACACCAACGCACTCATATCAAGTTGATAATGGGCTAGGGCAAACAGTCCGCTACTAACCACCAGTGCCATGCGTTCACTTTGAAAAGCGTCCAAGGTTGCCCGCCACAAAAACCCACGAAAAATAATCTATTCGCACACAGGGGCGATGATGACCGTACTGATGAGTGTTACCCAAATGCCGTAGGTTACAACGTTTTCGCTTAACCGAATGTGGCTCTGATGAATATTACCTGCCCATGCAAAGCTGTGCAATGCCATCAAAAGCAGTATCCACAACCCCAAAAACTTCCAATTTGGTTTGTGAAACCCCAAATAAGACCACAAACTTTCGTAAGAATACTGATATAGCCGATAATAAACCAAACCAATAATAAAAAGCGTGGTTAAACAAATCGCTCCTTTAAATGTAAATAATAAAAGCAGTGCTTCATTATATTCATAAGGGTAAACCACTTTAATGATTTTTTCATTGACAAATTCAAAAATAACCAAAGAAAAAATGCCATCAATCAATATTATCAAAGAAAAAAATATGACCGAAAATTTAGAAAACAACGGCTCTTCATCGTCATCATAATAAATATCATCATTTTGGGCGTTATTATTGTGGGTCATTTTTATGTTCCTTGATGTGATTTTTTGGATTGTTTATGTTAATGGGATAAACATAAAAATGATCATGATAACGCAAATAACGAACGGGCGTACAAGCCGTGGTATAAAAGTCATACGGGTCATCATATGATGAATGTTTGGCGTGTAATTTGACCAATTCATCAATAAAAATGGGCGTGATGATGTTGTGTTGATTGTCTAGTGCAATGGTTTTGTCTTCTTTAATGGTTTTAAGGTATCCGACAAAATATCCTTTTCGCTCTTTGGTAACGGTGTTGGGTATGTCGGTTAAATGGATTTGATAAGGTCTATCTTTATCATAAAAATGAATTTGGGAAAGGCAGGCGTGAGTTTGATGAAATCGTTTGTGATTTGATATGTCAATGGTGGGGTCAATCAATGTGGTAGTCATTTTTTTAAAAAAGGCACTGCGATGTAAATCGTAATTAGAAAATACAGGCGAAAAATGCAGTCCTGCACCCACAATCATGGCAAGGTAAATGATACCAAGAAAAACTAAGCCGATATTATCAAGATTCATAAGCGTGTGCCAAAAGAGCGTGGGTTATTGTAAGCGATTGATTTTGGTTTTTCAATCTGTATTTGGGCGTTTGATAAATCCGTGTTTTTATAGCAAAAATATGCTACAATAACCAGTTAATTTAAAAATATTTTGAGAAATTATGCGTTTTATTGATGAAGCTGTAATCAGTGTAAAAGCGGGCGATGGCGGTAATGGTGTCGTGAGCTTTCGCCGTGAAAAATTCGTCCCAAAAGGCGGGCCCGATGGCGGAGACGGTGGCAAGGGTGGTGATGTCTATGTGATTGCCGATGACAATACCAACACGCTTGTGGATTTTCGTTATACTCGTAAATTTGAAGCCAAACGGGGCGAAAACGGTCGCTCAAAAAACTGCTCAGGCAAAGGGGCGGACGATGTCTATCTAAAAGTGCCTGTGGGGACGACCATTATTGATACTGACCTTGATGTGGTGATTGGCGATTTGACCGAAGTGGGACAAGTGGTGCTGGTTGCCAAAGGTGGAGACGGTGGGTTTGGTAATACCCGCTTTAAAACTTCTACCAACCAAGCTCCCCGTAAGGCTATCCCCGGTTTTGCTGGCGAAGCCAAAAATTTGAAGTTGGAGCTAAAAGTTGTGGCGGACGTGGGCTTGATTGGCTTGCCGAACGCAGGTAAATCTACCTTTATCCGTCAAGTGTCGTCCGCTCGCCCAAAAGTGGCGGATTACCCTTTTACCACGCTTGTACCAAACTTAGGCGTGGTGGACGTGGGGACGCATCAGTCCTTTGTCATGGCGGACATTCCGGGCTTAATTGAAGGGGCGTCAGACGGAGCAGGGCTTGGTATTCGCTTTTTAAAGCACGTTGCTCGTACTCGCAGGCTACTTCACATCGTGGACGTAAAACCCATTGACGAATCAAATCCTGCGGAGAATGCACGGATTATCCTAAATGAGCTTGAAAAATTCTCTGCCGAATTGTCCAAATTGCCCCAAATTTTGGTATTAAACAAAATTGACCAATTAGAAGATGATGAGATTGATGAAGTTTGTAACAATATCGTCAAAGAGCTAGACTGGCGGGGCGAAGTGTTTCGCACGTCTACCATTAGCGGGCAAGGTGTGGACAAGATTAAATATCATCTCATGAACGAAATTGAAGAAGAGCAAGAGCGTGAAGCGGACGATGAAGAATTTGCCAAAGCCCAAGCGGAGCGGTTTGCCCGTTTAGAAGAAGAGGTTCGCCACAACACCGAAATCCAAAAAGAAGCCTACCGAGTCCGCCGTAAAGCCGAGCGTGAAGGCTTATCGGACGATGACGATGATGATTGGAATGATGACGACTATGATGTGGCGGTGGAATACGCTCCGTACTGATGATGAGCTAATATAAGGAAATAGCATGGATAATTCACCAAAGCGTATCGTGGTAAAAATCGGCTCATCGCTTTTGACCAATAACGGTCGGGGGCTTGACCGTACCGCCATTTATGAATGGGCAAGACAAATCGCCACGTTGCACGCTCGTGGGATTGAAGTGGTGCTAGTGTCTAGTGGGGCGGTTGCCGAAGGGGTGGTTCGCATGAATCTGCCCGAACGCCCCAAAAAATTGCCTGCCTTGCAAGCCTGTGCGTCCATTGGGCAAATGGGCTTGATTGAGACATGGTGGCAAGCGTTAATCCAAAAAGGCGTGCAGTCATCACAAATTCTCTTGACCCATGACGACCTAGCTCATCGCTCCCGTTATCTCAACATCAGCCAGACCATGAGCCAACTGTTGGCGTGGCGTGTCGTGCCTGTCATTAACGAAAATGATACCGTCAGCTATGGCGAGATAAAATTTGGCGATAATGATACGCTTGGGGCGATGAGTGCGACCATGATAGGGGCGGATTTGTACATTATCCTAACCGACCAAGACGGCGTATTTACCGACAACCCACGCACCAACCCCAACGCTAAGCTCATCACAAGCGAGCGAGCCATGGCGGACTATCTGTTTGATGTGGCAGGGGACGGCGGTAAATGGGGGTCGGGCGGTATGCTGACCAAAATCCGTGCAGGGCGATTGACCGCCATGGCAAACTGCCCAACCATTATCGCCAATGGCAAGGTGGAAAATGTCATCGTGCGACTGGCAGACGGCGAGTCTATCGGCACACGGCTCACGACCGACCATGCCGACCGCCTTATCGCCAAAAAGCAATGGCTTGCCACGCACCTGCGTATGTCAGGCACGCTCATCATCGATGACGGGGCGGTCAAGGCAATCACCGAACAACACAAATCCCTACTGCCTGTGGGTGTGCTAGACGTACAAGGAGATTTTGATGCAGGTGATGTGGTGGAGATTGTCAACACCCAAAAAGTGCGGTTGGCGGTGGGTCAAGTTGGTTTTGACAGCAGTCAAGCCAAACAAATCACCCAAAAACACACCGATGAAGTCCTACAAATCCTAAGCCTAAGCGACAACGACAAAGCCATTATGGTACACCGTGATGACATGGCGGTTTTGTGATAGATATTTGAAATTTTAAAAATTAACTTAACTAAAAATTAACTTAACCAGTGGAATGACCATGACCCAGCAATTTGCCCCCCTAAAAAATGACCGCCTACTGCGTGCCTTGCGTTTTGAGCCTGTGGATACCACGCCTGTGTGGATGATGCGACAAGCAGGGCGTTATTTGCCAGAGTATAAAGAAGTGCGTGCCAAAGCGGGCGATTTTTTGAGTCTGTGCAAAGACACCGACATGGCGACCGAAGTTACTCTGCAACCGTTACGCCGTTTTGAGCTGGACGGGGCGATTTTGTTTAGTGATATTTTGACAATTCCCGATGCGTTTGGGCTTGGGTTGTATTTTGAAGAAGGCGAAGGCCCTAAGTTTAAATACACCGTCCGCACCCCGACCGACCTTGAACGCTTGCCAAAAATTGATGTTAATAGTCAGCTTGACTATGTCATGAAGGCGATAACCAGTATCCGCAAGGAGCTAAACGGACAAGTACCCCTGTTTGGATTTAGTGGCAGTCCTTGGACTTTGGCAACTTATATGGTGGAGGGTGGTTCTAGCCGTGAGTTTCGCCATACCAAAGAGATGATGTATGCCCGACCACAGTTTTTGCACGCTCTGCTTGCCAAAATCTCAGACGCTGTCGTGGATTATCTGGACGCTCAGATAAATGCAGGGGCTCAGATTGTGCAGATTTTTGACAGTTGGGGCGGGGCGTTGGGTCATCGTCAATTTGTGGAATTTAGCCACAACTACAACCGTGAAATCATCGCTAAGCTCAAAGCCAAGCACCCCGATGTGCCTGTGGTCATGTTTACCAAAGGTGGTGGCTTGTGGCTTGATGTGCAAGCGGACAGCCAAGCCGACTGTTTGGGGCTAGACTGGACAATGCCCCTAGATAAGGCAAGACGTGAGCTTAATGATGCTCAAAGAGCTTTGACTGTCAAGCATAAAAAGCTACAACGCCAAAAAGCCATTCAAGGCAACCTTGACCCTGCCACGCTATACGGCTCGCCTGCTGATATTAAAAAGGCGGTACATGATATGCTATCAGATGCTTATGTGAATGACAAAACAGGCTATGTGGCAAACTTTGGGCATGGCATTACCCAATGGGTCAAACCCGAACACGCTAAGGTGTTTGTAGATAGTGTGCATGAGTTTAAACTTTAAGCCACTGTCAAAAATAAAAAAAACAGGAAGAAGTGAACCGACCCCCAAATC
>NZ_MXAN01000031.1 GCF_002027545.1 Moraxella lacunata
TGAACCGACCCCCAAATCTTAGACATAAGATTAAAGGTTAGGTTGTTGCAAGTGGTTGTATTAACCCTAATTGGACTAAGTTTCTGTACTTAACAGGACTTAGTCCTTTTAATTTGCTCTTTATTCTATCATGATTGTAGTAGTGTATGTACTCATCAATCACTTGTTTAAGTTCATCTGTTGATGTAAATGTGGTTGTCTCATAAAATATCTCTTGTTTTAGCGTACCAAAGAAGCTCTCTATCACAGCATTATCCAAACAATTGCCTTTTCTTGACATGCTTTGGGTTAAGCCTTGTTCTTTTAGGGTTTGTTGATACTGGTGCATTTGATAGTGCCAGCCTTGGTCTGAATGAATGATGGGTTTGTCATCCATCTTTTCTTGGCTTAGCTTGGATAGGGCATCATTTAACATCTCTTTGACCAACTCATACGTTGGTCTGTCCTTCATCGTATAACTGACAATCTCACCATTAAACAAGTCGATGATGGGCGATAGGTAGAGTTTTCTTTGAATGACACTGCCATCATTTGCCTTGTCTTGTACTTTAAACTCGGTGATGTCTGTTGCCCACTTTTGATTGGGTTTGTCTGCTTTAAAGTCTCTTTTGAGTATATTGTCCTGAATGGTATCTTTGCCCATTGTGCCTTTGTAAGTATTAAACTTACGTTGACGACGAACCAATGCTTTGAGTCCAAGTTTAGCCATCAGTCGTTGCACTCGTTTATGATTAATGACCATGCCTTTTTGGGCAAGCTGATTGTTAAGCTCTGATGTGATTCTACGATAACCATACCTGCCCTTGTGTTGGTGGTAGATGTGGTTAATGTGTTCTTTTAAGTCAAGGTCTTTGTCAGGCTTTGTACTTTGACGAATGTGGTAATAAAACACACTTCTTGGCAAGTTTGACACTGCCAATAAGTCAGCAAGTTTGTGCTTATGCCTTAATTCTTGGATGATCAGGACTTGTTCTTTGTTTGTACTGATTGTTCCTTTTGACGAATTAAGGCATCTAGCTTTTTTAGATAGTCATTCTCTGCTCTAAGATAGGCAAGTTCATCAAGCAAATCATCCACACTTTTTTCGTGGTCTTGTTTGGTTTTCCAAGTTGATTTGGTTTTATTAGCGTTGTGTTTGTTTGACATTGCTTTTTTGCCTTTGGGTTTGGGTATTAGTCCCATTATACCAAAGGCTTGGTAGGACTTTAACCAAGTTGACAGTAAAGAAGGTTGTGGCAGATTAAGCTCTATGGCAAGTTGTGTAAGCGATTTGCCCTGTTGTATGGCTTGAACGGCATTAAGCTTAAAATCTGTGTCATAGACAGCCTTTGTGTGTCGTCTTTTTATGCCATCAATGCCATGTGCTTGATAGAGTTTAACCCATAGCTCTACGGTTGTGTGGTTTAGATTAAAGTGTTTGGCGGTTTGTTTGTAGCCATGATGATTAAGATAATACCCAATCACAGACAGTTTAAAGTCGGTTGTGTATTTTGCCATAAAAAGCACCCCAAAGGTTAGTGTGTCTAACTTTTGGGGTGCGGTTCAGGTGAACCGACCCCCAAATCTTAGACATAAGATTAAAGGTTAGGTTGTTGCAAGTGGTTGTATTAACCCTAATT
>NZ_MXAN01000032.1:0-486 GCF_002027545.1 Moraxella lacunata
TCGCTTACCCAACTTGCCATCGAGCTTGACATCTCAAACCCTGCCTTACTTTCAACTTGGTTAAAATTCTACCAATCCTTTGGCATCATAGGACTTACCTTTAAGCCCAAAGGCAGACCCAAAGGCAATAAAACAATGAATAAAACAACAAACAACAAAGCCCAACCAATCAAGGCAGACAAAGACAAAAGCCGTGATGAACTGCTTAATGAACTCTTAGAGTTTAAAGTAGAGCGAGATATTTTAAAAAAGCTCATCGCCTTAACACAACACAAAGCACAAAAGCCAACAATTAAGAAAAAACCTTGATTGTTCATGAGTTAAGGCAACAACATGGCCATCCATTAGATAAACTCCTAAGACACATCAGTCTGTCTAAAAGCGTGTTTTACTATCATCTTAAACAACACAAACAACCAGATAAAGATTTGTCTTTAAAAGAACAGATTAAGCACATTTATCATACGCACAAAGGCAGGTATGGTT
>NZ_MXAN01000032.1:612-998 GCF_002027545.1 Moraxella lacunata
CCCAACCAAAAGTGGGCAACAGACATCAGCGAGTTTAAAGTACAAGACAGGGCAAATGATGGCAGTGTCATCCAAAGAAAACTGTACTTACTGTACTTACAGCTAACAAATTTGAATTTTGCCACGGAAACCGTTCTCCCTGAGCTCGTCGAAGGGTCGGTTTCCGTCATGGTTCGATAGGCTCACCACGAACGGAAACTGTAGCACTTTTTCATTTTGTAGAGTGTACACGATAAAGGATAGACCAATATACGCATTGGTTAAAGAGATGTTAGATGATGCTTTATTAAAGTTAGGTGGTGCAGATAGATATGATAAGAGCAATAAAAATAGCAAGCTCATCATTCATTCAGACCAAGGCTGGCACTATCAAATGCACCAGTATC
>NZ_MXAN01000033.1:0-36943 GCF_002027545.1 Moraxella lacunata
TTTGGAAAGGGGTCTAATATGTTTCTACCATTTCTTATGGTGCATATTTGGGAAATTGAAGATAAATTATCAACAAATCAAAATGGGAGTTAGACCATGAGCGAGAAAAGAAAATTACAAATTGATAGAGATTGTGCCTATCTTGAAAGAGATGGTGTAATCAAGTTATTTTTTTAGCGTCAATGATATTTAATGTTTTTTTTCTTGTTTTTTGTTTTTAAAATTTTCAATAGAAATTAAGGTTTTATATGACAGTAAATGTTTATCTTGGTATTCCGTCCAACTTTCCAAACATAGAATTTCAGGTTAAATTTCCTGAAATTCTCTATCCTGCTTGGAGTTATAATAGTGGCTTTTCGGAACTAATTAAGTCTTTACCCAACAATAAAATTACAAACATTGTTAGTAATTCAACAGACTTTTTAAAATTCATCTCAATACAGGAAAGTTTTGGCACGCAAATTAAAATTTTTTCTATTGAGTTTGATGATAATAAAGAAATTTTATCAAACAATATTATTGAATACACCAATGATATTGATAAAATAAAAATGATAATGTTGCAAGATTATATACTTGGACATTATACTGTTATCTAGGTGGGTTTTTCAAGATTAAACTATGAAAATTCACGCATTGCAATATATGCAAACAATCCATAAAATTATGGTATAATATTGAACATTTCAGGAGCTAATCATGCAACAAATTCAACAACCCCAAACAGTCAGCAGAAATTTTTTTGCAAAAACAACATCATCAGTCAAAAAACCCGCTACACCAACAATCACTCCACAAGAACGCCAACGCAGATTGACCGCTTGGGAAAAAACATTGGCTAACTTCGCCCTAGAAGATATACACCCCACAGAAGACATGAAACGCATTGGCTTTATGTACATCAATGGGGAAATATCTTTTGAGCAAAGAAGTGAGATGATGAAAGCTAGTATTCTTGCAGGTAAATAGAATGAACCAAGAAGAGATTGAAAAATTAGCTTATTTGCGTGGATTAGAGATTGCTGAAAGGAAAGATTTAATCAATCAAACCTTTGATTTAAAACACCTAAAATCCATTCATACTTACCTATTTCAAGATAGCCAAACAGAAAGGGTTGCTGGCTCTTTTAGACCAGTAAGGGAAGATGTTCATTCAAAAAATAGAAATGAAACTTATTCAGTAAGAAAACCATTTTACTATGAGCCACTACCAAATGAAAGTAAAGTAGATAGCATTATCAAACAAGCTAATGAAAACTTGGGGCAGACGCAATCACCAAAAAAGAAAATTGAAATACTATCCAATCTATATGCTGATTTGGATTATCAACACCCATTTGTTGAAGGCAATAGTCGCACGATAAGAACTTTTTTAGAACATATCGCTCAAAATCATGGCATTGAACTTGACTGGCGAAGCACAGCCCAAAATAAAGATGAATTTTACAGGGCAAGGGATTTTGAAATTGCAAAAAGAAATAATGAAATCAATCCAACAAATGATATAGAAGCATATATGTTGGAAGAAGCTAAGAGATACAATACACAAGATTATATTGCCACTTAGATAGCTATACACAATGGAAGATATTTGCACCAAATCATTAAAGATTGTTGCAATTATCCGCATAAGGAATTATTGGAAACATTTGAACCTAAAAACACTAAAAATCAGTACCCTAATTTAAGCAATGACAATGCTCAAAAAATTGAAATTATGGCAATGCAAATCCTGTTAAAATGCCCTGATAATTTTGAAGCTCAGAAAAAGGGCTTGGAAATGTTACAAGAGCAAATACCTGATATTGCAAGCGGTAAAATTCCCATGCCAGACTTTCCTGATTTGGATAAGGGCAAGGGGCGTTAATCAACGCCCTTTATCTTTGCCAATCGCCCTACTCTTCACCAATTTATCCAGTTCCTTTTTTAGCTCCTGCTGGTCGCTTGGCAAGCCTTTGGTATAGGCTTTGTACTGCATAAATAATTCTTAATTCATCATCAGATAAATTTAACAATTTCATTTTATTTCCTAATAAATATCTGTACTTGATTTTAATAAATCTTGCACAACCTTAATATGTTTTTGAATTTGATTATACAACTGGTTGATTGGTAATTCTACCATATCGCCAGCATTATTTGCTTTGGCTATTTGATTTATGTTTACACCAATCTTGTATAATTCATAATTTGACTTTTTCAAAACTTCTATTTCATTACCAAGCAATCTTTTTTCTGAATATAAATGCTCCAATATAATAACTGTGGTATAATATTGTATAGAACTATGGCTATTTTTTGCCAATTTTTCTAAATACTCATAATCATATATTGGTATTGATAGTTGCAATCTTTGCTTTTTAATTCCAAGTTTTTTTCTTGACAAAATACGAACTAAATCATGATTATTTTGTGATTTAGCTTCTTGGATTTCTCTATTGTGATTTTTTATTTTTTCTTGATGATGTTCAATATACACTCTACAAAATGAAAAAGTACTACGGTTCCCGTTCGTGGTGAGCCTGTCGAACCATAACGGAAACCGACCCTTCGACAAGTTTAGGGCGAACGGTTTCCGTAGTAAAATTCAATTTTATTAGCTGTATCTTTCTTTATTAGATACAGCTTCATTTCTCAACTCATCATCTGATGAGTTTTGCACCTGCTCAGCACGCATTGCCTTATCAATGAGTGCTAAAATCGCTTTGGTGCGTGATGATGAACCAAGCTCATTTTGAGCGTAGCGGTGCAAAAAATCTTTATGGTCTTGGGTAAGACCATTCAAAAGGAAAGAATACGAACTGGACATAAATACTCCACAGAGCCAACCAAACAACCAACATTATAGCATAAAAATATATATTTTTAACGGCGTTAGCCTATCCTGCCATTAGAAAAACAAAGAAAAATGGTTCAGGGCGTAGACCTGAACCACCAACCACCAGCCCCCAAACCTTGCACATACTTTAAAATACTTTAAAATACTTTAAAATACTTTAAATTTTTCATTTTTTACTTTAAAATGCTTGAAAATGCTTTAAAATATCGTTATAATACTTTAAAATACTTGAAAATACTTGAAAATACTTGAAAATACTTGAAAATACTTGAAAATACTTGAAAATACTTGAAAATGCTTGAAAATGCTTGAAAATGCTTTAATTCTAGTGTAGAATGCCGTAAATTCCACTAAGGGGGTGTTTATGTATGGCTAGACCACGACTAACCAAAGAAGCTATCGCTTTCATTATTGAGTGTAGAGATGACCCAGCTCAGGTTTACACTTTGGAAGATATAGCAAAGTTGGTTGAAGAAAAATTTGGTATTAGTGTATCACTACAAGCGATTGGAAATAATTACCGAAAGTATAAGAGTGATAAAAGCATTACTCAAATTTCACAACCAACCAGCGAAGAAAAAACAGAGATTTCAAAGAAATCTATCTTTAAACCCAAAAAAACCAAACAAGATGTATTGCAGAATTTTGACAAAAATATTGACAATATAGACTTGGAAGATTTATTTAAACCAGCAGAATAGGTGTAATTATGGCTTATCCATTAAACAATGCAATCCACTTTGTAATGCAATCAAAAGGCGGTATTGGAAAAAGTGTTGTATCAATGCTTTTGTCCCAATATCTTTTGTAAAATGTTGATGATGTTACTTTGATTGATATTGACCCAAGTAACAAAACATTGGCTTCATATAAAAGCCTAAATGTAAAACAAATTGACATCATGAAAGATGATGAAGAATTGGTAGACCAATCAAAATTTGACGGATTTCTACAAAACTTCTTGGAGAATGAAAATGCAACTTTCTTGGTTGATACTGGTTCAGGTGAATTTCTGCCATTTAATAGTTATCTAACAATGATGGATATTCCAAGTGTTATTCAAGATGATTTTGAAAAAAACATCTACATTCATGTGCCAATCAGCTACGGACAAGCCGAAGATGATAGCAAAAAATGCTTAATCAAACTTGCCGAAAGTTACCCAACTGTTCCTATTATTGTCTGGGAAAATGAATATTTTGGAAAACCAACTACTGATTTTTCCAAAACAAAAGCATTCCAAGCGATTGATAATATCATTGGCGTTGTTAAAATTACAAAACTCAATAATGATACTTTTGAAAAAGACTTTTCAACAATGATTAAGCAAGGAATGACTTTTGAAGAAGTTGCTAATGACACTAAGACATTTGAACTTCTTGCCAAAAACCGCCTTAAAAAAATCAAAAAAGACATCTTTTCCAAAGTTGATGATGTTTTTAAAGATGAGTGATTTTTCACAATCAAAAACCACAAATGACGGTATTATGCCGTCATTTGCATAATATGGGGAAACGCCATGAGCGAAGAAGACAAAGAAGTAAAAAAACTCATTCAGAGCATATTTGAACGCACCAGCACCAAAGTTGGCGAAGACGACCCAAGCGTTGCATTGGTGCTGGGTATTAGAGATATTTTAAAAGAAAATATCCAAGATTTTGAAGAAAAAATCACCGCACTTAGCCACCAACAGCTTATCGGCATTCAAAGCGAGATTGAAACCGCCATTACCAGCATTCAAATGCAGTTAGACGGCTCAAATGAGTATTATGTCGGCAATAGCACCAATCACGAAAAAAACCTAGCAGAAGCATTCACAGACTTATTGAGCGAGCTTGACACCAAGAATAAAGACCTAAATTTTATTCTCACCAAAATTCAAGCCGAGTACGACAAAGCCAGCGATGAGCGTTTTGAGCGTCATATCGCCAAAATTGAAGAGTTGCAAGCCAAAGAATTGCAAAGACAAAGCAAAAAAGACACCGCCAAACAGCGAGAAATCCTGTTTGCTGGTGCTGGTTTTGTCGCTGGTGTAGTCATTTGCTTGTTAATATTTTTTGTAGTAAGATAGGTCATTATGGCAGACAATCAAAACCAAGAACAACCACAATTCAAAATCAAGAAAACAGATGAATTTGAAAAGTGGTTTAAAAAACTCAAAGACCGACAAGCGAAAAAGCAAATACTTGGTCGCTTATTTCGCATTGAGCAAGACGCATTTTTTGGCGAACACAAAGGCATTGGCGACAATATCAGCGAGTTAAAATTTCATACAGGGGCTGGATACCGAGTGTATTACACCATTCGTAGAAATGTCGTGGTTTTATTGCTTTGTGCTGGCGACAAAGACAGCCAAGAGCGAGATATTGAACAAGCCAAAATTATTTTGGCAAATTGGAGTGATGAAGATGAGTGATTTTAATATTTTAGATTATCTAAATAGTGAAGAAGATATTCAAGACTTTTTAGAAGAAGTTTTGAACAATGGAGCAAGCCCAAAGGCGGTGAAAAACGCCTACATAGTCGCTGAACAGGCTCGTGCCAAACTTGCCAATGAAAAACCTAGCATTGGTACAGCCCAAATGTTCTTCAATCTATGGCAACGCCAGCACAACTACGCCACAGCCTAATTTTTCCTTTTGTCTTTTCAACCAACACCGCTTATGGCGGTGTTTTTGTTTGCTTGGTAAGTAGGTAGGGGATAGGGCGAAAGAACACACACAAAGCGAATTTGACCCTGAGAACCGTCCCAAATCACCCCAAACCCATACCACATAAAGGCTCAAAGCCATTTTTTACACTTGTTCACTAATTTCTTGTTTACAAAATTTATACATAAAATTACATTATATGTATTGACTTGAAATGTCAATACAATATTTGTATTAAATTTGTTTTTTAATAGAAACAATTTAGAAACAATTAAAAATGACCCCTAAGCTGTCTAAGTCATACTCTATCAGGCTGACAGCCACTACCGCCAGTCTCAGGTAGATTTTTGGAATAATCGCCTGAATGGGGTGGCAGGTAGAGTAGGGCGGTTGGTGCGACAATACCAATTTTTCCTTTTGTCTTTTCAATAAAAAACACCGCCATAAGCGGTGTTTAAATCAATAAATCTCTTTCCAAACTAAAAATAAACCCTTATAAGTATTGGGGTTGAAGTTTTTAAAAATCCATAAAAATCAGGGTTTGGAAAGAAGTCTAATATATACTACATCTTGATTACCTTGATAGAATTTCATCAAGTAGAGCAAAGCCCTTACGGTCTCTTTCGCTCAATAAATAACGCTCCCAAATTCTGACTACGCCCTGATAGTCTCCCTTTTCAAAATACATTTTTTCAATACCAATACCAATTCTTTTTTGGTTTGCCATTACAAATTCTTCTGCATTCGCCAGCAACACTTCATAATCCTGCCTGAGCTGAGCCTGTTCCAGCTCCGCTTGCTCTTTGGCTTTTTGTTTGGCTCTTAGCTTCTCCTGTGCAATTTGTTGGGGGGTAGGGTGCTTTTTGATTTCGGCTTCGGTGTACCAATCAGACGGCACAAAATCAAGCACTTTAAGAAAATCAATGTGCTTGGACTGTAAGTGTACATTTGATAACTCTTTGATAATTTCTTCCACATCTTGACCGCTTGCTTTTTTAATTTTACTAGCGAACAAGGAAAGCTGTTTTTGGCTCATTTTGAAATTGGTAAATGGGTCTTTGGGGGCATTGCTCCCTTTTTCTTTTGTCTCTTCAATTTTCTTTTGTGATATATCTTCAAAAGAAAAAAGCAACTCAGACACAGAACGACCAACTTTCTTTTGTTCGTAAGAAATGCGAATTGTGGTATATTCATGAATATCACTAATCGCCCTATCTATCACATTTCTTTTAAATTCAGCAACATTTTTATATTTATCAACGCAATTAAATTTTTCTTTTAGATATTCAATAGTATAACTTTTTTGTTTAAAATCTTGATGTAAGCAACTAACAATCAATTCAAACAAAATAATGCCATAACAACCCAATTTAACAATAACATCAATTTGATATTTTGTAAAAGGGTTTGCTTTATCAAAAACTGTAAGCATTTCAATCATATCTTCGCTTAAAGATATAGCTATTCCCCCCCCTATCTTCAAGGTAGTTACATTTAGAAACCCAAGTCATGCCTGTTTTGTAAGTTTTTTCGCCAAAAGGCTTATCGTCTTTGAAATTCCAAAACCAAAAAGCCTTACCAAGTATTGTATCAGCAGTATTAGCCAACATCTTATAGACATTATTCGGCTTAATTTCATATGTTTCTGCAAAATCTAGGGCTTTAACCACAAAAACCCTACGATTTTTATTAGGAAAATCTTCAACATCTTTACGAACAATAGGCGATAAAAGCATAATTAACCGTCTTTCATTTAAATCCAAATTTGTAATTGCATTCAATAAACGATTTTGTAACACATACCATTTATCACCATAAACCAATTTATTTTGCAATTCTAGGGATTTCTCAACACTTTCATTTTGGAGTTGAACAGCCTGCTCTTGGGCTTGCTTAGCAACAGGATTAGGCTCAAACACAGTAGGAAAGTCATCAAGGGAAAAGCCATAATTTTTTAAAATGGCTCGCTTCATCGTTGGGTTGCCCCCAAACTGCTCATCAATCATCTCAATGGACTTGCTGACTTTCTGCAAGGTTTCAAAATCAAGGGTTTCAAGGTTAAAATCTGTCATTAGTTGTCACTCCATGCCTATCTAAATATAAGTATTATTATATATGTATTTTACATATAAATCAATCATAAATACCATAAATTTCTACACAAATGACCATAAATTTCTACACAAATGAAAAAGTTTTCCACAATGTAAGTATATGATTTTTAAATTAAAAAGTTGCAATTTATAAAAAGGTACAAAATATTATAAATTTATAAATATTATAAATAATAAAAAGGGCTTCGCTGTGCTTCGCCTTTGTTGTTGGTTAAAATTCTTTTAATTTAAAAAAATTTTTCTTTTTGTCTTTTTAAAAATCTTAAAATCTAGGAGTTTTGGGAATTATTTGCATTCAATTATAAATAATTCCACAAACCTTACTGCTTTATTTGCAAAAAGTCCAAATTTAAATGTCTAAAATTGGCCAGCTTTTCAAATTTATGCTTTTCCATTTCAAACACACCGGCAAAATCGCCATCGTTATAGCGAATCTGTTGCAAACCTTGCAAATGATTTGGGTCAATATTTCTGGCCAAATACATATTAATCAAACGATGCTCTGCTTTTATCTTCTCAAAAATATCCCTGGCTCTATCAAGCTCAATTTTCTCCTTGGCTTTTTTAGCCTGCTTTTCTGCTTTTTCACGTTCTTTTTTCTTTTTTGTTTCTAGCTCAGCTTGGCGATGTTGCTCTAAGGCTTGCTTGATAAGATTAGCTCGATGTTGTCCATCCGCCCCGATGTTGTCGGCATAGATATTTTTTTGATTAACAATTTTACGTTCCTTGTCGGTTAAACTATCAAATATATCAACAGTATTGACATCTCTTTCTTTATCTTTGGTTCTTGGAGTTGTTAATTTTTCTTTTGACTTTTGAGTAACAACAAAGGTAAATCCAATAATCTTGCGTCCATTTTTATGTTGCTCATAAGTGATATCAATATCAGTTTTATCATTAACTTGCTTAACAGCAAAATCAATAACTTTACGCTTTAGAGTTTCCATTCTTGGGTATTCATCATTAATCACACCCAAACGATTTCGTAGCTCATCAATGTCAAACATAGGCGTCCTACCTTTAGTACGCCATGCAATAATAATCTCGTACAAACGCACCGCATATTTACTGGTCAATCCTGCTACTTGTTCCAACTCATAACTGGTAAAATTCTTCTCAAGCAGTGTTATTAGAGGGGCGACATCATCAGAGAATTTCAACCTAACAATCGCCTCGTTTTCCACATAGGAGACGCTTTGAACCCAACGGCTCGTAATCGTCTCCTTATTACCTTTCGGTGTTAGCTTCTGATAAGTAAACCTGCGTTCAAACAAATGACTACACGCATCTTTTAGAGCCTGATACGCAACATTCCTATGGACACCAAATTCATTGATGTAATTCTCAGCACAAATAGTCAAGAAATCATCTGATTTAATTTCCTGATTCGTTCTTCTTGCCTCAACCACTGCAAGTAAAATAAGACGTTGTTCCACCAACTCAAGATTGTAACTAGCATTGATGAGTGCATTATCTTTAACAACGAGATTTTTATTCATACAATTTCTAATTATGCAAGGTAAACGGTGCTATATAAATTAGCACCTAAAAACAATAAAGGTGTTATTATATCTTCTTCTGACAAAGGTGTCAAATGCAAGGTAAACGGTGCTATAATGCAAGGTAAACGGTGCTATAATGCAAGGTAAACGGTGCTATAATGCAAGGTAAACGGTGCTATAATTCCTCTATATCCCTTTGTTTTCAAGGCTTTCAGGACGTCTAAAAATATTAAAAATATTAAAAATAAAAAGCAAAAAATCACAAAAAGCGTGATTTTTTGCTTTACTTATTTAATTTTTAAACTTTCTTAAACCCACTCACCCATAAAATTCTCCGCAAATCATCATAAAAACATTGCACTATTTCCACAAATTTTATAGAATAAATCTCATTTATTTATTTTTTGTATTTGATTATTTTTAGGAATATCTAATGAACCGCAATTGCTACCGCGTCATCTTTAATAAAAACCTAGGTTGTTTGGTTGTGGTTTCTGAAAAAACCTGTTGCCAATCTAAAACAAAAGCTCAGGGAGGCAGTCAAAATAATACCGTTTTGATGACCTCGCAACAAGACTCATTTGGTTATGGACTTTATGGTAAATTTAAACTTGCCAGCATGGCCGTGCTTTTAGGACTCACTTTTTCGGTGACCTCTTATGCTAATCCAAACACTGCTACAACCATCATCGCCGATCCATCCGCTCCCAAAAACCTACAACCTACCATTTTGCCTACCGCCAGTGGTATAGTTTCTGTCAATATCGCCACACCCAATGATAAAGGACTATCCAATAATCACTACAGCCAATTTGATGTCGGCAGTACAGGTGCTGTATTAAATAACAACCGTAAAGCAGTCAATACCCAAATCGCAGGATATGTACAAGCCAACCCCTTTATGGCAAAAGGTGAGGCATCCACCATCTTAAATCAAATTAATTCTAACAACCCAAGTCATCTGGGTGGCTTTATTGAAGTGGCTGGTAAAAGAGCAGATGTTATTATTGCCAACCCTAATGGTCTTGTTATCAATGGCACTGGTTTTATCAACGCAGGCAATGTACATCTTGTGGCTGCAAACGGCAAGTTTGACCAAGGACAAATCACTGGTTATCAAGTCAATACCGGCAACATTGAAGTTAATGGTAAGCTTAACCTACAAAACACTGATTATGCTGCATTGATTGCTAAAACCGCCCAAATCAATGATGAGATTTACGCAGGCAGCGTACTAGATATTGTCACAGGGGAGAATACAGTTACTCTGCAAGATGGTAAATTTAACCAACTTTCTGCTGCCCACAAAAATGACGGTGCAAGCAGCACAAACCAAACAGGTATTGCCCTAGATGTCGCTGCCTTAGGTGGCATGTATGCAGGTAAAATCCGTCTTATTGGTACAGACAAAGGCTTTGGTGTTAACAACCAAGGGATGATTGCAGCAACTGGCAGCGGTGTACAAGCTGGTACAGGCACGCTCACTCTTGATCATCAAGGCAATCTTGTTAATACAGGTATCGCATCAGCCAAAGACAAAGTGACGATCAATACCCAAAGTCATCACGTCCGCAACGCTGGCACACTACTTGGTGAACAATCCGACATTGCCATTGACACCGCCAAGCTCACCAACACAGGCACCATTGCCAGCACTCAAAACACTAAGATAACTGCCACAAACGCCATTGACAATCAAGGCAGTATGTATGGTGGTGTCTTACAAGTTAGCACTGATGAACTCACCAATACTGGTAAGCTTGTCCAAACAGGTACAGGTAAGCTCACTATTAGTACCCATACACTTACCAACACCAACAAAGCTGCAATTGGTCAAAGCCTGTATGAAAAAACCCAACTTAAAGCACCCTCTGTGCCAAGTACCGATCAAAGTGCTGGTACGGTAAGCCATCAGCCAGCAGACAATACAACAACAAATAACTCAAATAATGGTGCAAACACACCCAATCCATCAACCGATACGCCATCTGCCAACGGTTTTATCAGCACCACCAAGTCTTTAAACAATACAGGCGACAAAGCACTGATCACTGCCACAGGCGACACTCATATTACCGCCAATCAGACCAGTAACACCAATCAAGCATCGATTGACGCACAAACCTTAAACACTAACACCCTTGCCAACACTGACAGTAAAATCGCCCTAGATAACATCCACTGGCAATTAACCAGCTTTGACAACAGCAAAGGCGATATCATCTCCAGACAAGACATGGCAATTGACAGTGAATCTACCATCATCAATACAGCAGGTAGTCTGACCAGCGGTGGGGATATGGTGCTTGTTGCCAAGAATGAGTTTAATAATAGCGATGGTGTTGTGCAAAGTACTGGTGACGTATCTGTCGCAGCGAGCAAAGTCATCAATAACCAAGGTGTTATTCATGGTGCCCATGCACTGACGATAAATGCCAATGGTACACTTAAAAACAATGCTAGTGTGATTAGTGGTGCCCAAAACACAACGATTACTGCCAAAACAGCCATTGATAATACTGATGGTCGCATTCAAAGTGATGGTAAGCTTAATGTTAATGCACAGCAACTAAATAGCACTGGTACGATTTACGCAGCCCAAGATACAGCCATTACTGCCAGTCATATTAACAATGAACAAGCAGGTCTGATTGCCAGTGCCAAGGATGTCCGTATTGACACTCAAAGCTTAACAAGTACTGGTACTATCAGTGCAGGTATGCAAAGTGATGGTAAACTTGGTAATACACCAGCTAACATCAGCATCCAAGCAACAGAAGGTATTCGTAGTAATGGCAATGCTATTGCGACGGGCACACTGACGCTAAATGCCAATACTATCAATCTTGATGACAGCAAAACCCAGGCTGATAATATCACACTCTTAGCACAAGACACTATTAGTACACGCAAAACTAGTACTGTCGCTAGCAATAGCCTTGCCATCACAGCTCCAAACAAACTAGATAATAGCGAGGGTATACTAAGTGCCAATGAGATGATTGTTAATACTGATGTCTTGGAGAATCGTCAAGGCACCATTAGTCAAGCTGGTAAAACAGCGTTATCATTAGCGATCAAACGCAGCATTAATAATACCTTAGGTACTATTAGTACTAACAGTGATAAACTTGAGATTGATACCAATCAGCTTATTAATCAACAAGGTGCCATCCACCACGCAGGTGTAGGTGAGCTTAATGTAAAATCAGAAAATCTAAATAACAGCCAAGGTGAGCTATTAAGTCTAGGCACTCAAACATTAAACATCAAAGCCATTGATAACAGCCAAGGTATCATATCGGCAACTGGCTTTACCATCAATGCAGGCGGTTTGGATAATACCGCAGGTCTACTGCAAGCCACCGATAAAGATGCTGACAATCTCTTAAATATTGACAGCACTCTTGATAATAATAAACTGGCTGAGCAGCAAGGCAGTATTGATGTTGCTGGTAATTTGGCACTAACTGCCAAAGCTTTACAAAACCAAGGTGAGATCACTACCAATAATCTCAAGGCGACCGTAGCTAATGTTAATAACACTGGTGCTATCGGTGCCAGAGGTAATATACAAATCGCTAGCAGTCAAGACATTGACAATACAGGCAATATCAGTGCAACTGGCAATATTGTCTTAAATGCTAATAACACCATCAGTCATCAAGGTGTCATGATGGCAGCTGAAAATATTACAGCCACTGCCAATCGCTTAAACTTCAATCAATCCACGAGCAGTGCAGACAATATTAGCTTATCAGCACAAGCGGATATACACCATAATCAAGGGGCAACAGTTGCCAACAATAAGCTTAGCTTAAAAAATACAAGCACCATCCATAATCAGGGAGGTGTATTATCAGCCAATCACACAAGTATTGACACCAAAGATTTACGAAATGGCGGTATTATCCAAGCGGATGTGCTTGCCATTAAGCAGCAAGCGGATTATACGCACACCGATAATGATAAACTACTTGCAAATAGCTTACAGCTTAGTACTGACGGCAAGATTACCAATCAAAGCCAATTAACTGCCAATCAGGATTTAACACTCGTCGCAAATCATATTGATAACACCCAAACAGGCACCATTAGTAGTGGCAATCACACACAAATAACCAGCCAAACCAGCATCAATAACCAAGGCTTAATCAATGGCGAAACCACGGTTATTAAAGCCAATGATACAATCAACAATCAGTCAGGCGGTCGTATTTATGGCACACACCTTGCCATACAAGCTGATACACTAAACAATACCCCAGCTAAGGTGAAAGAATCAGACAGCAAGTACACTGCCCCTGTGATTGCAGCCAGAGAGCGATTGGATATTGGTGTAAAAATGCTTAATAACAACCCCAACCCTGACAGAGCAGGCAAATTTAACGAAAACTTCGACAATCAAGCCTTAATCACAAGCCTAGGCAGTCTGCATATTGGTGGCAACTTAGATGACAATCATTACGCCACAGGCAAAGCAGGTGCTGTTATCAATAAGGGGGCAACGATTGAATCTGGTGGGGAGATGGTGGTTGGGACTTCGGTATTAAAGAATGAGAATGCAGATTTTGCCACAAAGACCCAGTCTTCTTCTGAAAATATTGCTGTGTATCATGCCAATGGTAGGATCTATACCCCTAATGAAGTAAGCATTACACCTGTGGGACATAACCATCGCATTCTACCACTCATCATCAAAAATTCGAACAATGAAGAATATCGCACTTATGATCGCTGGAATTATAAAGAAATTTTAACTTGGGAAGAAACAGATGTTAGTGATCCAAGTCGCATTGTTTCAGGTGGTGATTTAACAGTAGATATTGATCAATTTAATACCAATAAAAGCCAAGTTATAGCTGGAGGAAAAATCACACTCACCGGAAAGGTTGGTAGCATTGATCCAGAATCAACATTAATTATACCAAAATACAGTTATCAAGACGTTGTACGAACACATCATAAGCCGGGGACAGGTTGTCGTCAACGGGTGCTTGGCAGTTGCTGGGGAGCTTATGAAGTAACTGATGTTTTTGTAGACAAAAACGCTCTCCAGTCTATTAATGCCAAAACAACGGGAACGCCTTACTTTTTACCAATTGTAAATCAAAATGGTGGTATAAAGACCGCTGTTGTGATGCAGAATGTCAGTGCTGACCATCTTGCTTTAAATGCCGCCAACATCGATAGTTCAGCTCTAGTCAGTGGTGATATAGACACCGTGCTTACCACCTTGCAAGCCACTCAATCTGCCTTATCTGCTACCGCTCAAAAGCAACTGTCAGATTTATTGTCAGCCAAACAATCAGGGCAGGATGTGGATGAGGCTGTGCTGGCAAACTTAGTTGATGAGTTAAAACATAGTATTACCAATAAGCAAGCAGTGACGATAGCAAACACTGACAACACCCTCACCATTCCAACATCAGCCCTATACACCATCAATGCAGATAATCCTAATCAACCACTGATTCAAACTGATTCTGCCTTTACCAATCACAAACAGTGGCTTGGCTCAGATTATATGCTAAAGGCGATGCAATCAGACCCCAATCATATCCATAAACGTCTATCTGATGGTTATGGCGAACAAGCACGTATTAAAGATGAGTATTATCTACTGACAGGCAGACACATCAACACCGATTATCACAGTAATGAAGAAGCCTTTAAACAGTTGATGGATAATGGCATCGCTCATGCCAAACAATTCGGCTACACGCTTGGCACAGCACTCACGCCTGATCAGATGGCAAACTTAACCACAAACATCGTCTGGTTGGTGAAACAGTCCATCACCTATACCACCAAAGATAAAGATGGCAATAGCATCACCAAAATCGAGGATGTCTTAGTGCCTAAGCTGTATCTAAGATCTGCCAACATCGCCACAGGCACACTTAGTCCTGATGGCAGATACAGTGCTGTCTCAGCAAGAAATATCAACATGCAGCTGACTGGCGATCTTGACAATAATGGCAACCTCATCGCCAAAGACACTGCTGCCATCACCGCAAACAATGTCAATAACACAGGCATCATTAATGGCGACTTTGTTAAGATAAGCACAAACAACGACCTCATCAACCACGGCACCCTACACGCAAACAGTGCCATGGGTCTTGATGCCAAAAACCGCATCATGAGCCAAAGCCTAACCACTACCCAAACAAACACACAAGGTAAAAGTAGTTCAAGCAGAACTGACTTAAGCCAAATCGCCACCATCAGTGTTGGTGCAGGCTTAAAAGACAGTACAGATGAAAACGGCAAACCATTAACCACACTAAGTCTGCGTGGCAATCAGATCATCTATCAAGGTGCCACATCAGACAACACAGGCGGCAGTACCCAAATGGCCGCCGAAAATGGCATCAACATTGGCACTGTTACCGTAAGCAACCACATCAGTGCTGTGGCAGATGACAATAATTACTTTAAGTACAGCCAAAGCACCGATGTAGGCTCAAATATTAGCAGTTATGGTGATACCATCATTAGAACCACAGGCAAAAACGCAGACATTAACATCCAAGGCTCGCACCTAGACTCTGTCACAGGCACTACGGCTATTATTGGTACTGGGGGTGTACGCATGACCGAGGGGAGGAAGGTAGAGGGTGTACAGAGTGCCTCCAGTTACCAACAAGACAAATGGTACGGCAGCAAAGACATCAAACAAACATATGAATCCTACACTGATGCAGCTGTATTAAGTACTGTTTTGGGCAATGATGTGTACATAATCTCACAGGATGCTGATGTCAGCTTATTTGGTACCAATGTCAATGCCAATGAACAAGCAAGTATTAGTGCGAAACAGGGTAATGTTACTGTACAGTCTGCTGTCAATAGCATCTATCAAAACAACACCAAAACCACCCAAAACTTTTATAAAAATACAGGTAATGTTGATGGCTTTTACCAAGAAACCCTTGCTCAAACAGGTGTTCGTGCTGGCAGTGTTGATATTCAAGGAAATTCTGCCAATTTAAATGGAATCAGCCTTCAAGCTACTCACGGCCCCATCACAGTGGGTAATGCCCATCTTGCCACCAATGATGATGGTACCTTGAAGCTTAATGACAATGGTAAGCCTACCGTCATTTCAGGCGATATGCACAATCTAAATCTAGGCACGGTAGATTTAACCAATGAAACTTGGCAGGAGATCTCTAAGTCTTATCGTGGTCTTGCCAAAGATGTGATGAAGGGTGTTGGGGTTGTAACAGGTGCTTTGGGCTTTGACGGTGTTACACTTGCCAAATCTGATAGTAACCACAGTAAAACAGAGATTCAGGCGGTAAGCGAACTTCACGGTAGTCATATTCAAGCGGGTGCTCAAACTGTAACTGCGACAGGTACACGCTTTGATGCTGGCACCGATGGCTTTGTGGCTGTCTTGGGCGATGATGTTTTATTTGCCACCGCCAAACACACCAAAACCGCCAATGCCACTCAAACACGCCAAACCATCACTGGTGAAGGTATGAGACTTGGTAAAGACCACTTGCAATTAGGTGCGGTGGTTCATACCGATAGCACAGATACCCAAAGCACCCAAAGCACCACTCATGATGGCGTAACCGTTCGTGGCAATAATGCGGTTGTGCTTGGCAATATGAATGACGGCAGTCTAACCACGCAAGCTACCAACTTTGATTTAGACCCTACATCAGGCACTTTACTCATTGGTGCCAAATCCACCTTGCTTGATGGTGCTATCAATCAAACCGCACACACTCAAAGCAATGAAACAAATACCACCAGAATCGGTGCAACAGTTCATCATGTTGCCGTAGATACTGCCATTGCTGCCGAAAATGTCAAAGAAGCCATTCAAGCTGCCAACCATGCTCGTAAAGAGCTAGAACAAGCCAAAACGATGGTAAAAACTGGCAAACTCGACCCAAATGCCATTAAGGATTATGAGCTAAACCTTGCCATGGCAACTACCAATGTCGCCAATGCTCAAATCGCTTTGGGCAGCACAGCAGCGACAGCGGCATCAACTGCACCAACCTTAGGCTTTAGTGCCAAACTGGGTGCGACACACACCCAAAGCCAAAGCAGCCAAACGCAAACAAACCAAGAATTTGTTGCGACCAACATCACTGCTGCCAATACAACGCTGGTTGGTGATGACTTTACCACCAAAGGACTGCAAGGGGATATTGGCAACTTGAATGTTGATCAACTTAATAAACTAACCTTAACCCATGCCACCACCCAAGACATTAGCCTAAACCAAAGCAGTGGTAATACCTTAGATGCCAGCATCAGCAGTACGGGCAATCTATCGGCAGGTGTAAGCAGACAACAAAGCCACAGCCAAAGCACAAGCACGACAACCCATGACACAAAACTCAACTTAGGCGAGCTAAACGGCCATGCCAACACCACCACCTTGCACGGTGCCACCATTACCACGCAAGGCGGTCATTACAGCACAAACACACTCAATATCACCACCAGTCAAAATACTCATCATGAGCAAAGCAAAAGCCAAGGTGGTAACATTGGTATTGGTGCAAACAGTCTAAATCTAGGCTATAATCAGCAAAACAGTAATAGCGATGTTACCACCAATAACACCCCATCAGGCATCATCTATGTCAATGCCGATGCCAATCACGGCAGTGGTCACAGCCTAAGTACCAATCACACCACCCTAACAGGCGGTGTCATCGCTGCCATCAGTGAAGATGAACAAGGCAATCAAACAAACAGCGAGCTAAACTTCACCACCAACACCTTAACCACAAACGACCTATTGGCAACAGAATCTAGCCAAAACAAGGGTATGGGCTTAGGGTTGGGTAGTAGCGATAATAAACCTACCAGTATTAGCATCTCTGCCAACAACAACGGACACCAAAAAGAAACAACAGCCCTTGCCACCATCGGTCAAGGTGCTACCATCACAGGTACTATCACCCACAACGGACAAGCCCAAACCAGCACCGACCTTACCCAAACAGACATCAACACCGATGCCCTAACCACCCAACAAGTCATCAAAGATACCAAAACAGGCGGTCTAGATGTCAATACCACTATCGATACCAGGGTGTTTAGTAAAGAGGGGAGAGAGGGGATTAAAAAAGAACAAAAAGACCTGCCCAACAACACCAAAGCCGCCTTTGGTATGTTTGGCGTTGCTGTGGGTGCAACAGCTACTGGCTTAATGGACAATGAAAACACCATCAATGGCAACTCTGCCCTCAAAAAAGCCAAAGACAACCTAACCCAAGCTACAAATAACATTCTGACAGGAGCGGATAAGACACAAGCCAATCTTAATGCTCACATAGATGCCATCACTGATGGCGATTTAACCAATGTCGCCCAAAACCAAGACATCTTAAATGAATTAAACACACAATTAACCCAAGATACAACTGCCAAAGACACCCAAGTCTTTTTAACCCAAAACACCACCAACACAAAAGACGAGCTGGTACAAGGGCTTGCCAATCCCACCAAAGGACACACCTACCTTGACATAGACCATCTTCTAGACAATGCCATAGAAACCCTAAACCACGAAATCGCCCACCACAATGGACAAGGCGAAACTTCTGCCACAAGAATGGGCAAAATCTCTGATTTGGCGTATAATATTGGTACTAGTCTGAATAAAGAGGACATTGACAACCATAGACAAGGCATCATAACAACTGCTCAAACTCTGCAAAACTTAAGCACCGATGAACAACTTGCCATCACACAAGATAGTCAATCACTACTCAATGCCAATGAGGTGCAAAGAGCTTGGGAGGTGGAGAGTGGGGATGAGGTTTGGGATAATGCACAATCCAAAGCGGCTCAGATGAGAAGAGCTGAAGATTATAAAAACTGCAAACAAGCCGGGTTAAATCACCAACAATGTGGAGAATTTATACGCCAAAGAAGTATTAATCGTGCTATTACAGTTCTTGAGTTTGTTGAAATGGTTGGTATTCCTAGTGCTAGGGTTGGTGCTGGAACCAAGGTTTCTCGATTAAATTCTATACCAACCAACTCAGTTTCCAATAATATTGTTGGTATACGATGGGGAGGTGGCATCCAAAATCAAGGCATGCCTTGGGAGAATTATGTTGGGAGAAGTTTTCCCGCGGAGGCCAGATTGCCAAAAAACTTCAAGACGTTTGACTACTATGATGCCAAAACAAAAACAGCTATTAGCGCAAAAACTTTAGATACTCAGACATTGGCTAAAATCAATAACCCCACTCAGGTTTACAGTGCTATAAAATCACATATTGATGCAGCAGCCAGCTTTGAGACACATACATTGTCTAGAGTTGGTTTGAGATCTGATATGATACAAAGGAGGGAAATTTATTTGGCCATCCCTGCAAAAACCAATGTGGGGCAAAGACAGCAAATACAAAAAGCAATACACTATGCTAAAACTCGCAATATTGTAATTAAAATTACGGAGATAAAGTAATGGCTTTTAACCAAGAGCAACACTATACTGCATGTGTCAGATTTAACGAAAAGGCAATCATTGTTCAAACTATGTCTGGTAATGGTATGATGGCAATTGATCACATGTATCAACCTTTTATTTTGCCTCTAGATGTTGATGATATCGCATTGAGTAACGCTTTATTGCAGGCACTATCCAATAGTAGAACATTTACACAAGGAAGCGATGAGAGTATAGATTTTTTTGATTTGACCAAAGGAGAGGATCGCTATGAGAATTGGGTGAGTCACTTATGTCAATCTTTAGGTTACAAAACAAAAAAATCATTATTGAAAAATATGATGTTGTGCGATGTATATTTATTTGATAGCGTGATAAATATTTATCCTAATCGTCATGTTAGATTGGATGCTTGGGACGGTCTAGGTAAAGATAAAGCAGTCACTTTATCTTTGGATAGCACACCTGATGAAATTGGAAAAGGATTGCGTTTAGCAATGAGTTATTGTTTGTAGCCTGTATCAAATTAAGGATAAGATCGGTGATTTCGCGTATAATATCGGTACCAGTCTTAACACCGATGACATCAACACCCATAGACAAGGCATTACCCCAACCTCTCAAACCCTGCAAAATCTAAGCACCGAGGAACAGCTTGCTTATCACACTCACAACCAAGCACTCTTGGATGAGAATAAGGGGCAGTTGGAGGGAGAGAAGGAGAGTGGGGATGGGATGTATAATATGGGAGGTGTTACTCAGGGTGTGGGAAAAACTCGACAAAAAGAATGTCGTCAGGCAGGTGTTAGTCCTAATGACTGTTCAGCCTATATTCTTGCAAGAAGTGGCGACAGAGCACAGAATATTGCATCCATACTGCTACCAACCACAAAAGAAGAAGTTGCCTTTACCGTTGCGACTGCTGGTGGCGACTATGTATTAAAAGTTGCAGGTAAAGCAGGTGTCAAAGTCATTCGTTATTTTAAGAGTAAAAAAGAACTTGATGAGGCGGTGGCTAAGGCTAAGAGGGTTTCTAGAACGGATACAAGAGCTGGACATGAGCCTGATAATGATTTATTGAGTAATCCTGTGAGCGGGAGAAGAGAGTATTATAATTTTAATTTAATGTCAAAAACAGAGGCGGAAGAAATTGCCGCTAAAATTAGCGTACGTTCACCTATAAAAGTTCCTCATAATGCCACCACAAAAATTGAGCAGAAAGCTGCTGGTTATGCACAGATAAAGTATACATGGGTTAAAGATGGCGTTAAGTACGAATCTAGATGGCATACTAGAACCCCTGGTGCCCCTGCAAATCAAACTAATTCTTGGGTTGTGACTAGAAAAATCCAAGGAAGTAGAACGCAAAAGGCTGGGGATACAGAATATTTGTTAAGCAATGGTCAGTGGGTTTCAGAATCCAAATGGAATAATGCTTTAAAATTAAGAAAACAAGGCAAAGAAACAAGAGATAGTAGAGATATTCTTGATAGAGGACATATTAAAGATGTTGAATGAATCAGGTGTTTTTATGATTGAAGGTGTAGATATACATAATTATTACGACAGCGATTATTACGGTATGTCAGCTTATATATTTCGTTATACAAATCATGGTAAAAATTTTTTATTTACATTACCTGGTTGTTATTTTGAAGAAATTTTAAAAATGATGTCGGAGTCAATTAATAGCAATTACTGCTTATTATTAGAAAAATTTATAGACGCTGGTTTGGATTTTGATTTCGACTTTCAAAATAATGAGTTGGGAGGATGGTGGGAAATACCTGATAAAAATCTATTGTTAGAAAATTTGAAAGCGATAGATTTTAGTAACATGAGCCCAGACTTAATTAATGATGATGCTGAGTACTATCTTGACTTGATTGCTGAAATGCATAAAACTTTGATAGGTTATCTTGATAATAGTTATAAAATTTTTTTGCACTATATGTAAATTAATTATAAATCATAGAATTATGACAAAGGAAATGGTATTTATGCAACCAATACCAGTAGCGGAGAAAAGTTTTCCTCTCCAACGAACTATTATCTTATTAAACTTCCTGCAAAACTAGTTTTCCGTTCGCCTTGAGCTAAGCCTGCGGGTGGCGGAAAACCGTCATGGGTAGGCAAGCTCACTTTGAGCGGTTTTCCTTGATTTGAAGTTTTGCAGGAAGTCTATTAAAGGAACTAAAAAAGTGAGTATTGTTCCTTACAGTCCCAAAGGTCCACGTCAATGAATATTTACTATGTGACATATTGCCTATCAAAGGCTTGTTTAGGTGAAATTAGTGAAAATTTTTCCAAAATTTATTGGTCTTTTGATAAATATAAAAATATTACTGTTTATTTTTATTTAATTTCTGAAATAGAAGAAGATGTGGATATAATTTTGGAAGAAATATTACCCATGTTAGAATTTTTTCTTGAAGAAGATTTAAAAATGATGGGAGAATACAGTTTGAATCATAAAATATTTTATGATGATTGCTATATTGATTGTGATGATTATCATTTCTGTATGGAATTTTTTAGAAAAAAGGAAATAGGTGAATCATGTCAATTTCAGCAAGTATAGATTTTAATTTTTATTCAAGTAGTGTAGAGATTACACCATTGTTATTAATAAACATCTTAATGTCAAATGGTTGGTCTTTGTTGGGTTGTGGAGGTAAATCCTACCTACCCATTGGGGATATCGATGATTTTGATTGGCAATACTCAAAATCTATAACTGATGATGAGATTATGGATATTTGTACCATAAAATTTAAAAACAAAGAAATCATAGGGTTGGGATTGACATGGCTTGATACTAATATCGGCGGAAATTTCTTATTTTACCCAGAAGGTGGGCTATCTTTTTTATTGAATATAAAGCGAATTGAAAACTCATCAACTACCTTAACGGATTTTAATTGGTATTTGGAAAAAATTGTCCCAGTTCTCATAAGAAATCATATCAAGGTAGAGAGGGTGGAGTGTAGCCATATGATATGATTTAATATACCATGAAGACAATCGGATTTTTATAAACCACGAAATCGCCCACCACAATGGACAAGGCGAAACTTCTGCCACAAGAATGGGCAAACTGGGTAATGTAGCGTATAATATCGGTACCAGCCTAAATAAAGAGGATATCAATACTCATAGACAAGGCATTACACCAACGACTCAAACCCTGCAAAATCTAAGCACCGATGAACAGCTTGCTTATCACACTCACAACCAAGCACTCTTGGATGAGAATAAGGGGCAGTTAGAGGGAGAGAAGGAGAGTGATGGGGTTTGGAATCAGGGCGTTAGACCGCCTTTGATTAATACCAACAACCCAAATGCAAGAAGATGGAATGTAAACAATAATCCCCACGCTCTTACGGTTCGTAGAGAAACAGAGGCTATTCGTCAAACTTACCCAAACTTTGGTGGTATCCAACAAATTAGAAATGGACCGGTTACTCAAAGAGAAGCAGCTGAATATACCGCCTTTCGTATGTTTATTAGACATGGTACAAATCAGACCTATGCTGACCATAATGTTGCATATCGGGAGTTTTTAAAAAGTCCTTATTATCAAAATTTGAATAGACCTAATTCTACACAACTTAATATTGGGTTGAATAATTCTAATTACAATGTTGCTAGGCATGAGCAGATTAATAATAGGGGGCGACAAGAGAGCGATTTAATACAGAATGCACAATATGTTAGTACAGCAAACCCCAATGCAAACCCACCACAAGTTGCAACCCCTAGAAATTTGAATGAGCAGATATTCTGGAATCAAGTTTCTAGTAATCCTTTGTCAGGCAGAAGGCTACAAGGTCTGAATAATGACCCAAGATTCCCTGCAAGTGCGGGTTTTCAAAAAATGGAAGCAACATTTACTGGAGCTAATGGTAGAACAATCACTATTCATTATCAATACAATAGTCGAACGGGCAGAGCATACGATATAAAGATAGTAACAAGAGAGTAATTTATGATACGAGCAAAATTAAAAACCAACAATACATTTGTTTATATATACTATATCTATAAACAAAAAAACTCAGAAGGGAGATATGTTTTACACTATTTATCTAGTGCGCATAACCGTACTGGACTCTCTGTATATTTTGAAGATGAGATCTACAACATTGAATCTATAAACGATCAAAATGTATTGGGTGAATATATACATCCTGTATTGGAGTACTTCTTAAATAATCATTGGGAAGTGTATGAAGGTATTATTGAGGGTAATTTAGAATATTGGTTAATGTTTGAAGAAAAGCTTGGGTTTAGACCATGAAAGGGAGTTGATGGTGAATAATGATAAAACATGTCCTATTTTTTGCTTATCAAAAGATATAGAAATAGACGAATTTAAGAAATGATCTTGGAAGAAGAGATTTGAGTTCCATCCCTATAGGCACAACCAAAGGGTTTGAGATTACAATTAATGGTCAGCAAGTCCAGTATTATATTCATAGAATTGGCATTAATCAGTACAATATAGGTAGATCCCATGTTAAAAGATGATATTAAACTGCGTTTTCTGCGCGAAAGTGAATTATTGCTAATTTCTAAATTACTGGACTTGTGTACAGCATCTTATAAACTTCAATCATCGCTCAAGCAAATATTGGTTTTTGATTTGACTGATGATGGGGGTATGGGTTCTTTGGAATTTTTTTATGACAGCGATTGCGTGAGGGAATTTGATAAACCGTTAATACAAGCTGAGACTTATGATACTGATGGTAGAAAGATAATGCTTGAATTGTCTTTGGATAATTATGGTTATTTGTATCAGCTAGATAGCTGGACATCTGATTTTAACCCACTGGTTAGCCCGTTGGGTACATTAAATATTTTAGAAAATATAAAACTTGAGTTCTAGGTTGCTTAAGGTAAATTTTAGTTTAGGTCTTAAAATACTGGCTATTATTGCTGTTTTATCTGATCTTTGCCATCTTTGAGTACGCTAACAAAGAGCAGGAGAAGCTTGATGAGAATCTTCAAGCAACAGGTAAAATTACAGGAGCGGCAGGTGTACAAGTTGTTGCCACCACTGCTAATGTCTTAACGGGTAACCAAACCCTAACCCAAGCCATCCAAGGTGCCAAAGCCCCTGCTAAAATGGCAAAAGCCATACAAGACAACCCAGAACTTGCTGCCATCCTTGATGCTTATCAAAAAGGCGAATACCACAACCTTACCCTAAGCCAAGAGGCTCTACAAGCCCTCTCTGATGCCACAGGTATTAGCACCGAGGTACTGCTTACCAGCATTACTGCCCAAAGAGGCAAGCAAGGTGCTACCAATAAAACACTAACGGTCATAGACACCGATAATGAACTAAGACAAGACAGTATCCAAACCCTAGCTCACGAGCTAGACCATATCCGTGGTGGCAAAAACGAAACCTTAGCAGACCTAGCAGGGCTTGCCGCCAAGCTCAATACCGATGCCGCCATCATCGCCAATCAAGATACAATAAGCCCCATCAAAGCACAGCTTGGGGATGGTAAAGATGCACAAACAACCGCTCAAAATCAAGCATTGCTTGAGGGGAATGATAAGGCCTTTGCAGAGAACCACGACGGGAGAGAGGGGGAGTGGGATTATAGGCAAGCTCGCATTGATCAAATACATTATGTCCTTAATCAGGAAATGGTAAGCAAATACGCATCTGAGTACGGCTTAACAGAACAAGAGGCAAAAAAAGAAATGGCACAATCCCTCGCCTCTGTACTTGATCATGATTGGGCTAATATATTTTTAGAAACCGACCCTAATACAGGAGCTACATTAGGGGACAGGAATATGCGTTTTGTAAGCTTTTTTATTAATGAGTATCAAGGGGACACAAGTATACCAGTGCCTGCTATTGATAATGGCGGTATGGATGCGTATCATAATCCAACAATAGGTCTGAAAGACTTATTTAACTCCATAAGAGATCCTTTGGTATATGAATATTTGAGTTTAATAGAGCAAAAAGTCGATACTCAAACTGCTGATAGTAATTTTATTCGAGGCGGTCAGCTAGGGGCAAGTCAAGCAAATACAGAGGCATCTTGGCAAAAAGATATAAATTCAATTATTGCAAGTATTGCCAGTCTTGATGACTATATCGTTGAATCTCTTACAAGTGATGAGGTTGGCATTTATGATGATAAAAAAATGCAAACCTACTACGAGAATCTACTAAGAATTCAAGGTAGACATGAAGAACTTGGTTATATTCAAGGCAAGAGCTGGAATGAAACCCAAAGACTGATTGCTACTAGCAATCTATTATCCCCGATTGGTGCGGGATTAGTAGGGCAGGGGACTAGAGTTATTAGTAGGGTCGAGGGTCAGCTTGATAAGGTGGATGATGTTGTGGATGCTGGGGAGACAGCCACTAAACATGTTGACGATTCTTTTACAAGGGCAGGTGATTATGATTTGGAGAATGTTTATAAAAATCAGAAACAACAAACCATTAATAGCCCCTACTACGAAAGTGTGGTTCAAAATATTGATGAAAGTAGAAAGGCAAGGGAATCATCAAATTTCAAAAATTATGCTAACTCTGATAATGTTTTGAGAATTGAACATGATTCAAAATTGACCACTACTGTTGATGGTAACTTATCGGTTACACATGGGTTGGATTATAGTAGTAAATCTATTTTCAATAAGTACCCAGAAAAAACTGAAATAAAAATTACAAATATAGATGAGCAGGCTGAGTTTTTATCAAAAGCGGTCAGTGGCTTACCAAAAGAACAGGCAAAAGTCATCTTGGAAGTGGCAAAAAATAGCAATACATCGGTGGTATTTGGTGGTAGCCGCATTCGTGGGGATTTCCAGAATAATAGCGATGTAGATATTGGTTTTGGGCATATTAATGCGAATAAATCCAAGAAAATAAAAGATAAGATAAGAGATAAGTCTGCAGATATTGATGGTGCTTTAAGTTTAGAAAGAACTCATATAGTTCCAAATAATGAAACCCCAAGTATTTCAAAGATAGACAAGTATTTCAAAGATAGAAAGTCCTGAAGAGTTTTTTCAAAGAAGTGGTATCAGAGCTGATAAAGATGAAAAATCAGGTCAACCTTATGTGCCATCTGGGTCAATTACTGTCAATACAGACGGTACTATTATCATTATTCCACCAAATAAACAACAATAGAGGCTAAATATATGTTTATTGTAAATGATAATCAATATTTGAATATCACAACAGATATTTCCAATCAAGAAAAAAAATATGGTAGACAAATACCAGAAAACTCCAAGCATTTTATTTGGTCTGAGAATTTAGATGACTTTATATCAGTCTGTAAAGATGCAATCAATAGCTTTATTGATGATTGTGCAGAGGATAGTTTTGAGGACTTAGAGGAAATTAATTTAGGATATTTATATACATTAAATTTACCAAGAGCTGATTTTTTAGCAAATCAACATCCCGATTTATTTTGCCATTTAATGAAATTTGCTGATGATTTATTCATTTTTCCGCCATTTTTTTATCATAATGAAAATTTAGTAATAAATCAGGAAACCTTCCTAATTAACCCAATTACCAATATTTATATTGAAGATAATAAAATATTTATGGAGGGTTTTGGTTATTTTATTAAAGATAGAAATGAGTATTATTATACAAATGTTAAGGATTTTATTAATAAAGAAAACCTAGTCAAGGTCGTGAGATAATCATTGTGGTAAGATAGGTGGCATAATCCAAGACTTTAAAAATCTAAACCAAAATATCAAAATTCATATTGAGCATGGTTCAACAGGTACCAAGCCTGAGGAGTAATTTATGAGTAATTTAGTTCAAGAGCTATTAAGCATTAAAAACCCATACAACAACTTTATTGAACGCCCTGAACTTATTCAAGGCTATACAGAAGATGAAATCAAACCCTTATTAAAAGAAAAAAGCATACTGACTCGTACAGAGCTTGTTGTTCAAAAGATTATCTAAAATTTAACAAGGGGTCATCAAAACCCCCACCCCAAACTCACCCCACCAGTCCATTCTTTTTTACCAAAGTACTCAGGTTGTCTGATGGGGTGTCCTGTAAATAGGTCGTAGTTTAGACGTAGTGGTTTAATGTACCCTTTCACACCAACTGCCCCACCGACCAAAGTGTGGCCGAGCAGTAGATTGTCTTGTTCTTTATTTTGCATGGCGATGCTGCCAGCATCTAGCCCCAGATACAGGCTATGATTGGATTGTTTGATGGGAAAGCTGACATCTTGACGAAAGGTCGCTCCCATGTCGCCTGACAGTGTCCGCTCGCCATCAAAGCCACGCACGCTGTATCGACCACCGATACTCATCCGCTCACTGGGTACTAGGGCTTTTTGAGCATATTGAGCTCTAAGATTTGCCTGATAGCCCATTTGGTAATTATCACCAAGTTTAACAGGTGCGGCGAAGTTTAGGTTGAGTTTATAGATAGGGGTGCGTACCGTGCCCTCGTTAAATAGACTCTCAGGCGGTATTAGGGCATTAAATGCCCCTGTGCCACGTTGCACGCTAACATCTGTGGCAAGTTGTTTTTGCCCAAACCTCGTCTCGTGGCGAATGCCTGATGTCCAGCCTGAGATTTTGCGACGTTGCACATCAATCTTGGTATCATCAATATAATTCTTTTGCGATTTGGTAAACCCACCCACATTAAGCCATGTTTTACTTCTTGCATCTCGATGAGCCAAATGGCTGGCATTTAGACTGATGTTGTCTGAGTCACCACCATAAACATAGTCTTGATTAACCCCTGCTACGCTCTGATGATAAGTGTAGTGACTGGCACTGGCATTAAAGACGGTATTTTTAAGAGGCAGGACATAGCCTACGCTGTAATTTTCACTGCCACCTTTGGCACTTTTATGGGTATATTCACCCTTGTTGATGTCATTGCCCAAATCACGACCATAGGTCAAGTACAACAAATCGTTATGCCAAGTTGGATTGTCAAAACTTAGGGTAATACCGCCTTGGTATTTGCCTGTGGATTTTGACCCTGAATCATCAAGACTAAGACTGCCTCGCACCTTTCTTGATGCTGTGTAATTAATGAGCACATCGCTAGCACCCAACTCACCAGAGTCGCTTGGCGTGATAGAAAAATCAGCGTCGCTACTTGGCACTCGCTTTAGATTTTCAAGAGTAGTTTCTAAATGACGGATGTTTAGCACATCGCCAGTCTTAAAAGGCAAGGCAGTCTTAAAGTTGGCAGGAAGTCCTGTGTTATCTGTATAGACTGGCACACTACTACTTTTGGTATCAGCTTTGATTTGCCCCACAATGCCAGCCACAACGGTCAAAACAAGTCGTCCATCCGACAGATTTTGATTGCCGACCAGCACTCTTGTGGTGGTATAGCCACGCTCAATGAGACGATTTTGGACATCACGGACGATGTTGTTAACATCATTAATGTTTAGACATTGACCCAGAACACTACCTTTGCCATGTGTTAAGGGTGCTAGAGCAAAGGAGAATTGCCCTAAATCCACCTTCTCATCAGTCTGTAGTGGTACATAGGCGATTTCATGAATCACAAAACAAGGTAGGTTTTCCTGTGTGCTGGCGACAGAGTTTTGCTCTAGCGTAGGCATTTGGACGTGGACAGTGGGGCTTGTGGTCAATGCTTGATTTAGAGCATCCTGTCTTTGCTGCTGTCTTTGAATTTGTTGATTGGCTATTTGAAGAGGGGTATTGGCATGAACATTGGCAATCCCCAAGAACCCCAAAGTGACCACCATCACCGATGGCGTGAGAACTTGCATGATGATGTCTGATTTATTATGACAAAAACGCATTAAAGACTGCCTTGTAATAAAATTTAGGTGCTATTTTACTATGATTGCATGGGGTTTTCAAACCATTTGGATAGTCATAATCTCTGCCGTTAGTTCAAACAAACACAAAAACCATCAAGCACACCCAAGAGATTGCTTGTTGTTATTTAAATGCTTTTTTAAACCAAAAAAGTTTTATATTAGTTCTAAAATAAAACCAAGTAAACAGCAAGTATTGTAAATGCCAAACCTTCAATTTTAACAAGTAGCCGATGAAGAAAAGCCTTCAGCAAGATAAAAACCACAACCACTCCCATCAACCATCTCGATGATTTTTGGGGTTTTATCAACATAGTAACACTCGTCATTTTGTCTAAGCTTTGAGAATGTTTGTATGCCGATGGGGAGTTGTTTTTTTGGGGTTCTCATCATTCTCAACCAAAAATCATACTGGATTTCTTTAACCATTTTAGTTCTAAATAAATTTTAAAATAAACTTATTTAGAACTAAATTAAAACTATTTTTGCTCTGCCAGTGCTTTTAAGGCATAACGAATGATGCCACTATGACTTTGGCAATACTTGTGTGCCAGCTCTTTTAATAACTGATATTCCTCTTCATTCATCTGAATGGTGTGTGAGATGAATTTTCGACCTTTTTTGGTGCTAGGCTTGTCCTCTGTCGGTTGTTTGCTAGATGGGTCTACTTGGTTAATAAAGTCCTGTTCGCTTTTTACTCGTCTTTGTATCATGCCAATATCTCCGTCATTAATGCTGTAAATTCATCACTTGCCTTCGGGTTATTACCCTCTATCACGCCCTTACCCTCCGAGATGGCATCGCGGTAGATTTTTCTATCATGTATCACAGCATATAGTGGGGTTAATAAAGGAAAATCACTCAGGTAATCCCCTGCTTGCTTAATTTCTTGATTGGCAGGATTGGTAGGGGCTAGGGTAAGTAGCCCATAGGCTTTGAGCGAGTCATTAAAGCTTGTGGCTTGGTCGATAACCTCTGACAAATGTGGCAGAGTATCCAAATCCAGTTGTGATGGGCGAAATGGTACAATGAGTTTATCAGCCACTAACATGGCAGTTCTTAGCTCTTTGCTATCATGACCTGCCACATCAACGACCACGTGCTGATACCGCCCAGCCAAGTCTTTAAGCGTGCTTTTGATGTCGCCATATCGCTGAATACAGTGCACTGCCTTTAACCCCGCCTGCTCTCTGTCTCTTACCCAGTTTGCTGAACTTTGTTGAATATCAGCATCAACAAGCACCACATCTCCACCAGTATTGGCAAGATAACAAGCAGTATTAATGGCAAGAGTAGACTTGCCACAACCACCTTTTTGACTACCAAAAAGTATAATCATAATAGACCTAATTTAATTTTAATTTAGTCTTATATTATAACTAAAAAAGTTATATTTTAGAACTAAATTTTAACCAATTTAACATTAACCCTTGATTGATGAAAATATCTTTCTTTTTAAGGGTCGAATAACAAATTTTCCTTGATAAAATAAAACTTATTTAGAACTAAATAAAAACTTAATAGGTTCTATATTATCATATTTTTAAAACCATTTTATCAAAAATGATACGCCAGATTTTATCTTTGATTATTTAGTCATAGGGGCTAATTTTTATTCACAAATACCCCACAGGCAACGCCACCAGCTCCTTATCAAGCCACAGTTTATTTGGGTATTGATTGATGATGACTCCTGTGCCAATGCCAATCTCGTCAGCTGGCAGTTGTTCTTTTAGGGTGTTAAAGTGTGTGGCGTGTTTTTTGGTGGGTTTGGCGGTCATTTTTATCTCCACAGGGTAGATGATGCCGTCCTGCTCTATGATGATGTCAATCTCTTTTTGGTTGGTGTCTCGATAAAAATAAACAGGCGGTTCAGCCCCTTGATTGTAGAAGGATTTTAAAATCTCCGCCACCACAAAGCTCTCAAAGAACTGCCCATTTTTAGCCCCATGTTGCAACACCTCTGGGGTTAGCCACTTGGTTAGGTATGCCATGAGTCCTGTGTCTAGCATGTAGATTTTTGGGGTTTTTATTGCTCTTTTTAAGTGATTATGGTGATAAGGTTTTAGTAGATAGACAATGCCTGAGGTCTCTAAAATGGCAATCCAGCGTTTGATGGTGTCCACAGACACGCCCACCTCTTGGGCGATGTTATTGTAATTTAACAGCTCGCCACTTCGTGCGGCCACTGCTGTCATAAAGCGAGTAAAGTCGTTTAAATCCCTGATATTGGCAATGTGACGGACATCTCTTTGCAGGTAGGTACTGACATAAGACGCATAATAAACCTCCCAATGCGTTTCTTGCTCATAAAGCCTTGGCATTTGTCCTTTGTGAATCATCTGCCATAGCGTGTCAGGACTGCTCTTGTCATCTGTGGTCTGCTCTTGTCTATCTATGGCGAATTCATAGGCTTTTAAATACGCCTCTGTTGGCACAAACCCCTCAAAGAACTCAACACCCCGAATCTCACGATAAGACAAACCAAGTAGCCTAAGCACCGCCACACGCCCTGCCAGACTCTCATTGACATGCTCCATCAGGCTAAATGCTTGCGAGCCTGACAATAAAAACAGACCATTTTGTTTTTTCTCATCAATGTGTAGTTTTAAGACCGAAAACAGCTTAGGGGCGTATTGCACCTCATCTAACACCAAACGCCCTGAGTGATTCATCATAAAGAGCATGGGGTCATCTTGGGCCTGCTCTAAGCGAATGGGGTCATCAAAGGTTACATAATCATACCTCTCTTCTTGTTCACGGGCGGTGTGTTGTAGCAACGTGGATTTGCCCACTTGTCTTGCCCCTGTAACCATGACCGCAGGGAACTGAGCGATGAGCTTTGTTAGCATGTGATGTAAATGACGGGGAATGTACATAATAAAACCTAGTTTAATTTAAGATATTATCTTAAATTAAACTAATTTTAAAGTCAATGTAATCTCAACATGACCTGCCAAATGCCCACTCATCTTTTCATTGCATAATCTCTGTCTTTTTTATGGTTTAGTGCATGAGTTACCATGGGGGTCAGCTCCATGATGGGCGTGTCATACGCCAGTTTTTGCATGTCATCTTCTGTAAGAGCCTCCTCGGTGTCTGCACGGTAGAGCTTTAGCGTTACAACCTTGTCTCTAATGGTTTTAATTGACTGTTTAGCCATGTCGCATTGTCTTGTAAATTCCCAAGCATCATCGACCAGCCTTCCACCTGCTCGGTTAGCTCTATCAAGGCAGTCTGCAAGGTTAAAATCTCGCTGTCTTTTTGTGTCAGCTGTTGCTCTAAATGCGATATCATCTGCTGTTGCTTGCTGGATTGGTAGTGTGGATTATCTTGAATGTAGCGGTGCTGGTGGCGTTGTTTGCAAAGACAAAAAGGGAGTTGCACGGCTCAGCACGCTTTGCTAACGATATGGAAATCCGAAAAACTGGCTTTTTGCCAACCCCGAAAGAAGAAGAGAAATTAAAGAAAAAATTTCCAAGTGAACCGCCTGTAATTATCGGCAAGCACAAGGGTAAATTTTTGCAATTCTATGGGAATGAATTTATTTCTATTGGTGCACCAACACGAAGCGGTAAAGGTGTAAGTATCGTTATTCCCAACCTGCTTACTTATCCTGATAGTATCGTGGTGCTTGACATTAAAATGGAAAACTGGCTACTCACAGCTGGCTTTCGTGCCAAATATCAAGATGTATTTTTGTTTGCCCCTAAATCCGAAGATGGTCGTTCTCACCGCTATAACCCCCTTGACTACATAGATAGGGACGATACAAAGAGAATGGCTGATGTCCAGAACATTGCCAATATCTTTTATCCTGCTGATGACCCAAAAGATGCATTTTGGCAAAACCAAGCCCAAAGAATTTTCACAGGGCTGGTGTTGTACATGATGGAAACACCCAACCGCCCTTGTTCAATGGCGGAGCTTATCAAGCTGACAACGCCAACCAGTATGCCGTTGCACGAATGGATACCAACAATCATCAATGAAAGAAAAAATACGCCTATTGTGATTAACAATGAAACTGGTGAAACAAGGGTAAAAGAGCTGTCTGTGGAGTGCATAGAAGCGATGATGGCTTATGTGAATGTAGATAGTGATAATACTCGTTCTAGCATTCTAGCAACGCTGATGTCGCCCTTGAATGTCTTTACAGACCCGTCTGTGGCGACTGCTACCAGTCATTCTGATTTTCGCCTTGACGATGTGCGTAAAAAGAAAATGACAATTTATGTGGGTATTCAGCCTAATGAATTATCAAGATTTTCTAAACTATTGAATGTGTTTTTTAGCCAGCTTATCAATATTAACACGAGGGTGTTGCCTGAGCATGATGAGCGTTTGAAATATCAATGTTTGGTATTGTTGGACGAATTTACTTCGCTGGGGCGTGTGGATATTATTCAAAAGTCCATTGCTTATATTGCTGGCTACAATGTCCGACTTATGCCAATTTTCCAAAGCGTTAGCCAAGTAGAAGACGCTTACGGCAAAGATGGGGCAAATGCTATTTTGTCCAACATTGCTTGTCAGGTGGAATTTACACCCACAACCATAGAGCAAGCGGAGCATTTGAGTAAACGCTTAGGCACACAAACTGTTAAGAGTAAATCCATAAGTCGTAATCGTGGCAAAGGCGGTGGCGGTAGTGTCTCAACGTCAGACCAAAGCCGTGCATTGATGTTACCGCAAGAATTGAAGGAAATGGACGCTGAAAAAGAAATCATCTTTTTTACTAGACGCACGCTCCCCATTTTTTGCGAGAAGGCTTTTTATTACACCAGCCCTGATGTCTTTGGCAAACGCATGAAAAGAGTGGAAGAGCCAGCACAAGGGCTTGATATTCCAGCCAAACACCAACCGCCGATACTGGATATTAAAAATGCGTGGCGTGAAGTTAGAACCGCCAAAAAACCACAAGGAAACTAAACCGATTGAGCATTACCAAGAGAAACACCCTGATTTTCTTGCTGAGCTTGGTAAAGCACTTGGGTTTACCGATGATGTTTTTGCTGAACTTGACCGCATAGAAACCGAAGCGAGAGCTAAGCAAAATGAAAATTCAATGAGTGCTGACGATGATGAAATCGTATTTAATTTAGATGATAAAGATGAATTTGATAATGATTTTGTCCAAGAGCAAATTGATGATGACGAATTTAATTTTTAATGGGAGTTAGACCATGAGCAATCAAAATTTTAAAACTGGCACTATCGCTGATGTTGGTTATGCAGAATATAAGGGCAAAGAAACTTTTTACCTTGTCTTGCAAGATGATAAAGGTAACTTGGCTGAACCCATTCGTGGTAAGGGTTTAGAAGAAGCCTTTAATAAAGCTGGAGACCTAAAAAAAGGCGATGTGGTAAACCTAAAAGATTTTGGTATTGATGAAGATACCAAAAAAAGGATATGGGAAATTGAGCGTCATGAGCCATATCAAGAATTGACTAATGAAATTAGTCAGGATAAAGAGCCAGTACGCCAAAAAAGCATTGATGATGTTGTTAAGGAAACAGAAAATGCTTGGAAAGGCAAAAAAGCAATAAAACCCCAAGATTTTGAATATATTCCTGACAATATCAAAAATAACTATGTTGGTGTTGTCAAAAATAAATTCATGGGCGATGAAAAGATTAACTATTATGATAAAGACGACAAAAGCCAAATGAATATTGCTTTTGAAGACAGAAAGTATAGTTTAAATACTTCACGGCAAGACGAAAAAACCATTAACGCCATGCTTGACTTGGCGGAAAGTAAAGGCTGGAAAGAAATTAAACTTAAAGGCACAGAAGAATTTAAGCAAAAAGCGTGGCTAGAAGCGTCCTT
Source organism: Moraxella lacunata (assembly GCF_002027545.1). Lineage (GTDB taxonomy): Bacteria > Pseudomonadota > Gammaproteobacteria > Pseudomonadales > Moraxellaceae > Moraxella > Moraxella lacunata. The sequence goes on from NZ_MXAN01000033.1 coordinate 35,227, forward strand.
GCGTGGCATTGAAGTTAAGGGCTATAAGCCTAGCGAGCGTGATTTGGCAATGCTAGAAGCCAGCAAAATAGAGCGTAGCGTCAATACGGTAATTGCTGAGAAAATTGAAAATCCAGCCCATGAAATAAGCGGTGATTTTCAAAATTATAAATCAATCATTAGCAATGCTTTGGCAATGAAAGAAGTTCATTACCAAAAAGGCTACAATCCGTCTGAGCAAGTTTTGAATGAAAAATACTTTGAATTAGATGATGATAAGGACTTGCGTATTAAAAAAGCCCTAGATTTTGATATTAATGAATATAAAACACACCATTACGCCATTGATAAAACTTCCGATACTTATTTTGTTAAATCAATGGTTGAAAATATGAATATTCCTGATAATGTTAAAAATGAATTTAACAATAATTTCAATAATAGGATGACTAGGGAATTTATATCTAATGATAATTATGACATGCCACATGAAAATGCTTTTTTAAGAACAACGGCTGTATTTGCAAGACATGATTTAGAGAAGTCATTGGATAAGATGAACATCAATAATAAAGAGTTGGTATTGAAAGTTTATGATGAGAAGATGATAGATTACTCAAATCAGGTTAATCATCATCAAAAATCTTTTATGTCTGAAAAGACAAAAGAAGTGGAAACCGCTCAACCTGAGCAGGAGCAAGCACCAACTCAAAAAACTGAAAAAGAAATTAAGCAAGAAATTAAAACGCTTATTCAAAATGGTGTGAGAGACGGCTCAATTAAAGAACGCTCTGATATTATTGAGAAGCTCAAAGAAAATGGATTTAATGTGATAAGAGAAAATAAAAAATCAATCACGCTTTCAAATCCAAACGGTAAAGATATACGCTTAGACGGTGAATTATTTACTAAAAATTATAACGCTTTAAAATCACTCAATGAAAGTTTAAACCCTGAAAATGTCAAAGAAAAATATCCACAAATGAGCGATGAGAATATCGCCAAAGTCAATTTGTGGCGTGAAAATGTATTGAGTAGATACGATACCAATGAAGCGAGACAAAACGCCATGAGCCGATTAAATAATGTCTTGCCTGATGTGGCAAGTGGTAAATTGGAATTGGGCTATCCAATACCGCCAAATGAAATTAAGCCTGAAATTGAAGTGAGAGTGCCTGATAGTGGCGACCGAAGCCGTTCAAGATGAATTTAATTGTGTAGTATATGCTTAAAAAGTTTTTAAGAAATAAGAAAATCAAAGATTTGTTATTTTATTTACTTGCTTATATATGCTACACGATGATTGTTTTGATTTTTCTTTTTTGTCTTTTTAATTAAATAGGTTGGAAAATGAAATTATACACCCCCCAAACCCCAAATATGCCACAATACCCTAACATTCATTAAATAAAGACTCTAATACCATGACCTACTCCCTAGACTTTCGCAAAAAAGCCTTGGCACTCATCAATGACAAAGGCATGTCTTATCGCAAGGTAGCATCTTTACTTAATGTCTCTACTCGTACCTTACAAAACTGGCAACAAAACATAGAGATTAAACCCGCCAAAGAAGTAAAGCCTAAAAAGATAGATGATGAAGCATTACTCAAAGATGTAGAAGACTACCCTTATGATTACCTGTATGAGCGAGCAAGACGTTTTGGTTGTACTGACATGGGCATTTACAAAGCTTTAAAAAGATTGGGCATTACTCGTAAAAAAACAAAAGAGTACAC
>NZ_MXAN01000033.1:37265-69213 GCF_002027545.1 Moraxella lacunata
TGACTGATGATTTAGATGAGCTGTTTTGGAACATGGGGGTGTGTGGTGATTTTGTGGTTTGTTGAGTGTAAGTGCACCAATCACAGCCGCCCCAGCTGGATTAAAAAACATAGCAGAGCCTGCCGCAACCGCCAACGCATTACCTGCAAAACTTAGGGCATTGCCAAGATTGATTTCGCCACTTTTGACATAGGTATCTCTCATAGATTGGACATCTTTATAAGCTAACACCGCACCAGCTACACCACCCAAAACACCTATTCCTTTTGCCCATTTTCCTTTTGGACTTTTATCAATAATAGTATGTGCGGTATCAGCCATGCCAGTTAGTATTGATGCCCCAGCAGCAATTCTACCAATCACATCGCCACTCTCCACTTGACCAATAAGCGTGTTAATGTTAATACCATTGCCAATAACACCACCAGTATCGCCAACAGTTTCAATGGCTTCTTTAATCAGATTTGTTATCATATTCTTACTCCTTATTACTTAGTTTTTTTCTGGCATTTCTAATGTCAGACCATATTAATAAAATCAAAACAACCAAACCCAAAATCACAAAAAACCTATTAGCAGAGGATATTTTATCTTTTGTGTAGGCGTAACTATCAGCAACTATCATCTCGCCATTAGGTTTATTGATATGAATGGTTGCCATTTGGGGGATTTCGTTGGTAATGCCAAGTACTGGGGGTTGGTAATAGTAACCAATGGTAAGTATTTCATCTAGGTGTCCCTCCCTAAATACACAGTTACTACCAATGTCTTTTTTGGGAATAACTGCATTACCACAAGCAATAATCAACCTTTCTTTGGTTTGGGGGTTGACGATACTCATGTGTTTAATTTCTCTATTTTTGCCATCTTTAGCAACAGTAACTAGCCTAACCTTACCTGTAATATAATGCAAGTCTTGTTTAAGGGGCAACCCACGACCATACTAAAGAAAGTAGAGAAAGAACCACACAATACAGCATAGTAATAATGAAAATACAAAATCACCAGTTTTCATGTTATCAGCCAAAAGGATTCACGAAATTATACATCCATTCACTAACCAACACAACACTTTTTCTCCATTTGCCATTGTCTTTCTATAGCAATCAAGCTACCCATCTTTCTTCTTCATTGATTGCAGGTATGTTGAGATTGTCATGAATAAATAACGCCCCTTTATAACCATCCGTGCCAATCACGTCAATGACGCCATTACCATTTAAGTCCAAGGTAAGTGGGTCATAGATGTGGTATTCGCCTGTGCGGGGGATGTCTAGCCAAGGATTTAGTAAATCTGGTAGCCAACTATAAAATTCTCGAGACCATTCCTCCGCAATATGCCAAGCAAAGCCTTTCCAATTGTCGGCATTAAAAAAATCTTTTGGGTGCATACCATCTTCACCCAATTTTGCCAAACCATATGCTTTTATGCTGATACCAGTAGCTTTCAAAATTTTTGCTGCTGCAGGTGTTTTTACTATATCGCCTGTTAGCAAATAGGCATCGCCAATTAAATCGGTTACATCTGTCAATTTTAGTGGTTCTGCATTGGGATCATCTCTATTGTCGTAAGCTTCTTTTAACTTACCAAAGGTAATTCCCAAAGAAACAGTATCAGCAATTTTTGAAATGTTATCCACCCCTCCATTGCTTGTACCTGTAAAAGTAGCAAACGCCCCTATCGATGATATTAGTCCAGCAGTTGCTGACAATATGTTACTAAAAGTTGGTTCTTTAATTGTCTCGCCAAAATCACCTCCTGCACTTATGGTGCCAGAAGCAAAATTATAACCATTTTTATGAAATTCATACAAACTTGCTATAACTGTTGCTAGTGAATTACTTATACATTTCTCCTATTTGTGTACAACATAAATATAAATGAAAAAAATATAGATAAAGTATAAGAAACCATACTTATTGTTAAGAACAAGAAAGATTTTCTCTTATTCTCTTGGAAAAATCGCAAAGAATCTTGATATTCTATGTAAGATATTCCACTGATTTTAACATCATATGCTAGAAAAATAGGCTTGTTATTTCCATTATAAGTAGTTAGATAAATAACTTCAATGCTTTCACCTATTGGCAATTCCAGTTCTCTATCCATGAGCTTATGATGTGGATAATTTAATTGAAAAGTTTGGCTATTAGTTAGTTTTTCTGATTTATTATTATTTATAACAAAATATTTTTCAGGTTTTTTATATTGGTTACTACCTACAATTGGTGAAGAAACCACCCCAGTTACAGTACTTAATTCTTTTTTTTCCTTATTAAAATCTATCATATAATAAGGAAATTCTAAAAAATTAAAAATTGATATAATGACAATAATTGATATTGGTGAAATAATAAATACAAACTTAATATCTTTTCTTATTTCCTCTATATTTTCTTTACCATCTTTAATTCTAAAATATAGAAACAAATATTCTATGATAAAAATAAAAAAAATAAAACCAAAACCAACAAAAACACTAAAAAAATAATTAGTTAAAAAACATAAAACAAAAAACACCATAAAAAATATATGGAAATTTTTAATTAATCTCTCTCTGTTAATATTTTCTTTAAAAAAAATAATATTAATAAAATGATTTAATCTCATAAAAATTTTCCCATATCTACATTAGAAAACCAAACACAATTTGATAAGTAATAGAGTTTATGGGTTAGACCCAAATGTAAATCTCGAAAAATTTAAATATTGATCTTTATTTAACCAATAAGTTGCCAATATTACAACAGCTCACAACCAACAAATTATACACCCATTCACTCATATACACAACATTTGTTTTCTTACTTATAAAACAGATTATTTTTATAACAATCAAGCCACCCATCTTTCTTCTTCATTGATTGCAGGTATGTTGAGATTATCATGAATAAACAACGCCCCTTTATAACCATCCGTGCCAATAACGTCAATGATGCCATTACCATTTAAGTCCAAGGTAAGTGGGTCATAGATGTGGTATTCGCCTGAGCGGGGGATGTCTAGCCAATCTTTAACGATGTCGGGGAGCCAGTCATAAACATCTGTAAAGTCAAACGGAAAATCAAAGTTATCAAATTGTTCTTTCAACTTATCAAAAAGGTTAGGCTCTTTAAACACTTTATCAAATAACTCTTTCCCCTTATCAACAATATCTTTAACCAATTCTTTTGTCTTGTCTATGATGTCTTTTGGCAATTTTTTGGTTTTATCTAGGGCGTGCCTGCCTTTGGTATTTGCAATGAAAAATGAGAAAAATCGCACGTTTTTCAAGGAAAAAACGCAGATTGATAGTTATTCTATCAAGCAAGTTTTTGACGATGAAAAACAAGATTTAGCCATTTTTCATGCAAAAATTGATAAAAGCGTTAAATTTTCATCTTATTTTATAAAATGTTATCAATGGTAGGCACGCCCTAAATACCAATCAAATTATCCATATTTACACCAAAAAAATAAGCCCAAAAAGTTGAGCTTATTTTATTATGTTGCTTTATCTTATTCCACCTGACTCACATCCCTTACCGCCCCTGTATCGGCACTCGTTGCCATAGCAGCATAGGCTCGCAGGGCTTGGGAAGCATAGCGTTCACGGTTTACAGGTTTCCACGCTTGTTTGCCACGCTCATTCATGGCGACACGGCGTTTGGCAAGCTCATCGTCTGATACGTCCAGATGAATGGTGCGGTTTGGAATGTCAATCTTGATGATGTCAAATTCTTCTACAAGTCCAATCGCACCGCCTTCAGCAGCTTCGGGGCTTGCGTGTCCGATAGACAGCCCTGATGTACCACCGCTAAATCTGCCGTCCGTGAGCAACGCACACGCCTTGCCTAGACCTTTGGATTTTAGATAAGACGTAGGGTAGAGCATTTCTTGCATACCAGGCCCGCCTTTTGGACCTTCATAGCGGATAATGACGATGTCGCCTGCCACGATTTTGTCCGCCAAAATCGCTTCCACCGCACTGTCTTGGCTTTCAAAGACTCTGGCACGTCCTGTAAAGGTCAAAATGCTCTCGTCCACGCCTGCGGTTTTGACCACACAGCCACGCTCGGCAATGTTGCCAAACAGCACCGCCAAACCGCCGTCTTGACTGTATGCAAATTCTTTGGAGCGGATACAGCCCGATTCACGGTTTAAGTCAAGATTGCCCCAGACTTTGTTTTGGCTAAATGCTTGCGTGGTGCGTACGCCCGCAGGGGCGGCGATGTACAGCTCTCGGGCGGTTTGGTTGTCAGGGTTCATTACGTCCCATTTGGCAAGGGCGTCCGCTAGGGTTGGGCTATGTATGGTTGGCACGTTGGTGCGAAGTAGCCCTGCTCGGTTAAGCTCCGCCAAAATCCCCATAACGCCTCCTGCACGGTGTACGTCTTCCATGTGGTATTTTTGCGTGGCAGGGGCGACTTTGGATAGGCACGGCACGGCACGAGATAAGCGGTCAATGTCCGCCATTTTAAAGTCCACGCCTGCTTCATTGGCACTGGCAAGCAAATGCAAAATGGTGTTGGTACTACCACCCATGGCAATGTCAAGGCTCATGGCGTTCAAAAATGCGTCTTTGGTGGCGATACTTCTTGGCAACACCGAATAATCATCTTGTTCATAATGACGTTTGGCAAGCTCTACAATGAGCCGACCCGCTTCTAAAAACAGCTCTTTACGCTTGGAGTGCGTGGCAAGTAGCGAGCCGTTGGCAGGTAAGGATAAGCCTAGTGCTTCGGTTAGGCAATTCATGGAGTTGGCGGTAAACATACCAGAGCAAGAGCCACAAGTTGGGCAAGCAGAACGCTCCACATTTGCCACGTCTTCATCGCTGATAAGGTCGTCTGCGGCGTCAATCATGGCGTCCACTAGGTCAAGTTTACGCACCTTTTTGCCCGTCTCATCGGTAACGGTCTCATGGGGCATATGTCCGTCATGCACTTCGCTGGCTAGCACCTTACCTGCTTCCATAGGACCGCCCGAGACAAAGACTGCGGGGATATTTAGGCGTAAGGTAGCCATAAGCATACCAGGGGTGATTTTGTCGCAGTTGGAGATACACACCAAAGCGTCCGCACAGTGGGCGTTTACCATATATTCCACGCTGTCGGCAATCAAATCACGGCTTGGCAAGCTATACAGCATACCGCCATGCCCCATCGCAATGCCATCATCAACGGCAATGGTGTTAAACTCTTTGGCAACACCTCCTGCCTTTTCAATCTCACGGGCAACGAGTTGTCCCATGTCTTTTAGATGAACGTGCCCGGGGACAAACTGCGTGAATGAGTTGGCAATGGCAATGATTGGCTTATTAAAATCATCGTCCGTCATACCTGTGGCACGCCATAGGGCTCTGGCTCCTGCCATGTTGCGACCTGATGTGGAAGTTTTTGAGCGGTATTGTGGCATAACTGTTCCTGATAAAGATGTGGCTTTTGGCTACAAAACTTTTGACTACAAATAAATTGACTTATTTTAACACTTTTTGTGAATGATATTTGACAAATTTTATTTATAATTTTTATCAATTTAAAAACTTTTAATTATTAAAAATAACGTCGCTACAAATCACTTGCCAAATTTGCCATTTTAGGCTACATTATTTGCACTTTTATTGATAGCATTCATCTAAGTGCCTGCCATGACCACATCTTACAAATCCGCCATAATCTTTTTTGTCGCCCTTGTCCTATTTTTGCTAAGTTTTTATTACCTGATACAGGTATGGTTGATGGTTTTTGCGTCCATTTTGGCAGCGGTGTTTTTGCTAAGTTTGGCACGGCTTACCCGCCAAATCCCCAAAGTGGGCGACTACTTTGCCAAATTGCCACACAGTGTGCAAATTGGCATGGTAACGATGGCAGTCTTAGCGGTGGAGGCGGGATTTTTGGCGATGTTTGGTTCAGAGCTTATCGCCCAATTTCACGATATAAAGGAGCTTGCTCCCAAGTCGCTTGACGTCATACAAGAGTATGCCAAAAATTATCCCATCGTCTATGAATGGCTGACCCAAAATGCGTGGGCGATAGAATTTAAACAAGACCCTAAGGCGTTTCTTAGTAAATTTCAAGACAGCATTGTCGGTGGTTTGCCTGCATTTTTTGGGGGTATGCTAAGCGGTGTGGGGACGTTTTTTGTGATTTTGGTGGTGGGGCTGTTTTTGGCATTATCGCCAAGCGTGTACACCAAAAGTGCCATTGCCCTTGTGCCAAAGCCGTATCGGGAAAAGGGCGAATACCTACTAAAACGCAGTTATGGGGCGATAGAGCAGTGGCTTATCGGGCAGTTTGTGGTCATGGCGTTTGTGGGTGTGGCGACAGGGGTGGCGTTGTGGCTGATGGGTATTCCGTTTGCATTGGCAATGGGCGTGATTGCCTTTGTGCTAGATTTTGTGCCTGTGATTGGCCCTTGGCTGTCGGCGGTGCCGATTTTGCTCCTTGTGTTGATTGTCTCGCCTGATTTGCTACTGTGGACACTTGTTATGATTGTTGTGGTTCAGCAGTTAGAAAGCTATGTGGTCGCCCCAATGGTACAACAGCGACTCATTGACTTGCCTCCTGTGGCTCTGCTACTCTCGCAAATTATCATGGGAACGCTCACAGGCGTGCTTGGCATTGCCATGGCGACACCGCTTATGGTGGTGGCGATTGTGTGGGTGCAGGTGGTGTATGTGAAGTTTGTCTTACAAGATTATTCAATCAAAGTGCTTGACCAAAACGAAAACGACATGAAAACCGACCCCTATGCTGATTATGACGCTTATAAGGCAAAAAGCGAGCCGAAAGTGGTGGTGCTCTCTTCAAAACACAATGAATAAACCCAAAGCAAAAATGGATGAGATGGGCATGTTTGTCGTGTTTTTAAGTGAACCATATACCAAAAGTATGTTGTCATCTATTTGGGTGTAATTTGCCTTATGTGGGGCTTTTGCTTGATTGAACCAAAATACGCATCCATTCAAAACCACAATTTCATGATATAATACAAAAAACCAACCATATAACTGAAAAAATGCGTATCCGTAAACTTTTTAAATTTGAAAATGCCCACATCGTCCGCAACTGTACGTCCGACCGTTGTAGTCGCTCCATTCATGGGCATAGCTATCAAGTGGAGCTTATCCTAGAAGCCCACGCCCTTGATAACGGGCAAATGGTCTATGATTTTGGACTGTTGAAGTCGCACATCAAGGACTTGATTGACAGCTTTGACCACGCCATTACCTTTTGGGACAAGGACGATGGCGATTATATCCGTGCGTGCAAGGATTTTTCGGCTCGCTGGATAAGTCTGCCTGTGTCGCCATCTGCCGAGCAGTTTAGTCGTGTCATTTTTTATTGGGCGGATAAAGTCATGCAAAACACCACGACCCAAAATGGTGAGACGGGCGTATCAGTCTATTCGGTCATCGTCCACGAGACCGCCACAGGTTATGCTCAGTGTTTTAAAGAAGATGTAGAAAACGAACGCATGGGTAAATTGTCGCTGGATATGTTTGAATTTAGCGAACAAGTCAAAGCCGAGTGGGGCGATGGCGAGCTGTTTGATAAGCTAAAACGTGGCGAGAAATTTGTCAATCCACAGCCGTTAAGACAAGTAAATTTTTAAGGATAAAGTATGATAGTATTAGACATTGCTCCTAGTGAACAAGTGATTATTGAAAAAGCAAGTCAAATTGTTGGTATGCCGTTGAGTGATTTTATTACTGAACAAGCCTATCAAACCGCTTTAAAAATAGTTGATAAAGATAAAGGTATTTATTTAACTGATGAAGAGTGGGATAATATGATGAATGTTTTAAATAACCCCCCAGAGCCAAATGAAAAAATGAAAGCGTTAATTGCTCGGGGTTATGAACTTGATAAATCGTAAGTATTCATTGATATTTGAACCATTAAATAAAAATCACGACAGGTCTTTATTTGACTGTGGTAATGATATATTAAATCGTTTTATTAAACAACTTGCCAGTCAAATTATAAAAAGACAAGAAGCTGTTATTTATGTTAGTCATAAAAATGGTCGTGTCATTGGATTTTATACCTTATCAGCCGATAAAATCCAAAAATCAGACAGTCCTGATGAATTGAAAAATCAATCACCGCATACTGCCGTACCTTGTATATTAATTGGACGTTTGGCGGTTGATAAAAATTATCAAGGTATGGGAATTGGTATTGATTTGTTGGCACACGCCCTACGGCGAGTAAAAAGAACGGCTGAGTTGATTGGTGTGGCTTTTGTGATTGTTGATGCCAAAGATGAACAGGCAAAATCATTTTATCAAAGTTATAGATTTTTTGAATTGCAAAATGCACCATTAAGAATGGCTTTTCCTGTTTCCAAAATTGAACGTGAAGAATGAAAACTTTAATCTTAAAAGACGAAACCGACACCGAGCGCCTTGCCAACGCCCTTGCCAAAATCAACCCCACAGGCAGTCTGTGGCTATCGGGCGATTTGGGGGCGGGCAAAACGACTTTTACCCGTTATCTTTTGCGGGCATTGGGGCATACAGGGGCGGTAAAGAGCCCAACTTATACCCTAGTTGAGCCGTATAACATCAACGGCAAGCCTGTGTACCATGCCGACCTATATCGGTTAAATGACCCAGAAGAGTTGGATTTTATTGGATTTTTTGAATATTTTGATGAACCAAATTCACTGGTTATCATTGAATGGGCAAGCCGTGCCGAGAGTATTTTGCCAAAGCCTGACATAACGATAAACATTACAAGACAAGCTGATGAGAGCAGGGCGGTAGAGATTGTTGGGACTGAGCTTGACATCTTTTATAATGGCTAATACAAATGTTTGACAAAATAAAAAATATCAGCCTTGTTTTGATGTTGTCAATTTGTATGGCTTTTGGTAGTTTGGTGCTATTTGTATTGCTTGAAATTTTTTGGCACAATTACCAATAAATCTCTTTCCAAACTAAAAATAAACCCTTACCTTATAAGTATTGGGGTTGAAGTTTTTAAAAATCCATAAAAATCAGGGTTTGGAAAGAAGTCTAATATAGCAATCTTACCAAATGGCAGGATGTAAAGACAGACAATCAAACCATTTATACACTTAAAGTAGATAACTCTTTTGGCAAAAAAGCAAGCAACATCAATATTTTAAAAATCAGTGTTACAGAAGACAAAGATAACGAACAAGTTATTTTTATAAAAAATCAGAAGGTTAAGATATCTGAAACAAACATAGATTATAAGACGGGTGGTATTATCTATTATCAAATAGATAATATAAACCTTAAAGCCACAATAGATAGCTATCCAAAACAATATTATCATCTGTCAAGTGCAAGGGCTGTGGATAATGATAAAAATATATTCTTTGATACACCACATCATTACAACGCTAAAAAAGATAAATCAATTTATTTTTTAACATTGTCTATTTGCGGTATTCTCACATTTATTATCAGCACAGCTTTAATTTATAGCAAAAAATCAAGTCAAGACTATCTACATAGAATTATTGATAAAATTATGATAATTTTCAATTTTGCCATTCTATCATTATTGATGTTTCATATAATTCGGATAATCTCTTGGAATTAAATAACAGATGAATTTACATTATAAATCCCTACCTGATAACACCGTCCTATCCCTTATCGCCCCGACCGCCAGCGGTAAGACCGATTTGGCGTGCCGTCTGTATGAGACAGGGCGGTTTGAGCTGATTTCGGTGGACAGTGCGTTGATTTATCAGGATATGAACATCGGCACGGCAAAACCGACCGATGATGAACTTGCCCGTTTTCCGCATTATTTGGTGAATATCATTAAGCCTACCGAAACTTATAATGTGGCGACTTTTGTGGCGGACGTGGAGCGACTCATTGGCGACATTCATGCACGGGGCAAGATTCCGCTACTTGTGGGCGGTACGATGATGTATTATATGGCACTCTTGGACGGTTTGTCTGCTGTGCCTGACACCGGCCCTGCCATTCGTGGGCAGGTCATGGCATGGCTGTCTGATAAAGGCATTGGCGAGCTGTACGCCTATCTGCAAACGCACGACCCCAAGATTTGTCAGCGTCTAAAAATATCCGACACCCAGCGTATCACACGGGCGGTGGAAGTGCATATGCAGACAGGCACGCCCATGAGCGTATGGCAAGCCACGCCCAAAGTCGCCCCTTGTCAAAACCCACATCAAAACTGGCTGACCCTATCGGTAGAGCCTGAGCGTGCGTGGCTACACGAGCGTATCGCCAAACGCCTTGACATCATGTGGGAGCAAGGGTTGGTGGATGAAGTCATTTCTCTTTTGCAAAAATACCCCGACCTAACGCCTGATATGCCGTCCATGCGGTGCGTGGGCTATCGGCAGGTATTGGAATTTTTGGCGATAACCGACCATGAGATTATGCAAATTTCCCCTGTTTGGCAAGCGTTTGCTCTAAATTTACAAAAAAACAACAAAATGACCGCCGAAAATGGCAAGAATTTTGTAACAAAAGGGCAAAATATGCATGATATGGCTTGCCAAGACATGAAAAATAAGGCATTATATGCAACAAGGCAACTGGCAAAACGTCAATCAACATGGCAAAGACAACTGACCAGTTTACCCCAATTTATAAACGCCAACGAAATGAATAAAACAAAGGCCAGCATAACAAGTGACCCCCAGTCACAGCAACGGATTTTTTCATTTGCAAGCATGAAAGACGCACAAAATGAGCTTTTGGCGTGATTTTTAACGTATTTTTCCAAGCACCGTTGGTTGCTTTTTTCTTGTGTTAATTTTGGAGAACAACAATGTCAAAAGGGCAAAGCCTACAAGACCCCTTCCTAAACGCTCTGCGTAAAGACCGCATTCCTGTGTCTATTTTTTTGGTGAATGGTATCAAGCTACAAGGTCAGATTGAGTCATTTGACCAGTATGTCGTATTGCTTAAAAATACCGTCAGCCAAATGGTCTATAAGCATGCCATTTCTACCGTTGTCCCCACTCGCAACCCACCCACAGATGGTGCAACCCCTAGCACAGGTACGGGCTATCCGTCATCGGTGGGCGTGATGAGTGGCAGTAACTATCAAGGCACGGGCTATCCTAATGCAGGCTTTGACCGTCAAGGCTTTGGCGGTGGGGCGGGCACGACCCGTCCTGTGGGTGGCTTTACTCGCACTCCGCCAAACCAAGGTTTCGGTGGCAATCAAGGCTTTGAACGTGGTGGCTATCCACAAGGGGGCATGGGCTTTAATCAAGGCTTTGAGCGTTCGGGTTTTGAAGAGCGTGGTTTTGATGGTAAAGGCTTTGAGAAAAATGAACGTGGTTTTGATGGCAAGGGATTTGATAACAAAGCCTTTGACAATGGCACCTTTGACCGCCAAGGGTTTGACAAAACCAATGACGATGAATGATGTCGCTCGTGGTGATTAACCATGCCAAAAAGCTCACATGATGTGGGCTTTTTTTATCGTGAAAGTTTTTATGATAAAAGTTATCGCAGTTTGATAAAAATTTGCCATAAAACATCGTCAAATATGGTATCATACCTATTTTATTTTATAGACTATCTGCCACTCATGAATGACCAAACCCCGAACACAGCCGACCTTGATACTGACTTTATCAGTGTGGGCTTGACCGCCATTAATACCGAACAAGAAGCATTGGCACTACTTAAAAATGAGCTTGATGAGCGTTTTGTGCAGGCGTGTCAGGCGATTTTGGCGTGTCGGGGGCGTGTCGTGGTGACAGGCATGGGCAAAAGCGGGCATATCGGGCGTAAGATAGCGGCGACGCTGGCAAGCACAGGCACGCCTGCGTTTTTTATGCACCCAGGGGAGGCCGGACATGGCGATTTGGGCATGTTGGTACAGGGCGATGTACTGATTGCCATTTCTAACTCAGGGCAGTCCGATGAGATTAAAATGCTCATCCCTGTTGTCAAACAGTTGGGCATTCCCTTAATCAGTATCAGCCGTGACCGTCGTGGGTTTTTACCCAAATCTGCCAATATCGCTTTGACCCTTGGTAACTTTGAAGAAGCCTGTCCGCTCGGATTGGCACCGACATCAAGCACGACTGCCACACTGGCATTAGGCGATGCATTGGCGGTGGCACTGTTGCATGCTCGGGGTTTTACCAGTAATGATTTTGCCTTGTCACACCCAGCAGGGGCATTGGGGCGTAAACTATTGACCCGTGTCAAGGATGTTATGCACACCGAGAACCTGCCCGTGGTGCGAGCCGATACCAGTCTTGATAAAGCCTTGCTTGTGATGACGGGGGGGCGACTGGGCTTGGCGGTGGTGGTTGATGAACAGGATGATGTGGTGGGTATTTTTACCGATGGCGATTTACGGCGTAAACTGGCGGATAATGTGTCGCTATCCGCCCCCATGAGTACACTCATGACCAAGCACCCTAAGCACACCACGGGCGAAATGCGAGCGTCCGATGCTTTAACGCTTATGAATGAGTGTGCCATCAGCCAATTATTGGTATTGAATAAGGGTAGGCTTGCGGGCGTGATTAGCATTCATGATTTGCTAAAAGCAGGCGTAAGCTAAATTTGTAAAACAACAAAAGGAAAAGCATGAGCGACTTAACCAAACGATTGCAAGCGGTCAAACTTTTTGTCATGGACGTGGATGGGATTTTGTCAGACGGGCAAATCATCTATGATGCCAATGGTGTAGAAACCAAAGCCTTTTATGTTCAAGATGGTGTGGGGTTAAAAGCACTCAAAAAGCAAGGGATTATCCTTGCCATCATTACAGGCAGAAACTCGCCCATGGTGGCACGTCGTGCTGATGAGCTGGGCATTGACCATGTGGTGCAGGGGCGAGATGATAAATTTACTGCTTTATCTGCCCTTGCCGATGAGCTTGGACTGTCTGTGGGCGAATGCATGTACATGGGCGATGATTTGCCCGACCTAAAAGCCGTGCGTGAAGCAGGCGTGGGCGTGTCTGTGCCAAATGGCTGTGCCGAGACACAAGCGGCGGCAGACATTGTCACTACTAAGATGGGCGGTCATGGTGCGGTGCGTGAAGTGTGCGAGCAGTTATTAAAGGCAAAAGGGGTTTATGATGCCTTTATCGCCCAATACATCTAAGCATCTAAGTTGGTAATAATCAAGCTGAAAAATAGAGATAATCACTCATGAATCTAAAAATTCTCAGCGTGCTTGGTGTGATGGCACTCATGGTCGGGGCGTGGTTTTTTTACAAAGAAGACGTCAAAATTGAACCTGCCGTGCCGTCTGCCCCTGCCGTCTCTTATGAAGTCACCGAGATTAAGGCGGTGCAGACCAGTCCTGAGACGGGCGAGATTGAATACACGCTAACGGCGGACAGTTTGGCAAAAAACAGTGCAGGCGTGGATGAGATGAAAAACGCCAAAATAGACTGGACACCGCCAAACAGCGAAACTTATCATTTAGAAGCCAGTCTTGCCAGTTTGGAGCAGACCACGGGTGATTTGTTATTAAAAGAAGGCTTTGTGTTGGTGCGACAAGGCGATGACACCAAGCCCGACATGACCATCAAAGGCAGCCTACTAACAGGCAATACCAAACAACGTCAAGTGGCAAGCAGTGAGCCTATCAGCGTTACCCAAGGGGCGGACAGCTTTATGGCACAGGGTTTTACAGGGGATTTGCAGACGGGCGAGTATGAATTTCACCGCATTCAAATGGAGTTTGCCCCGCCCAAGCGTGAAGACAAGCCTTTATTTTAATTCATCTATTATGGATATCTTATGAGAACATCACACTTAATATCAGCCCAAATCCTACTTTTTGTGGCAGGGATGGGCATGGCGTTATCTGCCCATGCTCTGCCGTCAGATGCCAGTCAGCCTATTCGTCTGCTTGCTGACAAAGCGACATACAGCGAGCGTACAGGTGTAACCAATTATTTGGGTAATGTCATCATTGAACAAGGCACGCTCAAAATCACCGCCGACAACATTACGCTAAACTTAGATGATAAGCGTAGCATTAAAACTGCTGTGGCAACAGGTCGCCCTGCAACCATGCAACAAGTCGTCACCCAAGAAAAGGGTCTTGCTAAGGGACAGGCAAATAAGATTGATTATAATGCCGTGACAGGCATCATTACGCTCACGGGCAATGCCAAGCTAACCCAAGCAGGGGCGAGCTTTTCGGGCAATACCATTCGTTATAGCCTAAAACTGGGCGATGTGGAAGCCAATGCTGGTGGTGGTCGCCGTGTGGAGTTGGTGTTTCCGCCGAGCGAGTCCAACAGTCAAACAGGTGTTCGCCCATGACCACGCTTGCCATGCACCATTTGGGCAAACGCTATGGACAGCGTTGGGTGGTCAAAGATGTCTCCTTTGAGATAGATGAAGGACAAGTGGTGGGTATTTTAGGGCCTAACGGAGCAGGCAAGACCACAAGTTTTTATATGGTCATTGGGTTTGTGCCGATGGATAAAGGACAAATCATGTTGGGTGATATTGATTTGTCCAAAAAAGCCATGCATGAACGTGCCAAAGCAGGTGTTGGTTATCTGCCCCAAGAAAGCTCTATTTTTCGTAAGCTGACCATTGAGCAGAACATTTTGGCGATATTACAGACCCGTCAGGATTTGGATAAATCCGCCCAACTTGCCGAGCTTGAAAAGCTCATTGGCGAGTTTCATTTGGAGCATGTACGGTATTCGCTGGGCATGAGTGTGTCAGGGGGCGAACGTCGTCGCTGTGAGATTGCCAGAGCGTTGGCAGCTAACCCTAAATTTATCCTGCTAGATGAGCCGTTTGCAGGGGTTGACCCTATTTCGGTGGGTGACATTAAGGATGTCATTACTGCTTTAAAGCAGCGAGGTATTGGCGTACTCATTACCGACCATAATGTGCGTGAAACCTTATCCATCTGTCAGAAAGCTTATATCGTGTCCGAAGGCAATATCATCGCCCAAGGTTCGCCCAATGACATCTTACAAAATGAGTTGGTGCAAAAGGTTTATTTGGGCAAAGATTTTATGGTGTAGACTAGGATGTCTCTACCACTGATGAGTAAAAAGATGAGCGAGATGCAAAATACCAATAAAAATCTCGTTTTCTACAACCATTGTATTTATAAAACTTTCTAAATGATGTAAAGGTTGAATACATTCTAGACTTGTTAAAAATAAAACTGCCACAATTGAAGGATTTTTTGAATTTTGTGTTAAAATTGACCGTTTGATTATTTGCATGGTTTGTATTTTATGATGACATTTTGTCCCTATGACCCTAAGAATAATGACCTTAACATTCCCCATTCTGACGATTTTGCAAGTCAAAAGGCGGTCGTTTTGTTCTCAGGAGGGCTTGACTCCACTACTTGTCTGTATTGGGCAAAGGCTGTTTTTAAAGAGGTTACCGCCATCAGTTTTTGCTACGGACAACGTCATTTAAGCGAACTTGCTTTTTCATCCGCCATTGCCCAGATGCTTGGTGTGTCGCACCGCATCATTGATATTGACATCGCTCAGCTTGGTGGCTCGGCACTGACTGACAGTAGTATTGAGGTGCCTGACCATCAAGCAGACAGCGATGCTGTGCCTGTCACGTACGTCCCTGCACGTAATACCATTTTTCTGTCTTATGCCTTGGCTGTGGCAGAAGTAACCGAAGCCTGTGCCATCATCATCGGGGTAAGTTCGGTTGATTTTTCAGGCTATCCTGACTGCCGAGATGACTATATTCGTGCCTTTGAGACCATGGCAAATCTTGCCACCGTGGCAGGGCGAGCAGGCAGACGCTTATCCATCATCGCCCCTTTGCAATATTTATCCAAAGCCCAAACTCTAAAACTTGGATTGTCGTTGGGTGTGGACTATGCCCAAACCGTGTCATGCTACCGTGCCGACAGTGATGGGAGAGCCTGTGGCGAGTGTGACAGCTGTGTGTTACGTCATCAAGGCTTTGTGCAAGCAGGCATATCCGACCCCACTCGTTATCAAGATAAGACAGGGATAAATTAAAAAAACTTGCACTTAGCTATGATTTTTTGTAAAATATAAAACCGACCAGTCGGTTTTATTCATCATAGTTAACATTGAAATCATCATGCAACTACCCACCGCTTACGCCTTGCTCGCCCTTGCCATCATCAGCGAAGTAACAGGTTCGACTTTTTTAGTAAAATCAGACGGATTTAGCAGGTTCATTCCCACTTGTATTACGCTCATCTGTTTTGCCATCGCTTTTTACCTTCTGTCTCATGTCGTCAAGGTCATTCCCCTTGGCATGACCTATGCCATTTGGTCGGGCGTGGGCATTATCTTGACTGCCTTGATTGGCGTGTTTATCCTAAAACAGTCCTTAGACACGCCTGCCATCATCGGCATGGCTTTTATCGTGGCAGGTGTGGTGATTATGAATATTTTCTCGTCTGCCACCACCCATTAGCTTTCAAGATTATTCTTTAAATCATTTTAACCCCAAGAGATTCTTATGAATGACTTATTTGCCACCAACACCGCCATGCCCACACCTGATGATAAAACCCCCAAACGTAAAAACAACCCCGAGCTGTTACGCCATACCATTTTGGTCTGTACCAAAAATCTCATGCTAGACGTTGGCATTGGCAATCTGTCCATGCAAAAAGTGGCGGACATGGCAGGCACGAGCAAAGGCGGACTGTTTCATCATTTCAAATCCAAAGATGAACTCATCACCAGCGTGGTGGAGCTGTTTATCGCCCAAATCAACACCGCCATATTAGCCGACATGGATGCCCATTCTGATAAGATGGGGGCATTTACCAAAGCCTATGTTCGGGTGATGTTTGACAATCAAGAGATTGGACTAAAAAGCGACTGGGCAGGTCTTATTAGAGCCATGGTCACCAATGTGCAGATGTATGGGCTATGGAGAAATTGGCTTGCCCAAAAAATCAAAACTCATGCAGGCACCGACAGCGACCCACGCCTGTCTGTCATACGCTGTGCCGTAGATGGTGCATGGCTCAATGGCATCCCCCATGATGAATTGCCTGCCATGCGGGCGTATTTGCTAAAATTGGCAGACGATGTGCATTAACATAACCATTTATTGTATAACATCCATCTACCAAAAAACCATTCACCGTTGGTAAATGATTTTTATTTTTACAGTATTGAAATTTAAATGGCATAGCCTAACGCATAGAATGCCACCAAAGAGATGGCAATGACAACCGTGCCGGTGTTGAGTTTTTTAAACTCACCAGAGATGATGCGACCTAGCACCAATGAACCAAAACCGAGCATGATGCCTGTAACGATATTTGCCGTCAAGACGATAAACACAGCACAGATAAGCCCACTCATCGCTCCCACAAAGTCATCAAAATCAAGTTTTGAGACATTGCTTAGCATGAGCAAACCCACATACATGAGTGCAGGAGCAGTGGCATAGTTTGGCACCAAAAATGCCAATGGCTCAAAAAACAGCATGAGCAAGAACAGACCACCCACGACCACCGCCGTAAGTCCCGTTTTACCCCCCACCGCTGTACCTGTCGCCGACTCAATATAGACCGCCGCAGGGGCAGTACCGAATACCCCCGACATGATTGATGATACCGAGTCTGCTGTGAGTGCCTTGCCACCGCCTAAGATTTGTCCATTTTTGTCAATGAGACCCGCCTGTCCTGCCACCGCACGAATCGTTCCTGTGGCATCAAACACCGCTGTCATGACAAGGGCGAATACCGCAGGCAGTACGGCGGCATTTAATGCTCCCATGATGTCCATCGCCCCAAACAGCGATTCATTGCCAAAGGTGGGCAGTTTAAAAACAGAACCACCAAATTTGACATTTGGGTCAAAAATTAGCCCAATGATGGTGATGGCGATAATGACCCATAGAATACTGCCTTTGACTTGACGTTTTTCAAGACCAACAATCGCCGCCAAACCCAAGAGCGACATGATGACCCCAAAAGATGTAAACTCACCCATTTTGACAGGCAGTCCTGCATCATTTTTGATGACCAGTCCCACACCATTGGCAGCGATGAGCAGTAAAAACAGACCAATACCAATACCTGCCCCATGAGCGATGGCACTGGGCAGATTTTTTAAAATCCATGCCCGAATGCCTGTTACCGATATGAGCGTAAACAGTATGCCCATCAAAAAAATCGCCCCTAAGGCGACATTAATGCTGATTTGCTGTCCCAGTACCAAGCTAAATGCGGTAAATGCTGTCAAGCTGATGGCACAACCGATTGCCATTGGTACATTGGCAAACACGCCAATCAAAATAGAACCCAGCCCTGCCACCAAGCATGTGGCGATAAAAACTGACCCAGCAGGAAAACCTGCATTAGCGAGCATCCCTGGCACAACAATCACCGAGTACACCATCGCCAAAAACGTGGTCAAACCTGCAATGACTTCTTGGCGTACCGTTGAGCCACGCTCATTGATGTTAAAAAAAGAAAGCAAAGACATAAATCGCCTTATCTTAGATTGCCCAAAAATTAGCGGCTAATTTTACCGTATAATGACAATTTTTACAAATATTAACGAAAATTTTTTCATGATGTGTGTCTTGTTTTAACGTTGGTAATTTACGTATTTTTTGGGTAAAATAGACACACTGTTTTTATCATATCAAATCATCATGAACAATTCCCAAGAAAGCATCGCTCTGCCTGATTTTGCCGTTCGTTTGGTTCATCGCTCTGATGAGGGCTTTATCAATGAAGAGATTGAGTTAAAAAAATACATCAGTAGCTGTGGTTTGGGCTTGATTTTATATTTTTATCCCAAAGACAACACCCAAGGATGTAGCGTGCAGGCGAGCGACTTTACCGCCTTATGCGATGAATTTGCCACGCTTGGCTATGTGGTGCTTGGTGTGTCTCGTGATGGCGTACGTTCTCATCAAAATTTCATCACCAAAAAAGAACTTCTCATTGGGCTTGTCAGTGATGCCGATGAAAAACTGTGCCAGCATTTTGAGGTCATCAAAGAAAAAATGATGTATGGTAAAACTCATCTTGGTGTGGTACGCTCTACATTTGTGTTTGACAAAACAGGTAATATGCTCGCCAGTTTTCGTAACGTCAAAGCCAAAGAACACGCCAGAACGCTACTAAACTTTCTAAAAACGCTATGAAAGTCATGCACTTATTATCATCGTTAAAGCACGATGAATCTGAACGGGGTATTTTTGCCATCACGCACGCCCTATCTAAGGCAGGGCATGAATCTGTGGTGGTTGGCTCTGCTACGGCTGATGATGAGCTTGTGCTTCGTCTACTTCGTGATGACACGAAGTATTATCGCATTCCCATGCTAAAAAAATCATGGTTGTCATTGGTGTATGTCCTAAAACTCAGACGGCTCATCAGTGAGTACGAACCTGATATTGTCCATGTCCATTCTCGCACGCCTGCATGGGTGCTACATTGGGCAATCCGCCCATTGCCTGATGACAAACAACCCAAAATCGTGGCGACCGTTTATGGTTTTTATCCATTAAACAATTACAGTAAAGCCTTGTTTTTCTCCGATGTCATCATCAGTGCATCTTATAGTATTGATAAATATCTCAAAGAAAAACTTGCCATCAAAAAAGAAGAATACAACATTCAAGAATTTCCCTTTAAAATCGTCTGCATTCGTCGTGGCGTAGATACTCGCAAATACCCCTATCGCCATCATGCATCCGTGCATTGGCTTCATGGCGTATTTGCCCAATATCCTGAACTTGAACACAAAAAATGGCTCGTGTTTCCCACACCTGTTGGACATGAATACGGTCAAGATTGGCTTGTGGACATTTTGGGTAACTTAAAAGACAAATTCCCAAACATCCACGCCATCGTTATGGATGATGATTTGGCAACTGCAACCGACCAAGACGTCGCTTACGAGGAATTTGTTCAACGCTTGCACGCTTTGGGTCTAAACAATCGTGTGACATTCATCGGACGGCGACCACCTGACATGAAAGAGTGGTTATCATCTGCCAATGTGGTACTTGCTCTTGCCGAACGCCCTGAGAGCATTGGTATTACTGCCATTCAAGCGATACACCTTGGCACGCCCATCATTGGCTGGGCAAGGGGGGCATTTGCTGATATTTTACAAGCCACTTATCCCCAAGGGCTAATCAAAGAGGAGACTGCCCTTGCTCTGTGTAAAAACATCAAATTTCACCTACAAAATAAAACTCGCCCCCCAATGACTCACGAATACACCATTGAACAGATGACCGCTGAAACCTTAGCCGTATATCAGTCGCTTGCCCCAGAGTGTCATTTGGTTCATAAAGACAGACATGATAATTTGGTCTGTGTCAAAGCCCAAAGTACCTAAAAATCATGGTCTTACAAGTTATTTTTGCACGGAGCGTTTACAGGCGTTTTAAAATTATTTATAATCGGTTTTGTAGATTATTTGGTTTTATAAAAATAATCTACCTTTTTATTGGTTATATAAGGCTGTTTTATGAAAAAACTAAGCAAGCTTGGCAAAATCGCCCTAACATCTGTCCTATCAGCAACCCTGCTGTCAGGCTGTGCAACCAGTGCATTGTTAGAAAAGGACTCAGGCGGTACTTACACCACCACCCAAAAGAGGGTGCTAACCAATGACGTCGTTGTGGCATTTGGTAAGCCATCATTAAAGCTACCCAACATCCCATCGGATGCGGTCGTGATTGTCGGTCAGCGTAACAGCTATGTGTTGGTTGAAGGTGGGACTCGCTTTAACAATCTCATCACTCGCCTTGATCCACGCCATATCAGCCTTACCAAAGGCTTGGACTTTTATTCTACCAATAATGACGGCAGTTTTACCGGTGAACTTGCCTTTAAATACACCAAGTTAAAAGCCGAAGTGACCAACGAAGAGCTAAACTTCTTTTTGCAAAATGGCGTCAAAGAATGCACCAATCACAGCGAATCGAATCTTGGGGCTCAAAGCTACTGCTTTGATATTCCCCTAAAAGGTCATACCTATCCTGCCGTGAGCAATCAGTCCAGCCTAAAAGCACTGAGTAAAGCCTACCCTGTCACCATCTACACCAACGAGCAAACCACGGCTTACCGTGAAGGGCAAAGCAGTTCTGTTGAAAAACTGGTGCTGTTTCCTTTCGCCGCCGCTTTTGATGTAGTCACCTTGCCACTGCAAATCATCGGGCAAATTTTTGACTGATATTAAAGTTTATGGTTGATAAATAGGACGTATTTGGGTGCGTCCTATTTTTGTGGATAATTGCTCTATGATGATTGCCATAGGAAAAACATAGAAGTCATGTTAAAATACATCTTTTGTCATGACAATGAAACGACATCAAGGATAACTTGTGGATACCGAACTCATCAAAATCATTCTCGCTTTTGTGGTGCTGATAAACCCATTTAGCTCTTTGGGGCTTTTTTTGAACCTAACCAAAGGCCATACTGCCAAAGACCGTCAAAAAGTTGCCCAAATCACCTGTTTGACGGTGTTTATAGGCATTGCCTTTTTTACCATTTTGGGTGAGAGCTTGTTAAAAGTATTGGGCATCTCGGTGGGGTCGTTTCAGGTGGCAGGTGGGATATTGGTATTTTTGATTGCCATTAACATGATGAACGGTGGTGGCAATCCTGTTAAGCCCAACGAAGAAGATGTGGAAGTTAGCTCGTCTTTGACAGCATCAGCGGTGGTGCCCCTTGCTATCCCCATGATGATAGGGCCTGGCGGCATCTCAACGGTCATCATCTATTCTAGTCAGGTCAAGGGTGTGTTTCAGGTGGGAATGATTTTGGCGGCAGGGCTGTGTATCAGTGTGTTTTGTTATGTGTCACTCATGGCAGCAGGAAAAATCAGTCGCTTTTTGGGTGATACAGGGCTAAACATCCTAAGTCGCATCATGGGCATGCTACTTGCAGCGGTAGCAATTGAGATTTTGATTAATGGACTGCGAGCATTATTTCCACAGCTGGCAAGCTGACCAATCTATAAGACCAATCTACCAAATAAGATTTGGGTGATATTTTCATCTTCTTATCTTTTGTTTTTTGACTTTACTATGCCAATATTTGACATGAAATCACCCAAAAAAGGCACGTTGTTTTATAAAATCTATGGCTTTTTGCAGGATAACATGAATCTTGTTATTTCGCTCATCGTCGCCATTTGTGTGTATTTTTCTTTGTCTGATGTGCGTTTTTTAAAGCGGTTTGTGCCAAGCATTAATATAGAAACGGTGTATTTGTTGGCGTGGGACAGCTTTTTGGTGGCGTATTTATTGTTGGCATTTAACATGTTTATCACAACCAACACCGAGGACATCAAAAAACGGGCTCATGAGCAGTATGAACGTAAACATACCATGCTTATTTTGATACTCATCACATCTTTTGTCAGTATGATTGCCATCATCAATGAGATGCGTATCAGTGCTTTGTATGAGGGCTGGCTTTCTACTTTGCATGTTTGTATCACCTTTGGTACATTGATTGTCTCATGGCTGTTCATCCATACCTTATTTGCATTATACTATGCCCATGGTTATTACGATGCCATGCCCGATGACAAGTATCCGCTTGATTTTCCTTATGAAAATAACCCTGATTATTGGGATTTTTTGTATTTTGCCTTGGGTATTGGTGCAACAGGAGGCGTGCCTGATGTCTCTTTTACCAGTAAAAAACTTCGTCGCATTGGGACGTTTCATAGTGTGTTATCCTTTTTCTTTAATACGGCGGTATTGTCGCTGGTGATGGAGATGATGGGGTCGCTGGTCTCACCATAAAATGATATGGCTTAGCAGGCGTGAAAAGTGGTAGAGAATTTTGGCAAAATGTTGTATCATAAAGAGTTTTTTGTGATTTTAATTTGTGATTTTAATAAGTGATGTATTATGGAGCAGATGCGTAATTTTATGCAAAGTTGGGCGGGTAAGGCAGTGCTTATCATCACGCTCATTCCTATGGCATTTTTGGGTGTGCAGTCATTTAGCAGTGGCGGACAGATTGCCCCCAATCAAATCGTCAAAGTGGGCGATACTGCCATTGACACCGCAACCTTTCAGTCGGAGGTGAATAACTATCGGACTCGCCTGCTTGAACATACCGATGGCAGTTTGATTGATGATAAAGCCTTAAATGATGAGGTGTTGGAGAGTTTGATTGACAGAGCATTGTTAGAAAATCAAACCCAGTTTCTGGGCATGAGTGTCTCTGATAACACCATTGCCCGTCTGCTTCGGGCTGACCCAACTTTTCATGACGCCAACGGCAAATTTTCAAACGACATTTTTGCTCAGTATTTACAAAATCGTGGCATGACCAAGGACATGCTCTTTGATGTATTTGGCACGCAGTTGTCGCTACGACAGCTGACGAGCAGTATTTTGGGAACGGCTGTTTATCCTGACAGCCAAATCAGTCGCTTGATAGACTTGCAGACCCAAAGCCGTGAAGCGTGGGTGGTGCGTTACAACTGGCAGGATTTTGCCAATCAAGTAACCGTCAGCACTGATGAGATTGAGACCTATTATCATGCTAATAAACAAGACATGATTGCGCCGCCAAGTGTGGATTTGGCTTATATAATCCTAAGTGATACTGACATCAAGGCAGATACTCCAAGCGAAGATGAAATTCGTGCACAATACCAAGCCACTTTACAAGCTCGAGGCGATGGCAGACAGTTGTCGCACATCTTATTAACAGGAGATGATGCCAAAAATCGTGCCAAAGATATTAAAGCAAAACTGGATGCAGGCGAGTCTTTTGAGATACTTGCCAAGGCACATTCGGACGACCCCACGGGCGAGAGCGGTGGCGACATCGGAAGCTATAACCCTGCCTTTTTTTTTGGCGACAGTAGCAGTGCTGTGGAGAATGCCATCAGCGGGCTGACAGCAGGGGGCGTGAGTGAGCCTGTGCAGACAGGGTTTGGCTATCACATCTTTAAAGTCACCAAAATGGGCGATGCCCCAAGCCTTGATAGCATGCGTGACGAGCTGACCAAACGAGCGACCGAGCGTAAACGTGCCAACGCCATGAACGAGATGATTACCAAAATCAACACCATGACAACTGACAGCATGGGCATTAGCGACATCGCCCAAGAGACGGGACTAACCGCTCGTAGTATTAAAGGCTACACCAAGGACAATAACACCAGCGAGCTGTCTGCTCCTGTGGTGGTGTCGGCAGCCTTTGACGACTTTGCCATCAGCGACCAGTCGGTCAGCCCCAACATCACGCTCGCTGACAAAACGGTGTGGGTACAGCCGACCAACTACCAAGATGCCAGAGAACTGACATTGGCAGAAGCGAGTGAGCAAATCAAGGCAACCCTAACCAAGCAAAAAGCCATCAAACTTGCCCTAGGCACAGCCAACGCTCGTGCCAAAGAAGACCCAGCGACCCTTACCAAGTCTGCCCAGCGTTTGGGTGTGGTCACTCGCCAAAGCCCAGAGCTACTGCCTGCCGAGCGTGCTAGCCTGTTTGTACATAACAAAGACGGCATGAGTGCGTGGGCGGTAGAGACGGACGCAGGGGTGAGTGTCATGGTGGGCGATAAAGCCCAAAGCACGGCAACCGCCCAAATCTCGGATGCAGAACGTCTGTCAGCCTCGCAAATCATCCGTGATAATGTCGGTCAAGACCAACTCCAAGACTATTTGCACTACCTGCGTGATACTAAAGAAGTGCAAATCAACGAACAAGCCATGTCTGGACACTAAGACAAGCATAATATCAAAAACCCATATTTACAATATGGGTTTTTCATTAGACGAGTTATGTTAATGATAAATATCAATACCCCCACCACCAAACCTAGCTTCCACACCCATTTTACCGCCCAAGCAGACGCAAGTTTTGCCCTATGGCTTGCTACCCTTGCCAAAGACAGCACGGATTTGACCTTGGTCATCTGCCAATCTCAAAGCGAACTGCAACGCCTTGCCGATGAGTTACATTTTTTTGGGGTATCCGCCCATGTGTTTGCCGATTATGAGACACTTGTTTATGACAATCTGTCGGTACACCAAGACATTATTTCTGAGCGGATTGACCTATTGACACACATGCCAACAAGCGGTGTATTGTTGGTGAGTGTGCAGACACTCATGCAAAAAATAACGCCCCCAAGTCATCTTTTGGGACGGTTTTTTGATTTGAATGTGGGCGATACCTTTGATATAGAGCATGAGCGTGAACGCCTTGCCAAGGCAGGCTATAAGGCGGTGGATAACGTCTATATGGCGGGCGAATTTGCCGTGCGTGGGAGCATTGTGGATATTTTTGCGGTGGGGCAAGCCTTGCCGTTTCGTTTGGAATTATTTGACGATGAGATAGAAACGATTAAATTTTTTAATCCTGATACTCAGCGAACCGTTACCGATGAAGAGCTTGATAAGTTCAAAAAAGACGGCGTGTTTGACGACAAAACCGCCCCAACGTCGCCCAAAGTGGCAAGTTTTCGCCTGTTGCCTGCTCGTGAATTTGACTTAGACGACAAAGAGACGTTCCGCCAAAATTTTGCCAGCCTTTTCCCCAATGCGTCCGCTCGCAAGGTGGAGTTTTATAATGACGTTATGAATGGCATACAGCCGTCTGGGGTGGAGTATTATGCACCACTGTTTTTTGATTTGCATGAATGGCAGACGACAGGTACGCTGTTTCATTATTTGCCCAAAAATACGCTCGTTGTCTGCGATGACAATTTGTCCGCTCATCATCACGACTTTTGGGAGCAGGTAAACGCACGCTATCATTCTTTGGCGTTTGATAAGGACGTGCCGATACTGCCCCCTGATTATTTGTATTTGCCAAGCAATGAATTTTTTCAAGCATTAAAGGCATATCCAAGAGCGGTATTTGGTGATGACAGAGAAGATGCACTGACTTTATTTGACCATATTAGCACTCATGCCGTTCCTAATTTGCCAATCAATCATCAAAAAGACGAACCCTTGGGCGAGTTTTTGGACTTTGTGGGGGCGTGCGATGAGCCGATTTTATTGGTGTGTGAAAGTGCCGGTCGCCGTGAGATTATTTTAGAATTATTAAAGGGCAAACTTGACAGTGACACGGTGGCGGATTTTGATGAGTTTTTGGCAAATTTGGATAAATTTACCCAAAAAATTGCCTTAACCGTTGCCCCGATAGAGCGTGGATTATGGTTAAAAAATAGCAATGAACCGTTCGTGGTGAGCCTGTCGAACCATGACGGTTTTCCGCCACCCTTCGACTTAGCTCAGGGCGAACGGAAAACCTTAATTTCTGATACTGATGATAAATTAAAAAATATTGGTGGTTTTTGTGTCATCAGTGAAACCCAAATTTTTGGGCGAGTGGTCGCAACCACCAAACGCAAACGCCAAAATGTCTTATCGCAAGCCTTTTTGATAAAATCGGTAAGCGAGATGACCGAGGGGTCGCTTGTCGTGCATTTGTCCTATGGTATTGGGCGGTATCAAGGGCTTGTTGTGCTTGACGTGGGCGAGGGCGAGCAGGAATTTATCCATATCAAATATGCCGATGATGCCAACGTCTATGTACCGATTACCAATCTTGCTTTGATTGGGCGGTATAGTGGTACCGATAGCGAGGCGGTGCAGTTGTCAAAACTTGGCTCGGGCAAGTGGGATAAGGCACGCCAAAAGAGCCTGACCGACATTTATGACGTGGCAGCGGAGCTGTTGAATGTGCAAGCAAGGCGAAATGCCAAACAGGGCATTCGTTTTGACATTGACATGGCAAGCTATGAGCTGTTTGCCAGTGGTTTTGCCTATGATGAAACGCCTGACCAACAAAGTGCCATTGAGGCGGTGATGTTTGATATGAAACAGACCAAGCCCATGGATAGGCTTATCTGTGGTGATGTGGGTTTTGGCAAGACAGAGGTTGCCATGCGGTCGGCATTCATTGCGGTGCAGGCAGGCTATCAAGTGGCACTGCTTGTGCCAACCACGCTACTGGCGGGACAGCACGAGGACAGTTTTAAGGACAGATTTGCCGATTGGGCGATTAAGATTGAAAGTTTGTCCCGTTTTGTCGGTAAAAAAGCCCAAGATAAGGTGCTGGCTGATTTGGCGGACGGTAAGGTGGATATCATCATTGGCACGCACCGACTGTTACAAGATGATGTTAGATTTAAAAATTTAGGCTTGATGATTATTGATGAAGAACATCGTTTTGGCGTACGCCACAAAGAAAAAATCAAAGCCATGCAAGCGGACGTGGATACGCTCACCATGACCGCCACGCCCATTCCACGCACGCTCAACATGGCTCTGTCGGGTATGCAGGATATTTCTATCATTGCCACACCGCCTGCCAGAAGGCTTGCTATTAAAACATTTGTCGCCGAAAAAAACGAGCAGACAACCAAAGATGCGATTTTGCGTGAGATTTTGCGTGGGGGGCAGGTGTATTATTTGCACAATGACGTGGCGAGCATTGACACGGTGGCAGAGAACTTGTCCGAGCTTATCCCTGAGGTGCGTGTGGGTGTGGCTCATGGGCAAATGGCAGAAAAAGAACTTCACGATGTCATGAGTGATTTTTATCACAAAAAAACCAATGTGCTTGTCGCCAGTACCATCATTGAGACGGGCATTGATGTGCCAAATGCCAATACGATCATTATCAACCGAGCGGATAAATTTGGATTGGCTCAGCTTCATCAGCTGCGTGGACGTGTGGGACGATCGCATCATCAGGCGTATTGTTATTTATTTGTGCCATCTATCAAAGGTCTAAGCACTGATGCCAAAAAACGCCTTGATGCCATTAGCCGAGCCAATACTTTGGGGGCAGGTTTTATGCTGGCAAGTGAGGATTTGGAGATTCGTGGGGCAGGCGAGATTTTGGGTAAGCAACAGTCTGGCAACATGCAGACCATTGGTTTTGGACTGTATATGGACATGTTAGAACGTGCCACAAAGGCGATAAAGTCGGGCAATACACCAAGCCTTGCCACACCGCTTGATTTGGTGAGTGATATTAACATTCATGCGTCCGCCTTGATACCGAGCGATTATTTGGCAGATGTGCATGAAAGGCTGTTATGCTATAAGCGTATCGCCAATGCCGAGACGGTGGACGAGCTAAATGAGATGCGTGCCGAGATGATTGACCGTTTTGGGGCGATGCCGACCGCCCTTAGTAATTTATTTTTGGTACATAAAATGCGAGTGCAAAGCATACCGCTTGGCATTAGCAAAATTGACGTAACTGCCAATGGGCTTAGCATGGAGTTTAAGGCGGATACGCCTGTGGACGGACTTGCGATTATCAAGCTCATTCAGTCCGATGACGGCTATCGCATGAATGGGGCAACAGGGCTAAAATACGCCTTTAAAGACGAAAAAGACGTGGTGGGGCGGACGAATGTGGTGTTTGAGTTGTTGAAGTATTTGCACGGGCATATTGTCAAAGAATAAGGATAAACCATGAACGCACTTACACTCACTACCTTATCTTTTGGCATGGCAACGGACGCCTTTGCGGTGGCGGTGGCAAAAGGGGCGAGCGAGCGACATCCACGCCTGTGGCAAGCGGTGCAGGGCGGACTGTTCTTTGGGGCAGTAGAAGGGCTTGCTCCGTTTATCGGTTATTGCTTGGGTAAGGCTACTGAGAGCTGGGTGCAAGTCTTTGACCATTGGGTTGCCTTTGGACTGCTTGGGGCGTTGGGCGTGTGGTTTATTTATGGGGCGGTGTGCCATGATGAACAAGCAGATAAGCAAGCCAATGAACAAAAAGCCGAACAACAAGCCGAGCAACACGATAAGCAAGGGCAAGCCAATACTTCAAACATCGCCCTAATGCTAATCACTGCCATTGCCACAAGTATTGATTCGGTGGTGGTGGGCGTGTCGTTGGCGTTTTTGGACGTGAACATCGTCTTGGCGTGCGTACTGATAGGGCTTGCCACGACCATTATGGCGACAGGCGGGCTGTATCTTGGCAACCGTTTGGGGGCGAGCTTTGGGCGTTATGCGATGGGTGTGGGCGGTGTAGTGCTGATTGGCATTGGTGTGTTTATTTTGGGGACACACTTGGCGGAGCATGGTTAAACCGCACTTCTATCAAACACTTCCCGTAACTCAAAACTGGTATGCAGCTGACTGACCCCGTCAATTTTGCTTAATCTATGAAGTAAAAACTCTTCATAATGACTCATATCACGCACCACCACTTTTAACAGATAATCTTCCGACCGCCCTGTAACAAGGCTACACGACACCACTTCATCAAAGGTTTTGATGTGGTTTTCAAATTCGCCAAAGCGTTCGGCGGTGTGTTTATCCATGCTGACCGCAACAAAGACGGACAAGGTGTTGCCAAGCGAGCGTGCGGACGTGTGGGCGTGATAGCCTGTGATAACGCCCATGTCTTCAAGCCGTTTAATCCTGCGAATGACAGGCGTGGCGGACAGATTGACCTGCTCGGATATGTCGGCAACGGCAAGGCGAGCGTTGTCCGTGAGTAGTTTTAGGATTTTATGGTCAATGGGGTCTAGGTTAATGGCACTCATTATGGAAATTCATCAAAATTTGGCGGATTTTACCATAAATTCATTATTTTTTGGTAAATATGGCTAAAATATGCCAAAAATTTTTGTAAAATTGGTAAAAATTAGTGCAAAATTTTGGTATGATA
Organism: Moraxella lacunata; assembly: GCF_002027545.1. GTDB lineage: Bacteria > Pseudomonadota > Gammaproteobacteria > Pseudomonadales > Moraxellaceae > Moraxella > Moraxella lacunata. The sequence continues at coordinate 66,854 of NZ_MXAN01000033.1, forward strand.
ATATCATCTCAAAATTCTTTATATGACAAGATTTGTAGGGGCAATTTATTCGCCCAAACTTTACCATTAAGTGAGCTTATCATGCCAATACCCAAAATCACCCCAAAAAATCCCGCTTTTGATTTTACCAAATATCGCCCCTTTGAATTTGCTCCGCACCTGCCCGACCGCACATGGTGCGACAAACGCATAGAAAAAGCCCCGATTTGGGCGAGCGTGGATTTGCGAGACGGCAACCAAGCCTTGATTGACCCCATGACCATTGAGCAAAAATTACGCTTTTTTAAATTGCTCGTAGCGGTTGGTTTCAAGGAGATTGAGATTGGCTTTCCGTCTGCCGCCCAAGTGGAATTTGACTTTACACGTCTTTTGATTGAAGGCGGTCATGTGCCTGATGACGTTACTTTGCAGGTGCTGGTGCAGGCTCGTGAGCATTTGATTGAACGCACCTTTGAGAGCCTAAAAGGGGCAAAACGTGCCATTGTTCACGTTTATAACAGCACGTCAAGGGTGCAACGTGATAAGGTCTATCAGCTTGATAAGGACGGCATTAAGGCGATTGCGGTCAATGGAGCGACCCTGCTTAGAGACATTGCCAAACGCCATCCTGAGACCGAGTGGATTTTTCAGTACAGTCCAGAGAGTTTTAGCCAGACCGAGACTGATTTTGCCGTAGAAGTCTGCCAAGCGGTGTGCGATGTGTGGCAACCCCAAGACGGACAAAAAGTGATTTTGAACCTACCTGCCACCGTAGAAGCGTCCACGCCCAACCTGTATGCCGACCAGATTGAGTATTTTTGTCGTCATTTGCCAAGCCGTAAAGACGTGATTGTGAGCCTACACACGCACAACGACCGTGGTTGTGGCGTGGCAGCAAGTGAGCTTGGTGTTATGGCAGGGGCTGACCGCGTGGAGGGTACGCTACTGGGTAATGGCGAGCGTACGGGCAACATGGATATTTTGACCATGGCAATGAACCTGTACACGCAAGGGGTAGACCCTGAGCTTGACTTGTCGCAAGTGAGTGAGATTGTGCAAGTAGCGACTGATTGCACCAATTTGCCCGTACACCCACGCCATGCCTATGTCGGCGAACTTGTGTTTACGGCTTTCTCAGGCTCGCACCAAGATGCCATTAAAAAGTCGCTTGATTATAATGAAAAACACCCCGAAACCGAACAGCATTGGGACGTGGCATACTTGCCCATTGACCCTGTGCATATCGGGCGAAGCTATCAAGACGTGGTGCGTATCAATAGCCAGTCGGGCAAGGGTGGGGCGGCGTATATTCTGCAACGTCATTATGGTTTTGATTTGCCACGTTGGACGCAGATTGATTTTGCCAAAGTGGTGCAAAACCAAGCCGAGAGTTTGGCTCGTGAGCTAAAAACGGACGAATTGCTTGACATTTTTACCAAGACTTATTTAACCCAAGAAACCTTTAAACTTAGTGATTATCAGATTAACAATAAGGGCGGAGATGTGTCATTCAACGGACAAATCGCCACGCCAACCGATGTGCTAGAAATCATCGGGCAGGGCAATGGTGCGTTGTCAGCATTTATTGACGGACTGGTCAAGGCGACAGGCAAGGACATTCACGTTACCAATTATTCAGAACACGCCATTAACGTCAAGGCGACCGAAAGCCTGCTTGATGACGAGCTAGGCGACAACCAAACCAACTCGGCGGCGGCGGCGTATGTTCAGCTTAATGTGGCAGGCAAGGTGTATTCTGGCATTGGCGTGTGCAACAGCACTGTATCGTCCATGCTAAAAGGCGTGCTGTCGGCATTGTCGCAGGCGTGGTAATTGTCGTAATGTAATGATAAAAAGGGCGAAAATATTCGCTCTTTTTTATTTTTACAAAAATTTATTTAACATAATCCTAATTGAATTTTTTGGGGTGGAATTGATAGGATGGGGGATTTAATCTATCGATAACATGTAGTGGGAAATTACATTCAATTTTGATGAATTAATTATTTGTACTTGATTAGGACGTGCCCACCATTGATAACATTTTTATAAAATACAGCCAACAAAATTGTATTTTACTACGGAAACCGACCGTTCGCCCTGAGCTTGTCGAAGGGTCGGTTTCCGTCATGGTTCGACAGGCTCACCACGAACGGAAACCGTGGTACTTTTTCATTTTGTATAGTGTAAGATGAAAGTTTGACAATTTCAACCAATTTTTGCATGAAAAATGGCTATCCGACCACTTAATTTAAAAAAGCTAAGTTAAAATCTTAAAATTTACCCAGTTAAGTGGTCGGATTGTTTTTTATAATAGACTTCTTTCCAAACCCCGATTTTTGTGGATTTTTAAAAACTTCAACCCCAATACTTATAAAGGT
>NZ_MXAN01000034.1:0-4362 GCF_002027545.1 Moraxella lacunata
TTTGGAAAGGGGTCTATTATTGGTTAAAAAGGTAAATAACGATTTTGCTATTGAGTTTCCTCCACTATCTTTTTTGTCTGTGCTGATTGCTTGTGTTTGAATGGCGATTTCATATTTTAAACCATCCAAGCTATCTATACCAAACAAGGAAACATAAGCATATTTTTGATAGCCTAGCTCGCTACGCTTTTCTTCATAAAAATTTTTCCAAAAATGTGTTTTACCAATACCCCATTCGCCAGTTAATCCAATAACATAGCCTTTATTTTTAGCTTGGTCTTCGCTATCACTTTTGTTTTTGTCCTTATCTTGATTTAGGACTTTTAATAATCTTTCGTCAATGCTTTGTGTGTTTGCCATAACTTTTCCAATAAAAATAGGTGTGATAAAATCATACCACACCTATTTACCAAAAACCAAATTATTTCAAATAATCTTTCAACGCCTTCGCCTGTTTATCGGCATTCCCGATATAAGTGGCAGGGGTTAGCTTAGCTAGGCGTGTACGCTCATCGGACGGCACGGCAGACAGCTCATCGCCATTCACAAAACCTATCATCATCTCACGGGTCATCGCTTGCCCACGAGTCAGAGTCTTTAATTTTTCGTAAGGTTTTTCAACGTTGTAGCGTCTCATCACGGTTTGGATAGGTTCGGCAAGCACTTCTTGGGCGTTGTCCAAATCTTCGGCTAGGCGGTCAGTATTGATTTCTAATTTGCCAATGCCTTTTAGGCACGCTTCAAAAGCAATCAAACTTTGGGCAAAACCCACGCCCATATTACGAAGCACCGTTGAGTCGGTCAAATCACGTTGCCAACGCGAAATGGGTAATTTTTCGCCAAGATGAGCCAATACCGCATTTGCTAAGCCAAGGTTACCTTCTGAATTTTCAAAATCAATGGGGTTTACCTTGTGGGGCATGGTGGAGCTACCCACTTCGCCGTCTTTTAGTTTTTGCTTAAAGTAGCCAAGCGAGATATAGCCCCACACATCACGGTTAAAATCAATCAAAATCGTGTTAAAACGGCGTAACGCATCAAACAATTCTGCCATATAATCATGCGGTTCAATCTGCGTGGTATAAGGGTTAAAGGTCAAATCTAGACTCTCAACAAAACTTTGCGAGTGTTTTGCCCAGTCAATGTTTGGATAAGCAGACAAATGGGCGTTGTAGTTGCCAACCGCTCCGTTGATTTTGCCAAGCAGTTCCACATTGTTGAACTGCTTTAATTGGCGGTGCAAGCGGTAAGCGACATTCGCCATTTCTTTGCCAAGCGTGGTGGGGCTTGCGGTCTGTCCGTGCGTGCGAGAGAGCATGGGGGTGGTGGCATAATTGTCAGCCAGTTTGGCAATCTCATCAATAATCGCTTGCATGGACTGGGCAAGCACATCACGACCCGATTTTAGCATCAGGGCGTGCGATAGGTTGTTGATGTCCTCAGACGTACAGGCAAAATGGATAAACTCGCCTGCATTTGCCAATTCATCAATATCAGCAATCTGTTCTTTTAAGAAATATTCCACCGCTTTGACATCGTGGTTGGTGGTTCGTTCTATCTCTTTGATTCGTAAGGCATTTTGTTCGCTAAAATTGGCAACAATGGCATTTAGCTTGTCATTGGTGGATTGGCTAAATGGCGTAATTTCGCTAATCTCGGGGTGATTTGCCAAGGCTTGCAACCAACGAATCTCAACGGTTACACGGGCGTGAATGAGTCCAAACTCGGACAAATAAGGACGCAAGGCATCGCATTTGGATGCATAACGACCATCAAGGGGCGATAGGGCAGTCAAGGCAGAAAAAGACAGCTCGGACATGGGATTTTCCTTTAACGATGAACGGGTTTATGGGTTTAACGAATGTTTAGACTTGACAACAAAAGCCCACAAATCACTTGTGGGCTAATGCGGGATTACTTAATCTCAACGGTCACGCCTTCTTGGACGTTGGCATACAGCTCTAACACGTCCCAGTTGGACAGACCGATAGAGCCAATCGGGGCAGGCTGTCCGATAATCTCAGGGTTGCTCACGCCATGAATGCCATAACCTGCCTTGTCTAGGCTCATCCATACCACACCAACAGGGCTGTTGGCACCAGGGGGTAGGATAAAGGTTTGTTTGTTGTCGCCTTTGGTGACGGTGGCACGATAGTGGGGCATTTTGACCTTGCTGTTTAGGCTGTAAACGCCTTTTTCGGCAGGTTTTTTGCTGTTACCGATGGTGGCAGGATAGCTTGCCATGAGTGTGTCGCCTTGGTAGGCGGTGACGGTGTTGGTTGCGGTGTTGGCGATGATTTTGTCAAAACCGCCTTCAAAGGCATCTTTGGTGTTGACCACGGTAATGCTCTCGCCTGCTACGAATTTTTTATTGGGATTGATTTTGGTGAGATAGTCGATACGCATGTGAAAGCGTTCGGCAAGTTTCTCTTGAATGCTCTCATAGCCTAGGTCGCTAAGTTTTGAGCGGGCTTCGACACTGCTTGGTAATTTGCCAAACTTGGTGATGTCATCTTTGGTGATGGTGTAGCTGACCAGTACGTCATCCGCCCCCACGCTGAGAGCATCCCATGTTTCTTGGTTCATCTTGCCAGTGGCGGGTAGGTTTTTCATGCGTTGGAAGTTGGCAAGGGCGTTTTTGCTGTTGTTGCCCCAACCGCCATCAATCGCCCCAACAGACGCATGGTGTTGGTCTAGCAGTGCCTGAATCTTGACCGTCATGGCACTATTGACTTTCATGTTGGGCGACCATGTGGACTTGTTCACGGTCTTGGCGTATTCGGACAAATCCACTTTGGTGTAGCGTTTGCCTGATTTTTCAAGGCTTTTGATGGTGGCGGTGTCGCTACTGGTTTTTTTGGTGTCAATTTGGCTGGCAGTGTCACTGTCATCGGCGGTCAGCAACGTGGGGTCAAAGGTGTTTTTTGCCCCCGATTGACTGACTTGAACATCAAACTGGGCAAAGGCGGTCGTGCCACAGATGGCAAGCATGGACAGTGCTAATGTGGTGAGTTTTTTAGAACAGGACTTTTTAAAATAAAACATGGCAAATCTCATTTTATAAACAAAAAACACCGCTTATTATGTGTGAAAATGACACAAATGACAAGGGTGGACAAGTAGGATTGTTGTAAATTTTGTGTCGCCAATCCGCCTAAAACACCATTTCTAGGCGGTTAAACACCCCCAAATGATGATCACGGTCTTGGTTTTTGTCATTATAATAACTGATGTCCGTCTGCACAAACAGCCATTTTCGCCATACAGGTTGGCGATAGCTGACATAAGGACCATAAATGTCGAGTTCAAACTTCTTGTCCACGACATCACCCCCTGTATAAATGCCATAGCTAAACGCCCGTGTGCCGTGCTTGCCGTCTAGGTAGTGCTGTTGGTACAGGCTGTTGCTCCATGCGGTCTCTTCGGTGTCTTTGTGGGTGTAGGATAGGTGCGTGCGATTGACGAGCGTGCGGTGCTTGGACTGGGGTTGGCTAAATTCAAGCGTGGATAGGGCATAATGCTCGCTCTTGGTGCCGTAGCGATACATCTGTTCAAAGCGGGCGTTAATGCGGTGGTCAAGCTCCCATTTTTTCTCGGCTCGCAGTTTTAGATATAAATCACTAGACCGCAGACCGATGTCAGCATCCGTCTCTATGCCGATGTCGTCTTGGAACTTTGACCAACGCAGAGCGAGCGATGTGTTGTCTTCACGACTTTGACGGCGGTCAAAGGTGTTGTCGCCATAAGTCACGGCACGTCCATCATTATAGATACCGCCCCCTTGTTCTAAGTCCAAATCATCATCACCAATCATCACGCTTAGGCGATTTTCAAGTGTTGGTAGTTTGATGCGTCCACGAATACGGGGTTTGACGGTCGTGCCATCATATTCATTATAATGCGTGTCAAGCATTACACGGATGGACGCACGAGCGGGTTCGTCAGGGTTGGTCTCACCAAACCAGCTGTCCATGTGTCGTGCGGTGCGATTGAGCCAGCCTTTGGTGTCGTCTCGGGTGTCATCAAGCCATGTGTTGTTCTCAGGTTCTAGGTTGGGGCTGTCCGTGTCTGATGTCGTGGTGTCATTGGCATGGGCAAAGGCAGGTAGAGCAAGACAGGTCAGCAAGCACAAAGTGGGGCGAGAGATGATGGGTAACATAAAAACACCAAGCTGTCAAAATTTATCCAAATCATATCATATTATTACTAGGGCGTGTTAAACATTGATAACATTTATTAAAATTTTATAAAAACTTTATAATTTTAAATCTATTTTTATGTGAAAAAATGGCTATCCGACTACTTAATTTAAAAAGTTAAGTAAAATTCTTAAAAATTCATCCAGTTAAGTGGTCGGATTGT
>NZ_MXAN01000034.1:4391-35336 GCF_002027545.1 Moraxella lacunata
GGTTTATTTTTAGTTTGGAAAGAGATTTAATAAAAACTTGCTTGATAGAAAACTCACAACCTTTGTTTTTTCTTGAAAAACGTGCGTTCCCCCTGCTTTTTTAAACAGATATTTTTATTGCAAATACCAACGGCAGGCACGCCCTAAAATTTAACCGAGTTTCTTTTTCTTAATCAGCACCAACACCGCTCCATTACCGCCATCACCCGCAGGGGCAGAGACGAATGCTAAGACATCAGGGATTTGGCGTAACCAGCCATTGACGCAGGTTTTGATGATGGCGTCTGTACCTTTGCCGTGGACAATTTTAACCGCGGTTTCGCCATGTTTGACCGCATTGGCGATGATGGTCTGGACGGCATCTCGGGCTTCATCAATGCTTGATCCGTGCAAATCCACCGCATCATACCAACGCAGTTTGCCTTGTCTTAGCTGTTCAAAGACTTTGTTTTGCAGGGTGGGGTGTTTGTAGCTTAAAAAGGCTTCGCCTGCCACGGGGTTTAGCAGGGCTTGCATGTCGGACAAACTGGCTTGGGTCAGCTCATCAGTCCCTTCGGCATTGGCACGGCGAAATAGGGCGGTCGGGTCTTTGGGGTTGGTTTTTTGGCTGTGATTGACTGACTTTTCATGTTTTAGGGGGCGGACACCGCTCATCGCTTGCATGAACAGGACTTTGTCATCATCGATGAGTTCACTGCCAAAGCGTTTGACGTGCTGGGCGACTTCTTTTTTGCCCATGACATTGGCACTGGTGGGTTTGCCGTTGCTGTCGGTCTCGGGCTTGGTGGATGATTTACCGCCCATCTCTTTGAGCTGGGTTTGGGCGTCTTTGGAAAGTAAGTCTTTAAATGTAGTCATGATGATACCTGTCGTTGGCAGATGGGTGGTTAAGCCACGGGTTTGATTTTTTGCTTGATAAAGCTGATGACAATCGGCAACACACTAAACCCAATAATCCCAAAAATCACATAAGTAAAATTATCCTTGATGACGGGCTGATTGCCAAAAAAATAGCCAAGTAGTACAAAGGACGCAATCCACAAAAATCCACCAATGACATTATAGCTGATAAACCGCTTATAATTCATGCTCCCTGCCCCTGCCACAAACGGAGCAAAAGTGCGAGCAAAGGGCAAAAAGCGGGCAAAAATAATGGTTTTACCGCCGTGCTTTTCAAAAAAGGCTTGGGTTTTGAACAGATATTCTTTGTTGATAAAGCGGTAATTTTTTTCAAATACCTTTGGACCGATGTATTTACCGATATGATAGTTGAGCGTATCACCAAGCACCGCCGCCACAAACAGCAGGGCGATAAGCAGGGCAGGATTTAGCTCGCCTGTAAATGCCGCCAACGCCCCAACCGCAAACAGCAAGCTGTCCCCTGGTAAAAACGGCATGGCCACCAAGCCTGTCTCTACAAAGATAATCAAAAACAAAATGCCATAAATCCACAAGCCATAATCCGCCAAAAATACGGCCAAATGCTCATCAATATGTAAAATAAAATCAAAAAGTTGCAGAATAATGTCCATGGCGGTCAAGTTGTGATAAATGGGTGCAAATTATAACAAACTTTGGTGGGCAGTTGGCAGGTTTTGTGTGAATTTTGTGTGAAATTACTTCTTTGTCCCCAAAATCCCACTTGCCACAATCACGCCAATGCCGATAAGACTTAATACGTCCAACCGCTCGCCAAACAGCACCGCCCCAAAGACAATGGCAAATACCACACCAAGATAAGACAAGGTTGCCACGACAAATTTTTGTCCGACTTGATAAGCATAAGTCATCAAAAGTTGCCCCAAAAGAGCAGTAACGCCAATGCCAACAATATAAGGCAGGCTTGCTAGGCTTACAGGCGTAAAGCCAAAATACCATGCCAAAACGCCCGATGTCAGCGTAGATAATAACGAAAAATAAAACACAATCCGCCACGCAGGTTCGCCAAGCAAAGACAGCTCACGCACTTGCAAATACGCATAACCGCTAATCGCCCCACTGCCTAGCCCCACCAACATGGCAAAGGTGTCGCCTCCGCCACTCGGTCGCAGTAGGATTAACACGCCAACAAAGCCCAAGGTAAGCGATAGCCAATTTATGAGCGTGGGTTTTTGTTTTAAAATAATAATGGATAACAGACCCAAAAATAGGGCGGACGTATTTTGTAGGCTACTTGCGGTGGCAAGGGGCAAATGCAAAATGATATAAAAATTCATAAGCAGGGCAACCGAGCCAGCGAGCGACCGCCAAAAATGCTCTTTGGGATAAGCCGTGCGAAAATCTCGCCCTTTAACCCATGAAAACCCACCAAGCACAATCAGTGAAAACAGCACTCGCCAAAAGGTCAGCTCATAGGTGTGCATGGCAAACTTTTGCCCTGCAAATTTGATACAAGTCAGCATAATGGCAAATGACAGGCACGCCAGTACCATATAAAAAGAGCCAAAAAATGAGCCTTGATTGGGGTTGGTGGGGGTGGGGTTTGACATGATGGCTGTGTTTAAAATGATTGGGGTGTACCCTTCTTTTTTGTCGCCATCAGTCTGTGTCAGTCATGACCGCATAAGTATCCATGCCGATATCGCCATGTAAATTTGGCAAATCAAGCAATACCAACGCCCCAAGCACGTCATGCCCTGCTTGCTCGCACAGAAGTTTGCTCGCCTTTAACGTGCCGCCAGTGGCAAGCACATCATCAACCAGTAGCACCTTGGATTTGGGAGCGTCTGCTTTGATTTCTAGGGTGTCGGTGCCGTATTCTAGGTCGTAGCTTTGGCGATGGACTGGGGGCGGTAGTTTGCCAGCTTTACGAATGAGTAAGAGTGGTTTGCCGGTACGTCCTGACAGTAAGCTACCGATGACAAAGCCCCGTGCTTCGGTGGTGGCAAAACATTCTACTTCATCAATCATGCCGACAGGTAGAGCGTTTAAGAGTTCGTTGATAAGCTCGTCAATGTGCCATAATAGGGGCGTGATGTCATAAAAATCAATGTCCGCTTTGGGGAAATTGGGAACGGTGCGAATGATTTGCCAAAAAGGGTGTGAGTGTTTCATAAGTTTTCTTTAAAAATTATCTTAAAATTTGCCATAAAAAAGCACGAATAAAAATCCGTGCCCTATAATTATAACAAATAATCGTGTAATTAACAATCTTGCCTACAACACTTACATGGTATAAGTGGGTCTAGTCGCCTCAACCTCACCGGCAAGCAGTCGCTCGATTTCGTTTTTGAGTTTTAGGCTGTTGGGGTCGGTGCCAAACTGCATGCCAAAACCAGCAGGCTTACTGGGTGTGCCTTTTTCATTAATCCACACGATTTTGCCGTTGAGTGGGTAACGCTCGGTAGAGCCGGGTAGGGTAAATGCCACAAACACGTCTTCGCCAAGGTTGTGCTTTCTGGCACTCGGCACAAAAATACCGCCATGAGTGACAAAAGAGAGATAACTGCTGTATAGGGTTTGGGTGTCGGCGATATTACAAGTTAAGATACCGCCACGAACAGGCATTGCCATAGCTTTTCCTAAAAATCAAAAAAATAAAACCAATTTTATCATCAACACCATGATTTGGCAAAACTGACCGCCAAAAGGTAGGTTTTTGGCTGTCAAATGCGATGATATTAGGGGGTTTGGTTGATGTTGCCCGCTTCGGCTTCGTCAGCGGGCAGACCCAAGCCGATGTGACGGGCGTTGCGTGTGTCGGCTGTTGGTGGAGCGGTTACTTCGGTTGTGGTCTCAGGCAGAGCAAGAGCTTGGGCGGAAGTGATGATTTGTGTGCGTGTCGCACCATCATACTGACCGCCTTGATAGGTGGGGGTATCTTTGGCACGCCCAAATCTACCAAAACTCACCGATGATAAGGCTTTTTTGGTAAAAGATTGGCTTTTGCCGATATTGACCTGTCCATTTGCCCCAAGGTATTGGGGGTAGTTGATTTGGAGTAGGGTCTTGTATTGGTTGGCGGTGTCAGTCAGTCCCAACTGCTCATTGCTGTGTGCTAAGATGGCGATGGCTTCTGGCACGCCTGTTGATTGGGGGAAGTACTGAAACACCCATTTGGCACGGTTGGCGGCGGCAACATGGGCATCACGCTTGACATACCAACGAGCGGCGACCAGTTCATGCTCGGCAAAGTCATTATAAATCGCTCTCATACGCTGGGCGGCGTCAGGAGCGTAGGCACTGTTTGGGAAGTGCTTGATGAGATTGGAGAAATCTTGAAATGCCAAACGTAGGTAGGATACATCACGTTGGGATTGGTCAAGATTAAATAAGCGAGATGACTTAGGAGCACCGCCCATGTTGGTTACGCCTTGGACATATAAGGCATAATCAACATGGCGACTGGTCGGATAGGAGCGGATAAATTCGGCAGTGCTTTTGGTTACCGCTTCAAAGTCGTTGGCACGATATTGGGCATAAATCAAATCCAGCAATGCCTGCTCGGCATACTGTCCTGTCGGATAAAACGTGCGTAAGCTATTTAACGCACTCATCGCTTCGTTATAGCGGTTTCTGTCTAGGGCGTTTTGGGCAGTTTGATAATAACCAATCTCGGACTGTTCGGCACTTTGTACAACTTCACTGTCTTTTTTGCCAATGCCTTTTAGGGTGGAGCAACCAGAAAGTAGCACGGCAGACGTCATGATGGCGGTTAGGGTAAGTTTGGCGGTTTTGTTCATTTTTTGTCCAAATTACAATAAAAATTTGAAATAGTTTACCACAAAATTTTAAGAATGAACAACACCAAAATAAAATCAGCCATTTTTAACAAAAAATGCTAAAATGGCTTATTTTTTCAAAGTAATTTTAAAAAGTAATTTAAATATCGCCATGACAGAACATTCTTTACATGCTTTTAATCAGACCGCCAATAATGATGATTTGCCTGATTTGTCCAATTTATCCAGTTTAAATGATAATGATGATGAATTTGCCGAAACAGGTTCGCCAAGCCCACTTATGCAAAGCCACACGGTTGGCGAATCTGACATCGGCACACGCCTAGACAAAATCGCCACAGACGTGTTTGACGGTTTTTCCCGAGTGCAGATACAGGGCTTTATTGATGATGAGAGCTTGCTTGTCAATGATGTGCCCCAAAAAAGCAAATACCGTGTCAAATTGGGCGATATTCTGACTTTGTCCGCCATGCTTGACAATCACAGCGAAGATTTGCCCGAAAATATCCCCCTTGACGTGGTCTATGCCGATGATGACGTGATTGTGATCAATAAGCTTGTCGGTCTGGTCGTCCACCCTGGGGCGGGCAATCGCACAGGCACGCTCGTCAATGCCCTGCTATATCATTATCCTGATAACGCCCACCTGCCACGAGCGGGACTGGTTCACCGCATTGATAAGGACACATCGGGGCTACTTATTGTCGCTCGCACCAAAACCGCCCAGCTTGATTTGACCGAACAACTAAAAGACAAATCGGTCTATCGGGAATACCAATGTATCGCCACAGGCGTGCCAAGCGACATCTTACGCCATGCCACGATAGACGCACCGATAGGGCGACACCGCATTCATCGCACCAAGATGACGGTAACGGACGGCGGTAAACCTGCCACCACGCACATCATCTCTGCCACGCCACTAGGTACGCATTATAGCTTGCTCCATGTTCGCTTGGAGACGGGGCGTACTCACCAAATCCGTGTACACCTGTCCCATGTCGGTCATTTCTTGCTTGGCGATAAGGTTTATGGCGGACTGCCAAAATCAGGTCTTGCTCCTGCCACTCGCCAAGCGGTGATAGATTTTCCCCGTCAAGCCCTGCACGCCCATAAGCTCGGCTTTATCCACCCAACCACAGGCAAGGCGTTGGTATTTAGCCGTGATATGCCGTCTGATATGATTAAGATGATTGGGATTTTGCAAGAATAAAGGGTTTGGGTTGTTCAATTAAGATTTTTAAAGGGGCGTGTAGGGGTGAATTACATTCGCTCAAATGTGAAATTCTAAAAGGGCAAATGGCATTTTACCCCTACCGATATTTATCCAAAATCAAATTTAAAAACCAAAAGGGCTATCATGTTTGATATATTATACCAAAATGACCACATATTCATTATCCAAACTCATGCAGGCGAGTTTGATAAATGGGGCGATGATTCATACGGCTCATTTAACATGGGGTTGCACGTTGGCGATGACAGCGAGCAAGTTCTTGCTAATCGCATGGCGTTATTAGAAAAATTAAATGAACTTACAAATGATAAAATCAGCCAAATCCACTGGCTAAACCAAATCCACAGCGACATCGTGGCACACGCCAAATCCGCCATATTCCCCCAAGACGCAGACGCACTCATCAGTGATAAGGCAGGCGTGGGACTGTCTATCATGACCGCCGACTGCGTGCCGATTGCTCTTTTTAATGATGATTGTACAGATAATGAGAATGGCCAAATCGCCTGTATTCATGCAGGTTGGCAGGGGCTGACCAAAGGCATTATTAAAAATACTTATGAAAATTTTACCGATAAAGCCAACATCAAAGCCGTCATCGGGGCGTGTATCAGCCATGATAATTATGAGATTAACAAAACCTTAGCTCATGACATCATCAGTCAAGTGGTTGATAAAAACTTAGTGGCATTGACAGTTGATGAGTTATATCAACAGATTATCACGGATAAAGATGATGATAAATGCTTGATAGATATTGTAAAATTAACCAAATTACAACTGTCTCATTTAAATATTACGGTCATAAACGATACCGTTCCGTGCAGTTATGCTAATCCCAAATATTACTCATATCGCCAGCAGACCCACGCCAAAAAGTCCGCCACAGGACGCATGGCGACTGCGATTGTTAAGTTATGATAGTCCGTGATAAACACAACAGCCTAAAATTGCTGTTCATGTGGCATGGTACGATACTGCCCAAAGTGCTACCGATGATAATCCTGCTCATGGCGGTATCCATGGTAGCGTGGGGCTTGTCGCATTATCAGCTCTACACCGTCAAAAACGTCCCTGCAGTCGGCTTTACGGTGTTTGGTGTGGTGTTGTCTGTCTTTTTGGGGTTTAGGAATAATGCTTGCTATGACAGGTGGTGGGAAGGGCGAAAATTGTGGGGTGCTTTGATTGCCAATACCCGTCATCTGAGTCGGGACAGTCATTTTTTGCATGATGATGACAGGCGAGCGATACTCGAGGACATGCTGATTTTTGTCAATTTATTTAGAGACCGCCTACGTCAGCAAAAACTGCCCGTGGAGAGATTTGCCGATTATCTGGATATCGATGATAAAGATAAAGATGAGTTAAATACGCTCATTTGTCAGCATATCAACGCCCCACAAGTGGTGTTAGAGCGAATGCAACATCGCCTTATCCATGCCGTCAAATCAGGGCAAATCAGCGACATCATCTACACCAGTATCCAATGCCATATCATCGAAATGGGTAACATCCAAGCAGGGTGCGACCGTATCAGTAGCACGCCCTTGCCACTGGTGTATTCGGTGCTACTACATCGGGCGGTGTTTTGTTTTTGTTGGATGTTGCCGTTTGGTATTGAGTCGGTGCTCGGGATTTGGACGCCGTTTTTGGTGGGACTGCTTGCCTATATGTTTTTGGGGCTAGATGAGCTAAGCAGTCAGTTGGAAGAGCCGTTTGGCGTGGCACAAAATGATTTACCCCTAGATACGATTACACGGCTGATAGAGCGTGAGACTTTGGCACTGCTTGGGGTGGAAACACAAAACCTACCAGAAGCACTTGGCGATGATGGGCGGTTTAATTTTTTGTGAAAATAGGGCGTGCCTGCCTTTTGTATTTGCAATAAAAAATGCAGGCTGATAGTTGTTCTATCAGACAAGTTTTTGACGATGAAAAGCAAGATTTAGCCATTTTTCATGCAAAAACATTCTTTTATTTCTGCAATATTTCTAAATTTTAAATTGTGTTATAAAGGGCAGGCACGCCCTAAAAGGGCAAACATCACGTTCGCCCTTTTTGGTTCTTTATACGTTATAAATTTGGTCAAAGATTTCCCAATAAACATCGTCTTTTAACGCTTCTAACGAGAATCTTTCTCTGTCTTCTGGTAGGGCGATGATATAGGGCAGGCGTGCTAAACCTTGACTTTCGTTGGCGATGGCATAGTGGCGATAATCTTCATTAATCTCAAAATCGGTTTCGTATTCCACATAGACAATCGCTTGCTTGTGCTTTTTGGCAAGGCGTACAATCTCCACAAAAAATTCTTCATTCAAGTCTTTTTTGGCTTCTTTTAACTCTTCCATGGTGTATTTGGGTTTGCCAAAGCCTAATTTGGCAAAAAACCCGCCCGAGACTTTTTTATCATCATAGGCTTTGGTATTGGCGATAAGCTCTTCTATTTCTGCCATGTTGCTAAGGGCTTCTTCATAACTTTCACGGATGTCATTCATCGCCTCACCGAGCTTTTCTCTTAATTCTTCAGTTTTTACGGTGGGATCAAAAATAGTCTTTCTGTTCTTTTGAATTAAGACATCAAGTGCCAATACACGCACTTGCAAGTGCTGAGCGACAAAGGCGTGGCGAGCTAGAGGGTGCATTCTAAAGTTTTTGATAAGAATAAGTAGTTCATTAAAAAAGCCGTTCAAGCAGTGAAATAAAAATTCTTGGTCAAATTCAGAGCTTTTGGCAATGCTTATCATGGTTGGCAGTTGTCGCAATACCGAACTGGTGAGTAACTCTTCAAAAGTAATGATGCGTCTGGCGATGATTTTTTCTGCACTGCCACCGTCTGCTGCAAATGTACTGTCCATCAAAATGGGGGTGAGTTGTTTTTTAAGTACTGTTTTAAGATGAATGGCGTATTTTTTAAGTTCATCAGAGATATTGCGATCAAGACTAAAAATGCGATTGATTAATTTTAGCATGACCGCTTGTGCCTTAGGATTATCACATAAGGGTTTGGGAAGTGCCAAAGCGTTAAAATAACTAAATCCGCCCGTCTCCTCTTCGGTCAAAAATCGTCGCAATGAAAAAGGGTTACTGCCTAGGGTATCAGGTGGAGAAATGATGAACCAAATATTTTTGGTCTCAACAATGAGCAACTTGCGATCAGCGGATTGTTTTTGGATGAATGCTGGAAAATGGGTAATGCCATATAAATCCAAATCCACCGCTTCTAAAAAGTGAAAATCTCGTCCTTGAATGAGTGATTTGATAAAAACTTCTTTGATAAAAATCTTAAAAGTATATTCATTAATTTGCCGGATATTTTTGGGCATTTTAAATGTGATGGTGTCAATCCAATCAGCAATTTCATACAAAGAGGCAGCTCTGATGGCGTTACGTTGTTTGTGTTCGTGTCTTTCGGAGCTTATCGGAACTTTGTCAAGATAGCTTAGGGCGGACTCTAACTCATCGATGAACAAGAGTGCATCATAGGATTGTGGTGTATCGCTCGGGGGGGGGTAGCTTGGTAAATGTCTTGCAAAAGATGGGCAGCTTTGATGAGCTGTTTGTTGTGTAAAGCAGATGATTGTAAAATTTGAGCGAGCGTCTCTGGTTTTTTGGCGAAAAATTTCCCTGCACTCTTGCTGTAAGTGATGCCCTTGGGTGATAAAATGGTATTTTTAACGATGGTTTGCGACTCTTCGTCAAGCTGTGGTATAATCTCTTCTAGAATCTCTTGCCAATCTGGGCTTAGGGTAGGGTCAATGCCTGTCAGCCGATTGATGGCGTCTGTATTTAGATTGTAAATGTTTTGCATAAAATCGTTTCCATATTTCCGTTTGCTTTAATAAAATTATATTGTAACATAAGTGTGATAAAAAAATCATTATCTTTTTACAAAATTTATTCTAAATATTTACAAAACTGACCAAAGAGGTCATGGCGGTGAACAGGTTTTGATGCAAAGAGCAACTAACAAGTAATAATCAGCAGATAAAAAGGCAAATCATGAACAAACAAGACATCCTAAACAGCCTAACCCCTGAAATTGTCGCCAAATTCCGCACCGCCATTGAGATTGGCAAATGGGATAACGGTGTCCGCTTAACAGACGAACAACGCCAAACCTGTATGCAAGCGGTCATGGTGTGGGAGCATGAGTATTTGCCCGTAGAAGAACGCACAGGCTATATTGAAAAGCCCAAAGACGACAAAGGCAATACCGTGGGTGAAGAGTGTGATGTCGAGCATGAACATCATTATCCTAATGCCGAGCGACCTGTGAATTTTAAGTAATAAAAAATAAAAAGGCGAGTTATGTCGCCTTTTTCATGTTCAAAGTTTTTTATGTCTAAAATCTGGCTGTTAGGCTAAAATCCGCCACACCACAAACCCCAACGCCAGCATATGAAACACCACGCCCACCCACCAAATCGGCACGGTCAGCCCAATGGCGATAAAGCCAAAAAAACCGCCCAACGCTATCCAGTCATGGCGTTTTTGGTTTAAAAAATCGGCTCGTAGGGCTTGGATTTCTCTTAGTTGTTTGTCCTGTCGTCCGCCAAGCGTGGCAAGAGATTGAATGCTTTGGGTGGCAAGTTTGGGCAGGTCGGTGGCGGACAGTAGATGTTCGGGCAATTTGTCATAGAAATCATTCAAAAAACGTGTGGGGTCAAGCTGTGATTTTACCCAATCGGTCAAAATCGGCTTGGCAAGCGACCAAATATCAAGCTGTGGGTATAGCTCACGCCCAAGCCCTTCCACATGGACGAGCGTTTTTAAAAGTAGCATAAGCTGTGGCGGTATGCTCATCTGATGACGGCGAGCGATGTTCAAAATCTCAAACAATATCCCTGCAAAATCAAGCTCACTCATGGGCTTAGACACCATGGGACTTACCGTGCGAGCCATGTCGGCGATGAGTGCGTGCTTGTCAGCAGACGGCGGTATCCAACCTGCGTGGCTGATGATGTTCACAAGCGTGGTGTAGTTGCCATTCATGACCGATAAGAGCATACGAGCGACAACGAGCTGGTCATCGGGGGCGAGTTGCCCCATAATCGCACAATCTAGCCCCAAATAGCGTGGATTTGCCACCGCTTGACCGTCTGGCATGGTCTCCACAAAGATGTTACCAGGGTGCATGTCGGCATGAAAAAAGTTATCCCGAAACACTTGGGTAAAAAATATCGTCAAGCCATTTTTGGCAAGGACAGCACGGTCATAGCCTAATGCGTCAAATTTATCCGTCTGTGAAATCGGCACGCCAAAAATCCGCTCTGAGACCATGACGGACTTGCTTGCCATATAGACTTCGGGAACATAGATGAGTGGCGAATTTGTGAAGTTATTTCTCATGCGAGTGGCGTTGGCGGACTCTAAGGTCAAATCAAGCTCATTGAGCATGATTTGGCGGTAGTCTTCCACGATACTCACGATATGCACCGCCCGAGCCGACTCCATGCGAGCCGACAAGCAGCCTGCCAGCTCCCTTAACAGCTCAAAATCCTTGATGATGATAGGACGAATGTCGGGGCGGACGACTTTAACGACCACTTCCCGACCGTCAGGCAGGCAAGCAGTATGCACTTGGGCGATACTGGCGGCGGCGAGTGGCTTATCATCAAATCGGCTAAAAATCTCATCAATAGGCTTGCCTAGCCCTGTTTTGGGGTGTTCTATTTCACGTTTTAAAACTTCAACGTCAAACGGGGCGACTTTGTCTTGTAGTAGCGATAATTGGGCGATGATGTCGGGGGGTAGTAGGTCAGAGCGGGTGGAGAGCAGTTGCCCGAGCTTTAAAAACAGCGTTCCCATCTCTTCTAGGGCGAGCTTGACCCCTAAGGAATTGTGCGATTTGCCGATACTGGCTGGGTGCATTTTGATAAGCCGTGCCAAGGGGGCAAGCTCTGGCACGTCCGCAAAATGCGTGTCTAGGCGGTATTTGGCACAAATGTGATATAAGTCAAACAGGCGGTTTTTATAAGAGATGAGCATGGTTAGGTAAAATGGGGTTTGATAAAAGGGGTTTTAAAAAAGCAAAAGGTAAATGGGTAAAATTTACCTTTTGGCAGGTATTTAAAATCTTTATTTTAAATGGATTGTAGGGGTAAATCAATTTACCCACAATTTTAAAAATGCTTTTGTAGGGGCGTGCTGAGCACGCCTAAGTATATTAAGAATAAACAATCAACGAGCCTTAAAGCCACGATGTACCGCCACGATACCGCCCGTTAGGTTGTGATAATCACAATTCACAAACCCTGCTTGCTCCATCATGGCTTTTAGGGTGGCTTGGTCGGGGTGCATACGGATACTCTCCGCCAGATATTGATAGCTTTCGCTGTCGTTTGCAACCACTTTACCCATGAGTGGTAGGGCGGTAAATGAGTATAAATCATACGCCTTTGATAGTGGCTCAAACACAGGTTTGCTAAATTCTAGCACGAGCAGTCGCCCACCTGGTTTTAGCACACGCCACATGGCTTCTAGGGCTTTTTGTTTGTCGGTAACGTTACGCAGTCCAAAGCTAATGGTAACTAAGTCAAACGAGTTATCAGCGAAGGGTTCTAAGGTTTCGGCATTGGCAAGCACAAAATCCACGTTATTACACCCTGCATTGATAAGGCGTGTGCGACCGACTTCCAGCATGGCTTCGTTGATGTCGGACAAGACCACACGACCCGAGCGACCGACTTCTTTGCTGAATACTTTTGCCAAATCGCCCGTACCGCCTGCGATGTCAAGGACGTGCTGTCCTGCACGCACGCCACTCATCTTAATGGCAAAACGCTTCCAAAGCCTGTGAATGCCAAAACTCATCAAATCGTTCATGATGTCGTATTTGGTGGCGACTGATGTAAATACCTGTCCGACTTTGGCTTCTTTGTCACGAGCATTGACGGTTTGGTAACCAAAATGGGTGGTTTCGCCAATGTTTTCAGAATAGCGGTTGTCAGTTTGGCTATCGGCTTGGGTAGGCTCGCCATTGGCAGGGATCTGCATGGCGGATTGTCCTTGGGGCTTGCCTGTGGGTAGGATGTTGGGATTGGTAAAGTCGTTGTCGGTCATGGCTATTTTTCCAAATTTTAAAAACACGTCCTATTATACGCTAATTTGGGCAAGAATGGGCGTGTTTTGGGAAAATTAAAAAATTCATTCATGAATTTCATGAATCACGACAAGCTCATTTTCCACAAACGGCACGGTAAAATCATCAATACGTTTTAGGGGTTTCATGGCGACCAGTCCGTCCCCGATGAAGTCATATAGGGGCTGATAGCCGTTGTCGTATGCCATGCCTTTGGCGAGTTTAAAGGCGTTTTGTAGGATAAAAGAATTAAAGTATTTATAAGACTGCTCGCACACGTCTTTGATGGTGTGGATTTGGGCGATACGTTCGTCTTTGGCATTGACGTGCCGATACACGTCATGCATGAGCGTGTCATCAATGCCCCCATTGGCGTAACGTTCGCCAAAGTCGTCGAGCAGAGACGTTGCCAATGCCAAATCAAGGCTGATGGCATGAGTTGCCGACTGCACGCCAAGCACGCCTGCCCCTAGGGCGTTGGCGGGGATGAGCTTTTCAAGTTTGCCCGAGCCGTTTAGGGCGTTCGTCCCTGCGGTCAAAAGTTGGTCGGCAAGCACGTCAAAATCATCATCGCCATAAATTCGCTCAATGAGATAATTGGCAAGTGGAGCGGTTTTGTCATCGGTAAATAGGGCGTGGTTGGTGCGTTTGATACGAGCCTTTTGCCACGCTTGCACGTCGCTAAGTGCCTGTTTTAGGGCAGGGTTGGTGTGGTGGGGTAGGGCTTGATAGGCTTTTAGCATATCGACTAGGGTTTGGATTTGGGACATGGTGTTAATTTTGTTGGTGGGTTAAAGTGGGGTTAAGGTTGAGTTAAAAGGTCGGGTTTGTGGGGCTTGATGATATTATCTTACACCTAACAAACTTAATATTTACCACAGGCTTTGTAGGGACTGGCTCCGCACGTCCTTTGATAACATAGCAATTTTTATAGGCGTACACAGCACGCCCCTACACCCAAACACCGTTGCATTTGTAGCAATTTTAAAGATTCTTGGGTGTATATAAGGAGTGCAGAGCTAATCCCTGCACACCCCTAAATCCTTTGAATCTGTCATGATTTTGACATTATGCTCCATTTTCAACTTTGTGTGAGTGTTTGATTTATCAAGGGCGAATTGTAATTTGCCTCTACAACTTAACAAATAATTATGGGGCAATCAATAAGTTGCCATTTTAAGCTGAGATTGGACTGTTTTATGAAAAAACATACCAACTGGTCGGTTTTGCATTAAACACTCTCGCCACGCCAAAGGCTGTCCAAGCTCTCACGCTCACGCACGACCCGATGAGTGGTATCATCACACATAATCTCGGCAGGTCTTGGGCGGGTGTTGTAGTTGCTTGCCATGACAAAGCCATACGCCCCTGCTCCTGTGATGGCAAGGGTGTCGCCCACGTTTAGGGCAAGCGTGCGATTTTTTGCCAAAAAGTCGGACGACTCACACACCGAGCCGACAATGTCCCACACTTGGGGAGCGGTGGCGGTGGTCAAATCGACAGGGATAACCGCCATAACCGAGCCATATAGGGCAGGTCGCATGAGTTCGCACATGGACGCATCCACGATGGCAAAGTTTTTGTATTCGGTGGGTTTTAGTACGTCCACATTTGTCAGCAGTACCCCTGCATTGGCAGAGATGTTTCGCCCTGGTTCTAGGTGTAGCCCTAAGCCATATTTTTCTTGCAATGTTAAAAGCTTAGGCAGTAGTGCGTTGGCGTATTCGCTCACGCTGGCAGGGGTCTCATCGGTATAACGCACGCCCAAGCCCCCACCCAAATCCACATGGCGTAAGCTAATGCCCTGTGCGTGTAGCTCGTCAATGAGTTCAATGACTTTATCCAAAGCATCCACAAAAGGCTGGGTGTCGGTCAGCTGTGAGCCGATGTGGCAGTCTATGCCGATGATGTCAAGGTTTGGCAAGGACTTGGCAAAACGATAAGCATCTAGGGCATTATCATGGCTGATACCAAATTTGTTGTCCTTTAAGCCTGTGGAGATATAGGGGTGTGTTTTGGCATCCACATCAGGGTTGATACGCAGGGCAATGGGGGCGGTTTTGCCAAGCTCACTTGCCACTTGGCTGATGAGTTCAATCTCGCTCATCGCTTCGACATTAAAGCATCCAACCCCTGCATTTAAGGCGGTGGCGATGTCGCTTTTGGTTTTTCCCACGCCCGAATAGACGACTTTGTCCGCCTGCCCGCCTGCTTTTAATACACGGGCAAGCTCGCCTGATGAGACGATGTCAAAGCCTGCCCCTGCACGGGCAAGCGTGGCAAGCACGGCAAGGTTTGAGTTGGATTTGACCGCATAGCAAATTTGCACATCTGATAAGGGGGCGAAACTCTCCATATAGGTACGGTAATTGGCAAGCAGGGCATTTTTGCTATACACATAAAGCGGTGTGCCGTAAGTCTGGGCTAGGGTTTTGGTGCTGACATTGTCAATAAACAGCGTGTCGTCTTGATAGTTGATAAAAGGCAAATCCGCCACGTGCGTGCATGGGTCTATGGTCAGGATTGGGTGTTCGGTGCTGTCTGCCATGGTTTTTCCAGTAAAAAGTATTTGGGGGTTTATTTTAACAAAAAATTTTGGTTTGTCATTTTTATTTTAAAAATAATTGGGGTTTGGGCAGAATATATAACGATTTTTTAAATGATTTAATAAAAATATTTTTTTACAAATATGGACGTGCAGGGGTGAATCACATTCGCCCAAAAATTAAGGCTTTATCAAAGGGCAAATTGCAATTTGTCCCTACAATGCCAATCAAGGCAAGACAACTTTTCATATTGATATAAAAAAGCCATTTTATGATAAAATACCCCAAAAATTAACCATTTAACATCATGACCGCAACCACTTACACCTTTAAAGACAAACTCATCGCATGGTTACAACTCACCCGTTTTGATAAGCCTGTGGGGACGGAACTGCTCCTTTATCCGACTTTGTGGGCGTTGTTTTTGGCAAGTGCCAGTTATGGACGACTGCCAAGCGCGGCTCATATTGTCATTTTTACGCTTGGGGCGGTGCTTATGCGAGCATCAGGCTGTGCCATTAACGACTTTGCCGACCGCAAGGTGGACGGACAAGTCAAACGCACCAAAAACCGCCCACTGGCAGACGGGCGATTGTCCGCCAAGACGGCTGTTTTGACCTTTGTGGGCTTGTCGGGACTGTCAGCGTGTCTTTTGTTTTTTTTACCAGTACAAGTGTTTTATTGGTCGCTTGGGGCGGTGTTTCTTGCCTTTATTTATCCCTTTATGAAACGCTACACGCACCTGCCCCAAGTGGTACTTGCAATGGCGTTCGGTTGGGCGGTACCGATGGCGTTTGTGGCGGTGCGTAGCGAGCAGGGACAAAGCGGTGTTGGGCTGACAGGTTGGCTTGTCTTTGTTGCCTATTTGTGCTGGACGGTGGCGTATGATACGATGTACGCCATGTGCGACAAGGACGATGATGTCAAGATTGGGGTAAAATCCACCGCCATTTTGTTTGAAAAATGGTTTGGCGACAAAGACATTTATTTTATCATGGCGTTAAATGGTGTGTTTTTGGTCATCATGATAGCATTGGTGCATCGCTTTTTTGGGGTGTGGTCTGCGTGTGGTTTGGCGGTCGGTTTGGCAGGGCTGTTTGCCATGCAATATGACAAAATCAAAACCCGTGAACGCCTAAACTGCTTTACCGCCTTTCGCCAAAATGCGTGGGTGGGGCGGTATGTGTTTTTGTATGTGGCGGTGATGTCGCTGATGATGTTGGGGAGATGATAAATAAGGATAAGCACTTTGATGTCAAACGCAAAGAACGTGCTTGGCACGTCCCTATATCCATGTCTAACTTTGTGATAAAAATTCCCCCTAAAACTTCCAATCCACTTTTAAAGCAAAGTTTCTCGGCTCGCCATAAAAGTTGTTTTTGCCCCGAGTGCGGTTGGGGTTATTTTCAAAATACACTTTATCGGTCAAATTATTGCCCACCAAGCTCACACTGGCATTATCACTCATGTCATAGCGAACATTGGCGTGCCATAGGGCGTAACCACCTTGTTGGATGTTTCTTAGGCTACTGGTCTCGCTCTGGGCGGACACCCCACCACCGATTTGCCATTTGCTGTTTGGCAGTTGGTATTGGCTGTGCAAGCGAAAGATGTGTTTGGGCGTGTGGTTGTTAAAATTATAACGTGATAAATGCTCAAACACGCCAGCATTAACATCTTTATAATCGCTTTTGTTGTAGGTGTAGTTGGCGGACAGGCGAAGATTGTCCGTAACATCGCCCGACAGCTCTACATCCACGCCACGGCTGACGGCTTTGCCCACAGGGTCGGCATAGGTGAGCCAGCGACCGTAGTCGGGGCGAGTAATGGCTCGGTTTTTGTGTTCGGTGTGAAAGAGAGCCAGAGCGTAGTTTAGTCGTCCGTCTCGCATCGTCCCTTTTAGACCGATTTCGTAGTTGGTACCAATGGTGGGCGGTAGCATGGCGGTATAGCTGACATCGGTGTCTTCTTGGGGTTTAAAAATCTCGGCATAGCTGACATAGGCGGTGTGGTCGGGTGTTAGGTCGTAGTTTATCCCTGCAAATGGCACCCATTTTTTGCCCGACATCTCGCCCACTTGCTTGGCATCGCCATAGATGTTTGAGCGGTACATCTCGCCATAGCCGTTTAGGACGTGCATCCATTTGACCGAACCCATGTTAAAGCGGTTGTATCGCACGCCAAGCAGTAAGTGTAATTTATCGGTAGGGTTTAGGCGAGTGCTAAATGTCGCTCCGTGATGTTTGGCGGTATTGACGTAGGTATTGTAGTTATAACGGCGAAATTTTTCAAAATTATCATATTCAGGGTAAACATCCACATGGTCGCCCCAATCATCGTACAAATCCCAATTCGGCTCGGGGACTTCATCGCCTGTTAGGTTAAAGGGGTTGTATTTGCCGGCAGTTTGGTTCCAGTCCCGTCCAGGGTTCGAGTCTTTCCAATAAATCACGTCATTCCATACTTTGATGTAGCGTGAGCGAATGTCTTCTTTGTTGTAGGTGTAGCCCATATAAAAATCATGAGTCTTGTCAAACAGTGTATAGTCGCCCGTCAAATCAAGCTTAAAAGCAGTTTGTTTGTCGGTTTTGTCATAGCGAAAGGGGTTTAGGGTAAAGGTGCTATAATAACCGCTTGCTGATACGCCTGGCCATGTCTCGGTATCGGCAAAGATTGAGCCGATACGGGTGTCGGACTTTTGGTCGGTGTGGTTGATGGCACTTTTTACTGTCCAGCCGTTTGGTAGATAATATTTAACATCGGCAAAATAGTTTTTCTTTTTAAGGTCATGTTTGTTCTAGTTCATGCCAAGGTAGGTTTTGTGGTCAAAGTCTTGTAATCCGTCATTTTCGCATTTGCTCGCCCAACGGTTGGTCTGCACGCACGGCAAAATCACCCCACCAAAATCAGGCATGTCTTTGGTGTGCTGATAAGTTGCTCCTATCATGGCGGTGGCATTGTCGCCAATGTCAAATTCCACACTGCCCGAGCCGAGTGTCTTTTTGCCTTCTACTCTGTCTTTAAAAGATTGGTTGTCCTCATGAACGACAATCGCTCGCCCGCGCACGCTGTCTGATGTGTTTAGACCGCCTGACACGTCAAGCATACCACGCACCGACCCCCAACTGTTTACCGACAGCTCACCTGCATGATGAAAATCATGGGTGGGGCGTTTACGCACAAGATTAATCGTACCGCCCGGTTCGGAGTTGGCTTGGGTGAGACCTGTCGCCCCACGCACCACTTCAATGCGGTCATAAATGGCAAGGTCAGTCATGGTGGATACGTCTATTTTGTCCGAGTAGCCCGAGCGTCCTCCTAGGTTTTGGCTCATGCCGTCTTCGGAGAGCTGATCCATATAAAAGCCCCGAGACTGAAAGCGGACACGGGACTGGTCTTTGACGACATTCACGCCTGTGGTGGTTTTGACCGCTTCGGTTAGGTCGCTGATGTTGCGTTCTTGGAGTTCTTGTTTGCTGACGGTGGCAACCGATTGGGGTGTGTCTTTTTGGGATAGGGCGATGCCTGTGGTGGTAGATTTGGGTTGGCGAGAGATGAGAATGGTTTCATGCCCTAACATGACCGTCGGCGTGCTTGTGTCATCCTGTGCAACGTCGTCGTCATTGACATTGGCACAAGCCATGGCTGGCAGTAGAACCAATGCCAAAGCACTGGGTTTAAAGGGTTGTCTGAATAAATGATGAGTAAGGTAGTGCATAAAAATCCCTAATAAGCGAGTACAACAAATGTTTACAAATGTATATTAATTATTACAAAACATATCATTTTTGTAACATAATTATGATAACACAATGAATAATCGTTATCAATTATTCTATAAAATGATAATTATTATTTTTAAAAATAAAGACGCATAAAAAGCCGAAATGACGTCATCATCTCGGCTGTGGGGTGTTAGGTAGTGGCGTGGTGAGTATGTTGGGTGGAAATAGGGGGTAATTACCCAACCCTTTATTTCTGACTTGCATTCGTCCCTTGTATCACGCCCCCGCCCAAGCAAACGTCATCAACATAAAACACCACCGATTGCCCTGCGGTTACGGCTCGTTGTGGCTCATCAAAGACCACACGCACGCCTGTGTCGGTGGCAAAGACAGTGCAAGTTTGGTCAGGTTGGCGGTAGCGGGTTTTGGCGGTGCATTTTAGTCCGTTTTCATGGATTTGGGGTGGTTCGCCTGTTACCCAATCTAGTTTATAGGCGGTCAGCTCGGTGGATTGTAGCCAAGGGTGGTCATGCCCTTGTCCGACAATTAGGCGGTTATTTACCAAATCTTTGTGCAAGACAAACCACGGCTCTTCGGGACGGTTTGCCACACCCCCAATGCCAATTCCCCCACGTTGCCCAAGCGTGTAGTACATGAGTCCGTCATGCGTGCCGATTTTTACGCCATCATCGGTATAGATGTCGCCTTGTTTGGCGGGTAGGTAGGTTTGTAAAAAGTCTTTGAATTTACGCTCGCCAATAAAGCAAATGCCCGTTGAGTCCTTTTTCTTGGCGGTGGCAAGCTCATAGCGTTCGGCGATTGCCCTGACTTCGCTTTTTTCAAGCTCGCCCACAGGAAATAAGGTTTTGGCGATTTTGTCGCCCCCTACTGCGTGCAAAAAATAACTTTGGTCTTTGTTGGTGTCTAGTCCACGCAGTAGGCACGCTTGTCCGCCCGTCTCAAAGCTACGGCGAGTATAATGCCCTGTGGCGATATAATCCGCTCCAAGTGTCAAGGCGTAATCCAAAAAGGCTTTGAATTTGACTTCTTTATTGCACAAAATATCGGGATTGGGCGTGCGTCCTGCCTTGTATTCTTCCAAAAAATGCTCAAACACATTATCCCAATACTCTGCCGAAAAGTTGGCGGTATGTAGCGGTATGCCCACTTTGTCGGCAACGGCTTGGGCGTCTGCTAGGTCAGTCATGGCGGTGCAGTATTCGGTGCCGTCATCTTCTTCCCAGTTTTTCATAAACAAGCCTTCTACCTGATAGCCTTGCTCCAACAATAGGGCGACCGACACCGAGCTGTCCACTCCGCCCGACATACCAACGATGACTTTGATTTGATTGGGATTTTTGCCGTGAAATTGGGCGACATCGGATAGGCGGTAGGCGGTCATGATTGTCTCTTATTATAAAACTGTGGTAAACTTGCCATTATATAAGGCTTGCTAATTATTTTACAAGCCTTATCTGCTCTAAACCAAGATAAACTAAGACAAATCAAAAGGCTCAATCATGATAAAAATCGGTCAAGGCATAGACGTTCATGCTTTTACCACAGGCGATTTTGTAACGCTTGGCGGTGTTAAAATTCCCCACACGCATGGCATTAAGGCTCATTCGGACGGTGATGTGTTGCTTCACGCTTTGGCGGACGCACTTTTGGGGGCGTTGGCACTCGGCGATATCGGACAACATTTTCCCGATACCGACCCTGCATTTAAGGGGGCGGATAGTAAAGTGTTATTAAAGCACGTCTATGAGCTTGTCAAATCTCACGGCTATACGCTTGGCAATGCCGACATGACGGTCATTTGCGAGAACCCAAAAATCGCCCCATACAACACCGCCATGCGTGAGACCATTGCAGGCGTGCTTGGTGTGGGTGTGGATTGTGTGAGCATCAAGGCAACCACGAATGAGAAAATGGGCTGGATAGGGCGCGGCGAAGGTATTTGGGCGAGTGCGGTAGTATTATTGGTTAAAACGTGATTGATGATAGAGAAACATAAACGCAAATGGTTGATTGTGGTGCTCATGGCGATAACAGTCGTTTGGGCGGTTTTTGGTATTTATAAAAAATCAGTTATCAATAAAATCAACAATACCTTATTAGCAGGCAAAAGTTATTCTATCAAAGTATATTTTCCTAATACCAAAATCGCCTGTGTTACCGCCCCATATTTTACCAATACCCAAAACATTAAATCTCTTTCCAAACTAAAAATAAACCCTTATAAGTATTGGGGTTGAAGTTTTTAAAAATCCATAAAAATCAGGGTTTGGAAAGAAGTCTATTAAAGAAATTCGGGATAATTTATCACCCAAACAAGTCTTAAAATTAAATCACAAAATCCATGCATTTGTTGAAGATGACCATTGGGATTTGATATTACTGGATAATAAAGGATATGGTTATGCCAATTATCAAGTGTATCATGTGCCATTAAAATCTACCCCAAATTTTAAAGATTATCAATGCGTATCGGTAGACAAAGACAGTATGGAAATTTATCCTGCTTATCATGATAAGTTGGTGTATTTTGAATTAAGGTGATGTATGAGTCTAATACAAAGTATTTTTAGGAATTTACCCAAAAACGCACAAGTGGGAATTGTTGCGATAGTGGCGATTTTATGGGTTGGTATTTGGGTTGTTAATACTCATCAAGACAATAGTATGCAAAAACAGGTCAATAGGGCATTATTATCCAACCAGTCTATTGATGTGAGCGGTTTATTGCCAAATGCCAAAATGATTTGTGTGGTGCCAAAAGACACGCATATTTATAATGACACCACAGGGATTTATGAATATTTATCCGTTCATCGTTTGCAATCATTAAATAAAATTATCAACGGCAAAAGTCAAATTATTTATGATGATTGGCACTTGGTGGGTGTGGATAATGGCAAATATGACATTTATCGTATGGATGATAGGGTGGATCCGAATTTTTATGGGGCAAGATGCCATAAAAAATCCGCCAATCAGCCATTACTATTAACCCCTGACAAGACAAGTCATGGCAAAAAATTTGATTTTTAAAAGGAAAAACGCTTGTAAAAATCCCCATTTGCCCCCATAATAACCCAAATTTCTCAAATCGGAGCAAATCATGACCGACATCAATCCTGAAATCAAAACCTTGATTGAAAACCAAATCAAAGACCATGCCGTGCTACTGTACATGAAAGGCACGCCACAATTTCCCCAATGCGGATTTTCTGCCCGTGCGGTGGAAGTTTTGACCCAAATTGGCAGACCGTTTGCCTTTGTCAATATCCTAGAAAACCCTGAAATCCGTAGCACCTTGCCACTCATCGCCAACTGGCCAACCTTCCCGCAGCTATGGGTAAATGGCGAACTGATTGGCGGTAGCGACATTATCCTACAAATGTACCAATCGGGCGAATTAAAGCCACTGATTGAAGAGTATAGCCCAGAAGTGTGATGGAGACAATCGGTTATTTGAAATAACCGATTTTTATTGATAACCATAAATCATAAGCAGTAAGGTAATGTAATGCTTGACGAAGGTTTTATTCATAAAAACAGCCGAGAAATTGTAGAGTTATGCCAAGAGCCTGACACGGCATTGACCGCATTGGCGTATTGGGTAAAATATGAAAATATTGACAAAGATGCCATCTGTGCCATCCACAAGCGAATCTGTGCGGACATGGACATACAGTCGGCTTATTATTTGGTGCGAATCATGCAAGCCATGCCAGAGTCAGAGCGACCCATAGATATACAGCCGTTGATGGAGCTAGTAGGCGAGTTTGGGGGCGAGCTTAACAACTCACTGCCCACACTGGTCAATCGAGAGATGTTGGAGCAAATCCAGCAAGAGAGCGGTGTATTTTCATGAGCATGTCAAGCATTTCCGAGCAAGTCATCAGTCTTTGCCAAAGCCCAAATACTGCTCTGCAAGCCATTCATATTTTGATTGCCAATAATGGAGCGAGCGAATCTGCTTTTCGTGCCGTTTATGATAGGGTCATGGCGGATAATGACGTGGACGGAGCGTATTATTTGGCAAATTTTGCCCAAAAGGTGGATGATTTGCCTTTTGACGGCACACCGCTTATTGACATGGTGATGAATGGCGATGATAAAAATATGAAATTGGCGTTGATTGAAAAATTACCAAAAGAAATTTAGTCGGAATATTTGGGTAAAATTTAAGGGCGTTGAGACGCTCTTTTTTAGGGTGTGCCTACCTTTGATGTTTGCAATGAAAAATGAGAAAAATCGCACGTTTTTCAAGGAAAAAATGCAGATTGATAGTTATTCTATCAAGCAAGTTTTTGACGCAGAAAAACAAGATTTGGTCATTTTTCATGCAAAAATTGATTTAAAAAGTTAAATTTTTGCCTTATTTTATAAAAATGTTGTCAATGGTAGGCACGCCCTAATGCTCAATGATTAAAATTATGCTAAAATAATCGGTTTCTTTTAAAAATATATAATCTTATGAGCTTTTTAACCAAAACATTTGATGTCATCGTTATCGGTGGCGGACACGCAGGCACAGAGGCCGCTCTTGCGTCCGCTCGCATGGGGGCAGATACCCTACTTATCACGCACAACATTGAGACGCTGGGGCAGATGAGCTGTAACCCTGCCATTGGCGGTATTGGCAAATCGCATCTGGTGCGTGAAGTGGACGCACTGGGCGGGGCAATGGCACTCGCAACCGACAAGGCAGGCATTCAGTTTCGGGTGCTAAACAGCCGTAAAGGGGCAGCGGTGCGAGCGACCCGAGCCCAAGCCGACCGTATTTTATATAAAGCCAGTATCCGCCATACGCTTGAAAATCAGCCAAACTTGACAATTTTTCAGCAACCTGTGGACGACATCATCGTGGAGAACGGACGTGCGGTGGCGGTGGTTACGGCGACAGGCATTCGCCTAAATACTCGCACGGTGGTGCTGACATCAGGGACGTTTTTGGGTGGGGTGATTCATGTGGGGCTAGACCACCAAAGCGGTGGACGGGCAGGCGATATGCCGTCCATTCGTCTTGCCGACCGTTTGCGTGAATTAAACTTGCCTGTCGGACGACTAAAAACAGGCACGCCCGCTCGCATTGACGCTCGTACGGTGGATTTTTCCGTGATGACCCCCCAACCAGGGGATACGCCCCTGCCTGTGATGAGTTATATGGGCGATGTTGCCATGCACCCACGCCAAATTAACTGTTATATTACGCACACCAACGAACGCACGCATGACATTATCCGTGCCAACCTTGACCGCTCGCCCATGTTTAGCGGTAAGATTGAAGGGGTGGGACCCCGTTATTGCCCAAGTATTGAGGATAAGATTCATCGCTTTGCCGACAAAGACAGTCATCAGATTTTTATTGAGCCTGAGGGCTTGACCACGCATGAGCTATACCCCAATGGCATTTCAACAAGCCTGCCGTTTGATGTGCAAATTGAGTTTATCCATAGCATGAAAGGGCTTGAAAATGCCCATATCACACGCCCCGGCTACGCCATTGAATACGACTATTTTGACCCACAAAACCTAAAACCCACGCTAGAAACCAAATCCATTGACGGCTTGTATTTTGCAGGGCAAATCAACGGCACGACAGGCTATGAAGAGGCGGCGGCACAGGGGTTACTGGCAGGACTAAATGCAGGACGCATGGCACTTGGCAAGTCATCGTGGACACCGCAAAGACACGAGGCGTATCTTGGCGTGTTGGTGGACGATTTGATAACCCACGGCACCAAAGAGCCGTATCGTATGTTTACAAGCCGTGCCGAACATCGCCTGCTACTGCGTGAGGACAATGCAGACGAACGTTTGACCGCCATCGGACGAGAGCTTGGGTTGGTGGACGATGAACGCTGGGCGAGATTTAGTCAAAAGATGGAGTCTATCGCCAGTGAAACCGCCCGCCTAAAAGACATTTGGGCAACGCCAAATAATGCCATTGGTCAAGATTTTATGGCAAACACAGGTGAGATTTTGACCAAAGAAAATAGCCTGCTTGACCTACTAAAACGCCCAAATATTAGCTTTGCTGACATTGCCAAAGTGTCAGACAGTACGGTGGGCGATGACGTGGGCGAGCAGATTGAGATTAGCGTTAAATATCAAGGCTATATTGACCGCCAAAATGACGAGATTGAGCAGATGAAACGCCTTGAAAACACGGCTTTACCGCTTGATTTTGATTATGCGAGCGTATCAGGCTTATCCAATGAAATCGTACAAAAACTTACCCAAGTCCGCCCTGCAACATTGGGGCAGGCAAGCCGTATTAGTGGCGTTACCCCTGCGGCGGTGAGTTTACTTGCGATGACGGTTAAGAAGATGGTAAAAGCCAAAAAAGAATTGAGTGATTGAGTGTGATATGAAACAAATATCTTTTGAGTTTGGAGAATGTAATTCCCAAACCAAATTAAAAGCCATTGATTTATTTGCAGGAATTGGCGGTATTCGTTTAGGCTTTGAACAAGCCTTTGGCGATGACATTGAATTTGTTTTTTCATCAGAATTGGATAAGTTCGCCAAGCAAACTTATCACGCCAATTTTAATGAAATGCCCTATGGCGATATTACACAAATTGAAGCCAAAGACATTCCGCCCCACGATATTATTTTGGCAGGATTTCCTTGTCAGGCATTTAGCATTGCTGGGTTAAGAAAAGGCTTTGATGATACTCGTGGTACTTTATTTTTTGATGTGGCTCGCATTGCTAAATATCACAAGCCCAAACTGTTGTTTTTGGAAAATGTTAAAGGCTTTAAAAATCACGATAAAGGCAATACTTTTTTGGTGGTAAAACAAACTTTGGAAGAATTGGGCTATCGTGTTTATGCCAATATTTTAAATGCCAAAAACTTTGGTGTTCCCCAAAATCGTGAACGCATTTATATTAGACTTCTTTCCAAACCCTGATTTTTATGGATTTTTAAAAACTTCAACCCCAATACTTATAAGGGTTTATTTTTAGTTTGGAAAGAGATTTATTATTGCTATTTTAAATGATTTTAATCAAACAGCCAATATTGATTTTAATTATTTAAAAAATATCGTTAAGCCGTCCAAAGTTGGTAGTATTTTACAAGAAAGCGTTGATGACAAATATACCATTTCCGATAAATTATGGGCAGGTCATCAACGCAGAAAATTGGAACATAAACAAAAAGGCAATGGTTTTGGGTATTGTCTGTTTAATAAAAATTCGGATTATACCAGCACCATTAGTGCCAGATATTATAAAGATGGCTCTGAGATTTTAATTGAGCAACAAGGTAAAAATCCACGCAAATTAACCCCAAGAGAAGCGGGTAGATTGCAAGGATTTCCTGATGATTATGTGATACCTGTTAGTGATAATCAAGCCTATAAGCAATTTGGTAATAGTGTGGCTGTACCTGTAATTTATGCCTTAGCAGAGCATATTCGCAAAGTGCTATTTGATGGAGAAAAATTAAATGAAGTTGCCTAAAATTGAAATTAAACAAGAAAAATCAGACATTAATTTAAAATTTTATCTGTTTTTAAAATATATCATCAAAGCAAAGTTAAGAGATTTGCAAGTGAACGCTATTTTGCAAGAATACCAATTGTTTTTGACTGCTAAGGATTTGGAGTTATTTAAGAAATCCGTATTGGATAATTTT
The DNA here is from genome assembly GCF_002027545.1 of Moraxella lacunata. Classification (GTDB taxonomy): domain Bacteria; phylum Pseudomonadota; class Gammaproteobacteria; order Pseudomonadales; family Moraxellaceae; genus Moraxella; species Moraxella lacunata. The sequence goes on from NZ_MXAN01000034.1 coordinate 31,322, forward strand.
AATCAACCAACAAAAACTGCCAAAAATCAATTTAATAATTTATCAGAAATTTTTACCCAAACCAATACTTCTACTGATGTAGAAGTATTGGTATTTTCTTTAAAATTATATTTGATTAAAGATTTGTTATTGCAAGAAGCTAAACTAAAATCTATTTATGATTTGGATAAATTAAAAGAACTTAATCCCTTATCTTTGGAATATGATAAAATCACAGTTTTTAACCCTTATACCACTCGGGTAAATGGGGCTTTATTGTCATTGGCTTTCTTTGAAAGTTTGGACAATGGATTTATTTCAAAAACAACCGATGAATTTATTTTAAGCTTATCCAAGCAAAGTCAAGAATTGCAAAAGTTTGGTTTAGAACCCAATCAAATTTTTATGATTGTTTTTACTGAAAGCATCAACCGATCCATTACTAGCCATAGTGGCACGGATTATGAAAATCGTATTTTGTCGGTTTTGATTGGATTGGGAATTGATAAGAATGCAATCAAAAAAGTTCACGATAATGCCGATAAATCCACAGAATTTGATTTGTTTTTTGAATTAAATGGCAAAAGTTATGGCATTGGTGCAAAACGCACTTTGCGAGAACGCTATAAGCAATTTATTAAAACTGCTCAAATGACCCCCCCAATTGATGTGATGATTGAGATTACTTTGGGAACGGATTTGACACAAGAAAAAGCAAAATCCATTACCAATCACGATGTTTATTTGTTTGTGGCTGATGAAGTTTATCAAGCCAATGTTTACTTGCAAGAAATGGATATGGTATATTCTTGTCAAGAATTAAGTTTGGATTTGTTGAGAAAGTTACTATGAACCCTCAAGAAATCCTACACGCCATTAATTTCGCCTTCATGATTGTCTTTCCAAACCTAGCCTTAATGGGGCTGGGTTTTTATCTACAAAAAACAGGCAAAATCAACGGCAATTTTATCGATACCGCATCTAAAATCGTCTTTAATTTTGGTTTGCCGTGCTTACTGTTTTTTAGTGTTATCAAGAGCAATGTGAACTATGCCGAGCAGTTACCGCTTATCATGGCAGGGTTTGTTACGACTTTTGTGCTGTTTTTTGGGGCGGAAATTTATGCCAAAATGCTCATCAAGGACGTGCGGGATAAGGGCGTATTTGTGCAGGGCGTGTTTCGCTCTAATATGGCGATTATCTCTTTGTCGGTGGCGACCAACGCTTATGGGGCGGTGGGGACGAGCGTGGGGGCGGTGTATATGGGGATTTTGACGATTTTGTATAATATCTTATCGGTCATCACGTTATCACGCACGAGCCAGAGTAAGGGGTTATCAGCTCAAAGTCGGGACATTATCATCAAGATTTTTCAAAATCCGCTCATCATTGCCTTAGTGTCTGCTTTTATGTATAAGGGGGTGGGCTTGCCCTTACCGCCCACACCGATTGCCAAAACAGGCGAACTGCTTTCAAACATTGCCTTACCGCTTGCCTTGATATGTGCAGGGGCGACGCTTGACATCAAATCCATGCTGGGCTTGTCGGGCGTATCCATGCAGGCGAGCATTGGGCGGATTATTGTCGCTCCCTTATTGGCGGTGGGTGTGGGCGTGGCATTTGCTCTACCGCCTGTACAGTTTGGCGTGCTGTTTGTCATGGTGGCAAGCCCTGCCGCCGCCGCAAGCTATGTCATGGCAAAGGCAATGGGCGGTAATGACGTGCTGGCGGCGAACATTTTGGCATTTACCACGGTCGTGAGCATGATAGGCATGGCGGTGGGTATGGCGTGGCTTCGGGTTTTGGGGTGGGTTTAAAACCCTTTTTCTATCAGGGTTGCCACGTCTGCCTTGGTGTGCTGACTGTCCCATGTGATGAGTGCTTGTAGGCGACGTTTATAAATCTCGGATAGCACGATGTTTTTGACGTTTTCGCCTTGTTTTTTTAATACGTCTTGGAGGCGTTGGCACAGAAGTTCATTAAACAGCAGTGCCATTTGTTCCAAATAATGATGTTGGTTCAGATAAAAAAACTCACGCCACAGCCTGCTAAGATGGTGTTGTAGCTCCACATTGGGCAGGCTTGCCATGATAAGATGAGCCTTGCCGTCGATGGCGGGTGCCGATTTGTCATGTAAGTCAAACTGAGCGATAGCCCCTGTGTCTACCATGTCCAAAATCATGTCAATGGTGCGAACCAACTCCGCCAAATCGGCATCAATGTCTTGCCAGTCGGGCAGGGCAGGCACGGACAGTCCTTGGCGTTCTAAGTGATCCAGATACGGCTTGTGGGCATCCGCCACGCCAGAGCTGGTCAGTAGGGCGGTTAGGGGGTTGTCCTTGATGATGTGGGGGGCGTAGAGCAGGCACAGATACAGCTGAGTGCTACTGTCCGTCTCTTGGTGGTAGTTGGCGGTGTCCCGAGCGGTTTGTTTGTGGTTTTTACCACTGAGTCTCGCCCAAAAGTCGTTATTGAGCCACCAGCGAAAACTTGACCCTTTGGGCAGTTTGGCGGTCAGCTCTTTTAATTCAGCGACCGCTCGGGCTTTATTTTCGGGCAAGGATAAATCATAACGGTTTTGTAGCACGCCATGGATATAATCCGCCATGCTTTGGGCGTGCGTGATTTGGGCACGCATGGCATCTACCCCATGAGCCTTGATGTAGGTGTCAGGGTCATGTCCATCAGGCAGGGTGAGAAATTTTAAGGTCTTACCATCAGGCAGTACCGGCATAGCAACTTCTAGGGTTCGCCACGCCGCTCGCTGTCCTGCGGTATCGCCATCAAAACAGAGCGTTAAGGTATCGTTATATTTTAACAGCCCCGCGATTTGCTTGTCATTTGCTGCCGTTCCCATCGGAGCGACCGCCCCATAAATCCCTGCTTGGTGCAAGGCGATGACGTCCATGTAGCCTTCTACCATGAGATAGTCTACTGCTTTGGCTTGGCGAGCTTCGTACAGCCCATATAGGATGTGCTGTTTGCTAAATACGGGCGACTCTGATGAGTTGATGTATTTGGGCATCTCATCGCCCAGCGACCGCCCTGCAAAGCCAACCACTCGCCCCTGCCTGTCCTTGATGGGGAAAATCACACGGTCTCGTAGCAGGTCAAAATCTCGCCCCTTTTGCGATGTCCTAACCAGTCCTAGAATACGCAAGCCTTCGATGTCATGGGGAAAAGCCTGCTCCAAATGTTGCCAACCGCTTGGAGCATAGCCCAAACCAAACGTGGCTATCGTCTCATCGCTTAGTCCCCGTGAGACAAAATATGCCTTTGCCGTGGGGTTTTGATGGAGCATGTTTTGATAAAACTGGGCGATGGCGGACAGCAGGGTGTATAAATCCCCTTCGCCATTTTGGGGAGTATGATATGGCGGATTGGTGCTATTAAAAGGGGTGTTATCCGCTTGATAAGGGGGATTATTGTAGCTGTCGTTATAACCGCCATTAAAGCCACTGTCAAAGTCGGTGTTAAAGTTGGTGTTAAAATCATTATCATAACCGTCATTAAAATTATCAGCAAAATCAGGATAATCATCATTGACTGATGGGGCGGTATTGTTATGATGGATGGATGGGTTGGTTGGTTGGGTATTTGAGTTGTCTGTATTGCCTTGATTTGTCTTTGTGGGTGTTTGGCTGTTGGGGTTTGGCGTTTTGTTTTTGGTGTAGCGGATTTTTTGGGCGAATTTGTCGTCTTTGGGCAGTTCTATGCCCGTTTGTTCGGACAGATAATCAACCGCTTCTTTGAAAGTCATGCGTTCAAATTCACGCAAAAAGGTGATGGGATTGCCTTTAACGCCACAGCCAAAACAGTAGTATAGGTTGGTTTGGGGGTTGACATAAAATGACGGGGTTTTTTCGCCATGAAACGGACAGCACCCCTTAAACTCACGCCCAGCAGGTTTTAGGGTGGTGTGTTTTTTGATGATGGCGACCAAATCAGCAGATGAATTTAGTCGTTCAAGCGTGGTGTCAGGGATTCTCATGCGTGTATCAAATAAAGAGATGGGGATTTTCCAATTTCAATTTTC
>NZ_MXAN01000034.1:35608-39475 GCF_002027545.1 Moraxella lacunata
ATTTTCCAATTTCAATTTTCCGAGCAGTAAATAATTATCATTATTATAACCAACCTGCCTTTCTAAATTTATGATAGAGATATAGGCAGACCGCTAAGACCGTGCCGATGACCATAAAATAGCCGTATTTCCAATGAAGTTCGGGCATGAAATCAAAGTTCATGCCGTACACCCCCGCCACGGCAGTCGGCACGGCAGCGATACCTGCCCAAGCGGCGAGTTTTCGTACCACGTCGTTCTGTCCCATGGTGACCATTGCCATGTAGGTGTCCATGGCGACTGAGAGCATCTCGTTAAGACCGTTCACCGCATCAATGGAGCGGAGCAGGTGGTCGTTCACGTCACGAAAATAGGGCTTGGCGGCGGCAGGAAAGGCGGAGACCAGCTCGTTTTTTTTGTGGTTGATAAAAAAGTTACACACGTCTTGGACGGGCAGAATCACCGCACGCATGTGTACCAGTTGTGATTTTAGCTCGTACAGGCTTTTTAGGGTGGATTTGCTAAACTCATACGAGAAAATGTTACGCTCTTGCTCACGCAAATAGTTGCCCAAACGGTCGGTAATCGGCAGGTAGTTATCGACAATAAAGTCCAAAATGGCGTGCAGAACAAAAATCGGGCCTAGGCGAAGTTTCTCGGGTCGTCTGTGGCAATGCTCACGCACGGGGGTGTAGGAGTTGGACGCCCCACGCCGTACGCTGATGATGAAGTTTTTGCCCATAAAAATGGCGGTCGTGCCATAGCGGATGTAGTTGTCTTCGAGCTTGGCGGTACGCACAACCACGAAAATGGTGTCGTTGCCATAGCTTTCGACCTTGGGGCGTTGGTGGTCGGCAAAGGCATCTTCTAGGGCAAGTTCGTGCAAATCAAAGGCGTCTTGGACTTCCTTGACTGTCTCAAAACTGGGGTCGTGTAGCCCAAGCCAGATGAACTGGCTGTTGTTGGTTAGTTGGCGACTGACTTCATCGATGGCGAGTGTGGCAACAGGCTCGCCCGTCTTACGAGAGTAGGCGTAGCAGACGACAGTTTCGTTGTCGCCTGAGTTCTCTTCTAGGTCTTCAAAACGGTCAGCATCGGGGTCATAGACCGTCATGGTCTCGATGGTGTCTTCATCGGTGGCGTCAGCGTCGCCGTAGATGTAACTGTCTTCTTCGTCGTGGAGATTTAGGTCGTCATCAGGCTCGCTGGGCAAATCGGCAGGCTCAAACAGCTCTTCTTGTAGGGGTGTGGTGGGTGTTTTTGTTGTAGGCGTGGTGTGTGGCATGCCGTCCCCTAAAAATCAAAATGAATAAGCAAATACGATATTATAGCAAGATTTACTTTGTTGTGGCAAAAATTGTTGGTCGGTATAAACAAAATTTCATGGTTTTTTGTGGCTAATGGGGGGCTAAAAGTGGTAAAATAAGCCAAATTTTAACCTTGATATGACAATATGAAAATCTACCTAGCACGAAACAACGTCCAAGCAGGGCCTTATAGCTTAGATGAACTAAACCGCATGCTCCTATCGGGCGAAGTTGCCTTGACTGACCTGATGTGGCACACGGGCATGAGCGAGTGGCAGACGGTCGGACAGATGACAGGTGGGGTCTATACTTATCAGCCGTCTGTGCAAACACCGCCCAGTCCAACGCCCCCCACTGCCAAGCCCGAACAGCGGGGCTTTGGCGATAATGTTGATTTTGTCAAAGACAAGCCCGAGCAAAAGCGGGTATCGGTTGCCGAACTCTATGGGCGTAAACCCATACAAGACCCCAACGCCAGTCAGAATGACGAGCCAAAACGGACTGAACCAAATGCCCGTCTGAACAAAGAGCGGGTGGCAAGCGTGCCAAAAGATGACGGCACGATAGAGTATGCCAGTATTTTGGCTCGCTTTTCGGCATTTGCCATTAATGTGGCACTGTATATCTTGGCACTGTTGCCACTTATCATGGCGTTCATGCAGGTGGTGGATGTCAATGAGATAGCACGCCACGCCCAAGATTATCAAGCCTTGCAAGCATATAGCCAAAGTTTGATGGATAAAGTGTCAAAGACCACGGTCATGATAAGCAATCTTATGTTTTTGGCGTTGCTTGGCATTCAGCTTTTGCTTATTATCATGCGTGGGCAATCGTTTGGCAAACTGGTTATGGGCATTCGTGTCGTGGATGAAAAAACAGGCAAATTACCCAGTTTTGGCACGCTTGTGTTTATGCGGACGTTGTTTTTGATTGTGGTTTATGCGATTGGGGCGAGTATCATGTCGGGACTACCTGCAATGGGAATGCTTGCGGTAAATTATGGCATGGCAAAAGGCAATGAAAAAAATCAAGGCTGGCATGATAAAATAACCAAGACATTAACGGTAAAAGCCAAACCTTCGCAATTGGATAAAACCAAAAAATAAATGAAATTATTTGATAAATATTTTTATAAATAGGTAAGGTGCGTATTACGCACCATTTAAATCATTAATAGACTTCTTTCCAAACCCTGATTTTTATGGATTTTTAAAANNAAAGAGATTTAATATAGCAATCATGAATACCAATCTTACCCAAGACCAATTAACCGCCTTAAACAAAGTAAAACTGCCCGATGATTGGAAATTTGCCTTGGCGGACATATTATTATCACCTGTTATGAATAATTTGCGTGCTTTTTTGCAAAATGAATACGCCCAAGGCAAAACCATTTATCCGCCCAAACCCTTGATTTTTAACGCCCTAAATACCACGCCCTTATCAGCAGTCAAAGTTGTGATACTCGGGCAAGACCCCTATCATGGGGCAGGGCAGGCTATGGGGCTGTCGTTTAGCGTGCCAAAAATCATTCCCAAACCGCCAAGCCTTGCCAATATTTTAAAGGAACTCGCCACCGATTTGGGCATTCCCGTCTCGGCTCATGGCGATTTGACCCATTGGGCAAATCAAGGCGTGCTACTGCTTAACGCCACATTGACGGTAGAAAACGGACAGGCAGGCTCGCACCAAGGCAAAGGCTGGGAAGAGTTTACGGACGCTGTGATTGACGTCATCAACCGCCAAACCGACCGCACGGTTTTTATTCTGTGGGGCAGTTATGCCAAGAAAAAAGGGCGGTTTATTGACACGTCTCGCCACCTCATTTTGACCGCCAATCATCCGTCCCCCCTATCGGCAAACCGTGGCGGATTTTTTGGTTCTCGTCCATTTTCGCAGACCAATGACTATCTTGTCAGACATGGCAAAGGGGCCATTGATTGGGCGTTACCACAGTAATGGCGTATCGTGGGCTTGTGCATGATGTTGTAAGGAGCGTGCCAAATTTTAGCTCATTAAAATTTTGGTCGCCTGTCGATGTCGCCATGATGAACCACGCCCTAGCCCTTGCCAGACGTGGGGCGGAGCGTGGCGAGATACCTGTGGGGGCGGTGGTGGTGCATGACGGGCAGATTTTGGGCGAAGGCTTTAATTGCCCGATTAGCACGCACGACCCCACGCACCATGCCGAGATTGTCGCCTTGCGTCAGGCGTGCCAAAGGGTGCAAAATTACCGCTTGCCCATTGGTAGTACGCTCTATGTTACGTTAGAACCCTGTACCATGTGTTTTGGTTCGCTCATTCATGCCCGTGTCAGCCGTGTGGTGTTTGGGGCGTATGAGCCAAAGGCAGGGGCGGTGGTAAGCCAATTAACCCTTGCCAAAGAGCCGTTTTATAATCACGTCATCACTATTCAAGGCGGACTGTTGGCAAATGAAAGTTCAATGATGTTAAGCCAATTTTTTAAACAAAGACGAGCCGATAAGAAAAAGGCGAAAATTGAAAATCGGTTAACTGGCGAGAATTGATTTTTATATTTTTTTGAATTTAACGTCATTATAAATTGTAGATACCATAAACC
>NZ_MXAN01000035.1 GCF_002027545.1 Moraxella lacunata
AAGTAGATTCAGGCTATCAAGGCATACAACAAACTCATGCAAATAGCCAACTACCAAAGAAAAAGACAAAACTTAAACCTTTAACCAAAGCAGATAAAAAAGCAAATCGCAAGTTATCATCCAAGCGAGTAACCAATGAACATGTCATTGGGAAACTCAAGTGTTTTAAAATCTTATCATGTCGCTACCGCAATCGCAGAAAAAGATTTGGATTAATGGTGAATCTAATTTCTGCGATTTATAATTTTGAGCTGGGGTAGTTTGGAAAGAGGTCTAATAAAGCCATATTTTTCATTTAGTCTGATGACTGCCATGCCCTCTGAAAAACCAGAAGCATGCTCGTAGGTCAAATCAATGACAACTTCGCCTGTGGTGTCGGCATAGCCCCACTTGCTGTCTTTTTTTACCGCAAGAAGTCCTTCTGAATACTCCATATCCGTAGCGTCAAAATTGGGTAGCAACGGCTCAACACACGCCAAAACAGATAAGGGTAAAAGAGATAGGGCGATGAGAAGGGGGGTTTAGAAGTGGTTTCATGGCTATCACCAAATTAAAATAAGTTAAGAGAAATAAGAGAAATCCTCCCTATCTTAGCGGATTTTGGGATAAGAGACAAGCCAAAATGTACCCACAAAAAACCCTGCCAATGGACAGAGTTTTGGGGTGTTTTAACTAGCTTTTTTAATCAGCTTCTTAACGTCTGCTCGTCCGCCTTAACGACCACGCTCGGCTTTAAGGGCATGAGTGGGGCGACTAGGGCGACTTTTAGGACTTCATCAATGGTCTCAACCGCTTGAATGGTCAAGCCCTCTTTGACGTTGTCAGGAATGTCGGCAAGGTCAGGCTCGTTGGATTTGGGGATAAGCACGTGCTTGATACCGCCACGATGAGCGGCGAGCAGTTTTTCTTTTAGACCGCCAATTTTTAGTACCTTACCACGCAAGGTAACTTCCCCTGTCATGGCAATGTCGGCACGAATGGCAATGCCTGTAAAGGCGGATACTAGGGCGGTGGTCAGAGCAATACCTGCGGACGGGCCGTCTTTGGGCGTGGCACCTTCGGGCATATGCACATGAATGTCTGTGTCTTTGAATTTGTCGTAGCTGATACCAAAACGCTCGCCCCCAGCTCGCACCACGCTCATGGCGGCACGGATAGACTCTTTCATGACATCGCCAAGCGATCCTGTAAAGACAAGCTCGCCCTTGCCCTGCATGGTGGCGGTCTCAATGGTGAGTAGCTCACCGCCCACAGACGTCCATGCAAGTCCTGTAATACGACCGATTTCAGGTTCTTTTTCGGCAAGCCCAAAGTCAAACGGTTTAACACCCAGATAATCAGCGATGTTGTCGTCCGTTACTGATAACGGCTCAATTTTTGTGCCTTTTTTGGGCTTAACACCATAAGTCTCAACTTGCGAACGCACCGCCTTACGACTGATTTTGTTAATCTCACGTTCAAGGTTACGCACGCCTGCTTCACGAGTGTAGTGGCGGATAATGCTAAGCACCGCATCATCGGTAATGTCAAGCTCATCTTTGCCAAGCCCGTTTTGCTCTAGGGCTTTGGGGGTGAGATAATTTTGGGCGATGTTCATTTTTTCGTCTTCGGTGTAGCCCGGCAGACGAATGACTTCCATACGGTCAAGCAAAGCTGGCGGTATGTTCATGCTGTTGGCGGTACAGATAAACATCACCTCCGACAAATCCAAATCAAGGTCAAGATAATGGTCGTTAAAGCTGTTGTTTTGTGAGGGGTCAAGCACTTCTAGCAAAGCAGACGCAGGGTCGCCACGATAGTCCTGTGCCATTTTGTCAATCTCATCAAGCAAAAACAGCGGATTTTTGACTTCTACTTTTGCCAAGGACTGTACGATTTTGCCGGGCATGGCTCCGATATAGGTGCGTCTATGCCCACGAATCTCAGCCTCATCACGCACACCGCCCAACGCCATACGCACAAACTTACGCCCTGTGGCGCGAGCGATACTCTCGCCAAGAGATGTTTTACCAACACCGGGTGGCCCGACTAGGCATAGGATAGGGCCACGCAGTTTTTTGACACGAGATTGTACTGCTAGGTACTCAACAATGCGGTCTTTGACATCGTCTAGCCCGTAGTGGTCTTTGTCTAGGGTTTCTTTGGCTTTATTTAGGTCAATGGATACCTTGCTTGCTTTTTTCCATGGGGTGTCAAGTATCCATTCCACATAGCCACGCACGACAGACGCCTCCGATGAGCTTGGGGGCATTTGCTTTAACTTTTTAAATTCGGTTTCGGCTTTTTTACGGACATCGTCAGGCAGGTCAGCTTCTTTTAGGCGTTTTTCAAGTTCGCCATCTTCTTCGTCCGCCCCGTCATTTAAATCGGACAGCTCGGACTTAATCGCTTTCATTTTTTCATTTAAAAAATACTCACGATGATTATTTTCCATTTGCTTACGCACGGTTTCTTGGAGTTCATTTTCAAGCGACTGCTCGGCATGATTGCTCACAAAAAACTCGGTCAGTGTGTGGTAATAATCCATGATGTCGCCATCTTCAAGGAGCGTTTGTTTCTTGTCAAGGGGCATGGACACCCGAGTGGCGATAAAGTACATGAGTTCGGTCAAATCGCTAATCTTGCCTGCCACACGGGTAATCTCACGCCCGTTGCGTAGGTTTTCTTCGGCAAAGTTGGCAAAGAAATCCATCAACACCTTTTTGTGAGCGTCTTTGTCATCATCGCTTAGCGTGTCGGTAACAGCCTGTTCATGAAACACCGCCACAAAAGCGTTATGCGTCTCATCAATATCAACGCCTGCCACTTCGGCACGAGTTTGTCCTTCGATGAGTACTTTAAGACAGTTTTCGTCAGCGTCGTGGGGCATGGTGCTAATGACCCTGCACACCATGCCAAAGCGGTAGAGATTGTCGGTGTTAATCTCTTCTGACAGCGAGTCTTTTTGTGAGACCACAAGCAGATGACCATCAAAGCTCTCATCGGCAAGCTGTATGGCGTTAATGGACTGCTCACGTCCCACAAATAGGGCAATTTGCATGTGTGGATAGACCACGACATCACGCACGGCAAGTAGGGGCAAGGTTTGGTTATCAGACATGATAAACTCCAAATAAATTCTTATAATGTCAGCCTGTTATGGTGGCAGGCGTGGCAAATTGCAAGGCGGTGCGATGATTTTATGAAAAATTGGGTCAAAAATCGTATTATTGTTTATAATATGGTCAATGCCAAAAGCCAAATCATGCCATAAAGTACACTTGTCGGTTTTGCTTTATTTTGCTATATTATTCAAAACTCTAAAAATATCTATCAATTTTTTTTAAATGATGAAAGGAAAAAACCATGCAAATCATTAATAAACCAACATCGGCTTATGTCGGTGCATCTTGGGCGGTGTTGGGCGTGGGCGTGCTTGGCTTTTTGGTTGGTCTGTGGAATGCCGAGATGATGTTAAACGAGAAGGGCTATTATTTTGCGGTGTTGGCATTGGGGCTGTATGCGGCGATTAGCCTACAAAAAACCATTCGTGATAAAGCAGAAAATATCCCTGTGTCGGGTATTTATTATGGCATTAGTTGGTTGGCGTTGGGGCTTGCGGTGTTACTGATGACCGTGGGTCTATGGAACGCCACTTTGCTACTTAGCGAAAAGGGCTATTATTTTATGGCGTTTACCTTGTCGCTCTTTGCGGTGATTACCATTCAAAAGAACATTCGGGATTTGCAAGTGGTTAAGGAATATGAAAATCCTTATGAGCAGGGCGATGTCTTTTTGGAAAAAGATGATTTTTTAAAAGAAAAAGAGTAAGTGTTTTTGGTGTCTTATACCATTCTGGCTTCTTATATAAGTGCTTTGTTTATCAAGGGCGAATTGCAATTCGTCCCTACAACCTAAAAATAATTATTGAATAATCAATAAGTTGCTATTTTGAGTCAAGAGTGAATTATCTTACCTTTTCGCCAAAATATGCAAGTACCGCCCCATTTGCCAAAAAGGGTGCGTTTGGGAGTAGTTAAGTTCCATCGCCATAACATCATCAGGATTACCCAGTCCGCCACGTTTTAAGGGAGTATAGTCAGAGAACACTCGTATCCCTGATTGGCAAATGATGGTGTATTTTTTATCATCAAGCCATGATTTGACCGTCTCATAAGGCACAGGATTGTTTGGGGTTAGACTTTTGTTATCGGCGGGTTTGGGGTGTTCTAATTGATAAAAATTACCCATGATAAGGTTGCGATAAATCATGCTGGCAGGATTGTAAAAGCATAAAGACAAGTAACCATCATCGGCTAAAAATTCATCAAAAAACGCCATGATTTTGGCAGGTTCGCCAAGCCATTCTAGGACAGCATGGCATAAAATCAAATCAAAGGTCTCACCCTGCAACCGTGTGGCAAGCTCTTGATAAGAAGCGGTGATAAAACGAGGTGATACGCCAAGTTTGCTTGCGGTGTTTTGGGCTTGTTGTATCATCTTAGTAGAGATGTCGCTGATGGTTGTGTCATGATGTGTGGCAAGGTTTAGGCTGATTTGAGCAAGTCCTGCCCCTACGTCCAACACCCTAAGCGGATGATTTGGCAAATGTTTGGATAAGTCCCGCTCTAACACGGTAAGGCGGATTTGACCTTTTAGACCGCCATAGACTTTTTTGGCAAAATGGTCGGCAATGTCATTAAAATTACGGTCATTAAAATGGGGGTGGGGGACGGGCTGATTCATGATAAAAAATAATTTGGCAAATGGGTTTGGCGTGGTATAATGGCTAAGTTTTGCCTTGATGATACCGCCTTGTTGGGCGTCATTGTATCAAGTGGCGACCACTTTTTAAAGTTATTTTATAAGTAAATTTGAAACCAAATTTGAGATAAGCCATGAAAACATTTAACTATTTAGCCTGTGTGTCTGCCGTTGCCCTTGCATTGACTGGCATGGTCGGTTGCACCAAAAAAGACAGTCCCGAGCCACAGGCACAGGCAGAGATTGAAACAGGCACAGGCAGAGATTGAAGTTGCGACCCCCGAAGTGGTTGACCGCCCTGCTGCGGTCTGTGATGATGTCAGCCTAAAAAACCGTGTCGTCAGCCTTGTGCGTGATGAGCTTTATACTGCGTCTGTGCGTGGACTGGGCAATGGGGCGAGTGATGAGCTGTCATTGCAGTTAAAGGCACGCCTGTCGGGGCTGGACATTGACTTGCAAAACGTCAGCGAGGACGGTGGTGAGTGCCGTGGACAGCTTCATGTCGTCCTGCCTAACGAAGAGATTGCCTTTGCCAATAAGACGTTTAGCGGGGCAGGCGTGGCAAGCCTAGAAGAGCAAGCCATCGAAAAAGACGTGAGTCTCATGGGTGGTAACCGTCTGGTGGGAGATTTTGTGTTCCAAGCGGACGGTGAGGCACTTGCCATTGACAACAATACGCCTGTCATCGCACTGGCGTCTGAGACCATGGCGACAGCGGTGCGTTCGATGAATCGCCAAAACCAAGCCAATGCCAAACGTGAGACCGCCCAAATCGGCAAATCATCAAGCAACATCGTGCCTGCCCCCACGGTACAAATCCGCCCCGTGGAATTGCCATCGGTGCCTGAACCTACCCAGATACCAAGACCTGAGGAGGCGATTTTACAGCCTGAGGATGTCCCAAGTGGCACACCACAAAAGACTGAACCAAAGCCTGAGCCTAAACCTGAACCCAAGCCAAAAGCAGAACCTAAGGCAGAGCCAAAAGCGGATTCACAAGCTACAACAGAGTCCAAGCCAACAGCCGAACCCAAAACTGAGCCTAAGCCTGAATCCAAGCCCGAGCCTAAGGCAGAAAAGCCTGCCAGTAACGAGATTACCATCGTTGAGACTGATGAGACTTACTAATCTTTTATGGCAAGATAAAAAACGGCAAAATACCCCAAAGCGATTTGGGGTATTTTTGTGGTGCTTTTTAAAGTCAAATATTCATCGCATTTTATAAATGTTATCAGTGGTAGGCACGCCCTAATAGCACCCATAAATGTCAAGGGTTGGTCTGCTTTATAAGTTTGCCTGTGGCGTCATAAAAATAAACCCCGTCTTTTTTAATGGCTTTGATGTATCGTGGGTCATCATCCATATCAAGGTCGGATGCAAGACCTGTCAAAAATGAATAAATAACGTCATATTCAAAAGGTAATATCACGTTGCCAGTGGTGTCTATTAGCCCCACTTGACCGCTTGATTTATAAAAATCAGGAGCGATGATAAAAAAATCCTTCCCTTGAAATACATTAATGTCATCCCTAAAAATCCCATGCTCATCGGGGTAGGTTAATTCAAAAATTTTTTCGCCTTGACTGTTGTATAAATAAGACGTGTTGCCCATCACTGCATTAAAAAACATATCGCCACTGTCACTTTTAACCATATAAATGACGTTGTATTTAAAATCAATCACGGTTTGATTATTTAAATTGATGATGCCATATTTACCATTTTTATATAAACCTGAAAACCCTTGATAAAACATGACTGGGTTGTCATACATGGGTGTGATGATTTCATGACCGTGTGCGTCTATCACGCCATACAGCCCGTCTTTTTCGACAGTAAATACATCATCATATCCATTGATGATGTTATCATAACGCCCAAATGGCACAATCATTCTGCCTTTGCTATCAACCAAGGCGTATTGCATTCTTTTATCAATGACCATTGCAATATCAGACTCATCGTCTGCCTTTAACTCGTCTAAGCCGTCAAGGTCTAAGGTGGTAATGACAAAAGACTGGGAGCTGACATCGGTGGCGATGTCTTGTAAGATTTTGGGGGTATGGATTTCGTGGTAAATATTATCTAGCAATAATTTGCCGTCTTTGTCTATCATGCCCAAAGGGTAGGGGGCTTGACCAAAAGGGGTCTGGACATAATTACCAACCCGAGCAAGTCCTTGGTGGTTTGGGCATTCTACAAATTCAAAATCAGCAGTAGGCTTCATGCAGGGTTCTGTATTTTGCAGTAGCACATGGTCAAAATGTACGCCATATAACACAACGTCTTTGACATTATCCAAGGTCTTGATATCGGATAAATCATTTGGGTTATAGACATTGACTGCCGATGCACACATGGCATAGCCAAGTAATGCCAATGGTAAATATCTCATGTGATGACCTTGGTTAATTTTTGGTAAATTATAGCACTTTCCCCCAAATTCTGCTATGATAAAGGCTTTTATTTACACCAGTTACCCAAAAGGCACACCATGAGCGATTTACACCTTTATAACACCCTATCGGCACAAAAAGAGCGGTTTGTTCCTATCCATGACGGCAAAGTGGGTATGTACGTCTGTGGCATGACGGTGTATGATTATTGTCATATCGGACACGCTCGGGTCATGGTGAGTTTTGATGTGATTTATCGTTGGTTGTCTCGTTATTTTGAGGTAAACTACGTCCGCAACATCACCGACATTGACGACAAAATCATCAAACGAGCAAACGAAAACGGCGAAACCATTGGCGAGCTGACCGAGCGTTTTATCAAAGCCATGCACGAAGATGCCGACCGTTTGGGGTGCTTACGTCCGACCAGCGAACCCAAAGCAACCGACCACATTCCGCAGATGCTGGATATGATAAATACCTTAGAGTCCAAAGACTTAGCCTATCAAGGGGCAAGTGGCGATGTGTATTATAAGGTGGCAAATTTCCCTGACTATGGCAAGCTCTCCAAACGCAAACTTGCCGATATGCAAGCAGGGGCAAGGGTTGAGACGGTGGACGACAAGGACAACCCTTTTGATTTTGTGCTGTGGAAATCTGCCAAACCGTCCGAACCGCATTGGCAAAGTCCGTGGGGCTTGGGTCGCCCTGGCTGGCACATTGAGTGCAGTGCGATGAGTACCTGCTGTTTGGGCGAGAGTTTTGACATTCATGGCGGTGGGCATGATTTGCAGTTTCCGCACCACGAAAACGAGATTGCCCAAAGCGAAGGGGCGACAGGCAAACAATACGCCAACAACTGGCTACACGTTGGTTTTGTCAATGTGGACGGCGAAAAAATGAGCAAATCCTTAAACAACTTCTTTACCATTCGTGAAGTGTTGCAGGATTTTCATGCCGAGACCATTCGCTTTTTTATCCTATCTAGCCATTATCGCAGTCCGATTAACTTCTCAGATACCGCCCTAAAAGAAAGCCACACCGCCTTATCACGCCTATATCACGCCCTAAAACCGTTTGACGTGGTAGGCACGGACGAGACAGCGTGGGGAAGCGAGTACGGGCAAGCCTTTGTGCGTGCGATGAATGACGACTTTAATACAGCCCAAGCGGTGAGTATCTTGTTTGAGATTGCAGGCGAGATAAATAAAGCGGTCAAGGCAGGCGACACAGCAGGCGGGCTACAATTTGCCGTGATATTAAAGACCTTGGCGAGCGTGTTAAACATCGCTCAAACCGCCCCCCAAGCCTTTTTGCAAGCCCAAATTGGCGATGAGAGTATTTCCGAGAGTGAGATTTTGGCGATGATTGATAAACGCAAACAAGCCAAAGCCGATAAGGATTTTGCCCTTGCCGACCAAATCCGTGCCGAGCTAAAAGAAAAAGGCGTGGAGCTAGAAGACAGCAGGGCAGGGACAAGCTGGCGGAGAATTTAGATTATTTTTGAGTTTGGTGGGGTGCGTATTAGCACCTTACGTCCAACTAATTAATGATAATTTTGAATAGATTTGTAGGGGTAAATTGCAATTTGCCCTTGTAAATTATCAAATTTAGATTCTTTGGTTAATGGATAAAAGAGAATATCAATGAAATATCTATTTTGGTTGTGTGGTATTGGTTTGGCTTTTGGTGTGGCAAATGTGGCAAATGCCGATGAGTTTGATGCGTCATGTGTTAAACCAACCACACAAATTCCCTTTACTTATCAAGAATGCCTAAATCAAAAAGGCGTGGCACGAGTGGGTAATATGGTGCAAACGCCATTTGGCGACTTTCCTTATCCGATTGGGCTGATTGACAAGACAGGCAAGCTTATTTTACCTGCACTTTATCATGAGATTGATTTTCCTGATGATTGGGCGTATGACAGTAACACAGAGCCAAGCGATGTGCTGATTGTGGTTACGCAAAGAAACAGTCAAGAATCAATGTTTGGTAAGCTCGGTAAAAATGACACTTTTGGGCTTGTCAATGAACAAGGCGAGTTTGTCGTGCCAATGGGATTTTATGATGACATCGGTGGTTTTTATCGTGGTTTGTCAAGGGTAGCAAAGGACGGTAAATACGGTTATATAGATAGCCGTGCAAGCGTTGTCATTCCTGTTGTTTATGATTATGCTAGGTTGTCTTTTATAGACGGTTTTGCGAGTGTAAAGGGGCAAGGCAAATATGGTATTATTGACAAACAAAATCGCTCCGTCATTGCTTTTATTTATGACGGTGCAGAAGTTTTATCAGAGCGATTATTTGCCGTTGCCAAAGATGAACAGTACGCCCTGATGAGTCCTGACGGCAAATTTTTGTCCGATTATCAATATGAGATGATCATGCCAGCGTATTATGGGGATACTTATGTCGTACGACAACAGGGCAAATATGGCTTAATCAATGAGCAAGCCGAAGTGTTGATAGCGCCCAAATATGATTATGTTGGCGTGGATTTTGAGAAAACCTATGCCGATGATAATACAGATGATAAGATATATTTTAAAGCAGAGCTTGGCGATAGTACCGAGAGTTTTGCTATCACTCGTAAATAAATCATGACAAAACCCATTTATAAACAAATCATTACCTATATCATCGCCTTGTTATTGGTGGGTGGTAGTGCATTTTTGGCAAATGATGTGATGACATTTGGCGGGCTGATGGTGTTGGGTGTAATGATGTTTGTGATGACTGCTTATATTATCTTTGCCAAAGAAGCTAAACAGGTCGCTGACGGTATTTTTGCCGTGCTGTTTTTTGTGGTGGGGTTTTGGGTGTTTTGGTTTGGTGGTACTTTATTTGCCTTTTTATTTGGCTCTAACTGCTTTATCGATGATGCTGGAATACAACTCTGTGTCATGCCAACGGGTCATATGTTGGTAGGATTTGTTATTGCATTTATCGCCACGCCTTTGTCTTGGCGGTTTTATAAAACCAAACGCACTCAAAGAAATGAAATGATATGGCTGTTGGCGATAATGGTTGGTTGGGCGATGGGGCTATTGATAAATGTGTTGGGGGTGTAGTGGTTTATTGTTTAGTGATATTAACAGTTTTATGTTATTTTCTATGAGTGATTTTAATGCATAAAACCGAATAATAAAAATGTTAATTTTCAACATCTATTTGACTATTAAAAATTTGATACAGCTCGTCTTTCTTTTTTGGGTCTGGTATTTCATCTAATAAATCTTTTGATTTTTGAATATACGCTACATTTCCAGCATTTATTTCAGCCAAATAGTAAGACAAAATTTCTTTTGGGCTGTCTTTTTTGTTATAGTTATTTTTCTTAATTTCTTCTTTTGCTTTTTTGGCAACATGAGAAAAGCAATTTGTTATCTTATCATTGTCGTAATCATTGATTTTCATGAGTTGGCATTTATAAATAAGCAACCAATGATCGGGGTTATCCCTAAGAACTTCATCAATAAAATCTATGGCTTTATGAACATCTGCTAATGCATATATTTGCAATAATGCTTTGTACTTTTCATTCTCATCATTCATGCGATTTGCTTCTGGTACCAAGTCCAACAATAACCTTTTCGTTTTTTCGTTATCATCAATGACGCCATTTATTGCGATGTCATTTATTTTTTGTATAACATAACGGTCGTACTCGTCTGTACTGGCAACATTAATTTCCGAAACGACATGATGTTCAGTTTTATCATAACCGCAAGATAACAATGAGGTCATTAATATTGCTACAATAATAAATCTCTTTCCAAACTAAAAATAAACCCTTATAAGTATTGGGGTTGAAGTTTTTAAAAATCCATAAAAATCAGGGTTTGGAAAGAAGTCTAATAAATTTCATTATATTTTCTCCGTATTTATATAAAATTCATATATGGCAGGGCTTGCGATGGGAGATATCCAATCTGTATTAAATTTATTTGGTGTGCCTACCATCAACGACCAAATCTCATCAGTGCTTGTTTGCTCGGGTCGCAGTCGCCATCACGCACATCTACGACAGTTACCCCTTCATCGATAAAAGTATGAGCCGAACAGCGATTGCCAAAGGTTTTTGTAAATTGTTGTCCGTTCTGCTTGAGGGTGGCACACACAGGTATGTATTCCATGGTGCAATGTTGTATGGGCTTTTTTAGTTTTGGCATGCCATGATTAAAAGGCACGTCATCATGAGTGGGTTGGGAGATGGTAGTGGGGGCAGAAGAGGTGCTAGGCGTAGAGCAGGCGGTAATGGACAGCACCATGCCTAGTGCCAAAATAAGATGTTGGGTTTTCATTCTTGTATTCCAAAATAGGGTGAGGGTTGATGTGATGATGTCTGGTTATTGACTGTTATTGATAGGGTATGTACCATTGATGGTATTGGCTTGATGATGGTTGAGCATACCCCAGATGTTTTATGGTGCGTACCAAGTACTTGCTTGGTACCTTATTCACACGCCCCATCATCTACCTTGATGACTTTGGTATCTTTTGGGATAAAACTGTGAGCCGAACAGCGATTGCCAAAGGTTTTTGTAAATTGTTGTCCGTTTTGTTCAAGCGTGGCACATACAGGCATATATTCCATCGTGCAAACGGGCTGTTCGACATCAAGCGTGGGCTTTGAGGTGGTGGATGTATTGGTGTTATCCGTAGTGTTTGGGGCGGTGCAAGCGTTTAATACTAAGGCACAGGTAAGAATAAAGTGTCTCATAATTAGTCCAAAGTTGGTCTGTATTGGATGGGATGGTAAGCCCTATTATAAATCATAAAAAAACATTTGCCAAATCGGATAATCTGGCGTATAATAGACTTCTTTCCAAACCCCGATTTTTGTGGATTTTTAAAAACCTCAANNTTGGAAAGAGATTTAATGCACCGCTAATTTTACACGCACAAACCGATACACAATGCTAAAACGAACAAGCAACCGTATATCCAAAGGCTAGGCAGATGACTGCTTAGCCTTTTTCGGTTTTTTGATGTGTATTTTTATTCATTTTTTGCCATAAGGGGCTGTTATGTTAAGACTAAGTTATGAAGCACTGACCTTTGATGATGTATTGCTATTACCTGCTTATTCAGAAGTGTTACCCAAAGACGTGAATCTATCCACTCGCCTGGCCCGTGAGATTAACCTAAACTTGCCAATCCTATCGGCGGCAATGGACACCGTTACCGAATCAAAAATGGCAATCGCCATGGCACAGCTTGGCGGTATGGGTATTATCCACAAAAACATGGATATCTCCCGTCAAGCCAGTCGTGTCCGCCACGTCAAAAAGTTTGAAGCAGGCACCGTTGCCGACCCCATTACTGTAAGCCCTGAGACAAGTGTGGGCGAGCTACTTCGCATTACTCGTGAAAACCACATCTCGGGCGTGCCTGTGGTGGACGACAACCGTCAAGTGGTGGGGATTGTAACGCACCGTGATTTGCGTTTTGAGACCAATCTTGACCAACCTGTCAAAAATGTGATGACTCCAAAGGATAAGCTCGTTACCGTCAAAGAAGGCGAATCTACCGAGAACATCAAACGCTTACTGCACACGCACCGCATTGAAAAAGTGATTGTGATTGATGATGAATTTCGCCTAAAAGGGCTGATTACCGTCAATGATTTTAGCAAAGCCGAAAATAACCCGAACGCTGCCAAAGACGCCCAAGGCCGCTTGCGTGTGGGGGCGGCAGTTGGTACAGGGGCGGACACCGAAGCCCGTGTGGAAGCGTTGGTGGAAGCGAACGTGGACGTGATTGTGGTGGATACCGCTCATGGGCATAGTCGTGGCGTGATTGATAAAGTCGCCTTTGTCAAGAAAAAATACCCCCATATCCAAGTCATTGGCGGTAACATTGCCACAGGCGATGCCGCCCTCGCCCTGCTTGACGCTGGGGCGGACGCTGTCAAAGTGGGTATCGGGCCTGGCTCTATCTGTACCACTCGTATCATTGCAGGCATTGGCGTGCCACAGATTAGTGCCATTGACAACGTGGCAAGTGCCTTACAAGAGCGTATTCCGCTCATCGCTGACGGTGGTATCCGTTTTTCTGGCGACATGGCAAAGGCTTTGGCGGCAGGGGCAAGCTGTATCATGGTGGGCGGACTGCTTGCAGGGACAGAAGAAGCCCCTGGGGAGATGGAGCTGTATCAAGGTCGCTATTATAAGGCGTATCGTGGCATGGGGTCGCTTGGGGCGATGAGCGGACAAAATGGCTCGTCTGACCGCTATTTCCAAGATGCCAAAGAAGGCGTGGAAAAACTTGTTCCAGAAGGCATTGAAGGGCGTGTGCCATACAAAGGCTCGGTAACAGGTATCATCAATCAGCTCGCTGGCGGTCTGCGTTCGTCCATGGGCTATACAGGCTGTGCGACCATCGAAGAGCTACGCACGAAGCCACGGTTTATCAAGGTAACATCGGCAGGTATGAAAGAGTCGCACGTTCATGATGTGCAGATTACCAAAGAAGCTCCGAATTATCGTCAAAGTTAATCCGACTTATCAAAGCCAATTTGAAAGATGATAAAAATCCGCTCAATCAAGGTTGGGCGGATTTTTGTTATAGTGTATATATCTTGTACATAACCCACACCGCCCCAATCGCCATCACCGTCCAATACACTTTGGCGGCTGATGTCATGCGTTCATCATTGCCGATATAAAACGGCTCATAACGTGGCGGTATTATGCCTTCATGAATTTGCTTGATGAGTGCAAAAATCTCTTTTTCGTTGATGAGTGTTTGTTTATGACGGCAAGTAGTTAATGCCAAATGCTCATTATCGCCCGTCTTTAAGCTGATGTCCATGCGATACACCAGAAATCCAAAACGGTGATTTTCTTGAATGTGTAACGACAAATCCGCAATGTCATCAAACTCTATAAATTTATCATTAAAAATACCCCGCCCAATGATATAGTCTTTATCAATGATAAGCATGGGTTTTTTGATGATTGAATTTTTTAAAAAGATAATCAGAAAAAACAACCAAAACAAACCTGATAATAAAATAACCCCATTGATAAACCAACTGCCAACATCAGATAACACACACCAAAAACAGTAAGTCGCCCCGATACAAACGACAAGCATAAAGAATTGTATCACAAGGGAGCGTTGAGTGGGATATAGATATAGGGGCAAGCGAAAATTAACCATGGTGTTTTACCGTCATTTCATCAAACCCACAACAACCAACATCAACACCACAAAACCAATCATAAATAACCCCCATGTTGTCATGCGGTCATGAATGTCCATATCAAAATCTTCAAATGTGGGCGGTATGTTGCCTTGATGAACTTGATTGATAAGATGAAAGATTTCTTTTTCATTTATTATTATTGTTTCATATTTCATACTTCTAATCGGTAGGTGTAATTTTTTGCCAGTGTTTAATAAAATGACGATATGCCAATGTTTCACGTCTTTATGAGTATGATAATCCAGTTCCAATGAGCGAATGTCTTTAAAAGCAATGGCATTATTTTTATTAAACCATCTTTTTAATAATCCATGCCCGCCATTGATATGATAACGGGTAATCATTAAAACGGGCTTAGGATTGATGAAAGAGATGATACATACCAAGACAACCAACGCCCCAAAAATCATAAGTACCATACATAAGGCAATAATAAACCATTCGTCAGCGATAACATTAACAGTCCGCCCAAACCAAAACATCGCACCGCCAAAAGCCAAAGAAAATAGCAAAAATTTATTGGAATAATAAAGCTCTATCGGTAGGGGGATTTTGTCGCTCATATTTTATCTATGGGTAATTTAAAATGTTATCATAAGGGCGAATAATCATATCCGCCCCTAACAATCTTTTTGAAATACCAGTGATTTTAAAATATCATTAACGCTTATTTTTTAATCCCCGTATATTTTTCAAAATTCTCAGCATAATCATCAATATTATCGCTAAGCATTTTTTGGTATTGCTCAGTATAAAAGGCGATGATGTCCGCTTTTTCTTTGGCAAAATCCGACCCCTTAACAAAGCCGATACTCGCTGCCGACACCGCAAAACGAGCAGCGGCATAAGTCAAAGACGCTGCCACTTGCCCTGCGTGAGAGTTTGGTGATAATTGGCTGTTGGCAAGGGTAATCACGCTGTCCGCCCGCTCAAAAAAGGCGTTGGCATCTTGGGGTAATTCGGCGGTGTTGTTGGTCATTTGTTCGTTAAGGTTTGACATAAGATTTCCATAAGGTTGATAAAAAATTAACAAAAGCCAGTTTTTGGCTGGCTTTTATAGGGCGTGTTGAACTTTGGTATTTGCAATGAAAAATGAGAAAAATCGCACGTTTTTCAAGGAAAAAACGCAGGTTGATAGTTATTCTATCAGACAAGTTTTTGACGCAGAAAAACAATCCGACCACTTAATTTTAAAAATTAAGTAAAAAATCTTAAAATCACACAGTTAAGTGGTCGGATAGCCATTTTTCATGCAAAAATTGATTGAAATCATCAAATTTTCATCTTATTTTATAAAATGTTATCAATGTTCAACACGCCCTAGATAAAGAACTTTAAATTACCACAAATTTATAATATGTGGGCGTAGGGACGTGCTGAGCACGTCCTATAAATCGCTATATCATCAGGGGCGTGTTCAACACGCCCCTACAAAGCGTGTGGCAAACATCAAATTCGTTAGATGTATTTTAGCAAATTACCAATTCGTATCCGCTTTAATCGCTTCTACTTTATCGGTCTTTTCCCAAGTAAAGGCATTGTCCGTACCATGTCGCCCAAAATGCCCATAACTTGCTGTAATCTCATACATCGGTTGTAACAAGTTTAGCATGTCAGTGATGCCATAGGGGCGTAGGTCAAAATGGGTGCGGATAAGGCGGATAATCTCATCATTAGACACCTTGCCTGTATTAAAGGTATTGACCGAGATAGAAGTCGGCTCTGCCACGCCAATGGCATAGGACACTTGCACTTCAATGCGGTCGGCAAGCCCTGCCGCCACGATGTTTTTGGCGACATAACGCCCTGCATAGGCAGCCGAACGGTCAACTTTGGACGGGTCTTTTCCGCTAAACGCACCGCCCCCATGACGAGCCATACCGCCATAAGTATCTACGATGATTTTACGTCCAGTCAGACCTGCGTCCCCCACAGGCCCCCCAATGACGAATTTGCCCGTTGGGTTGATGTGGTATTTTGTGCCAGCGTGGAGCAGTTCGGCAGGAATGACTTGTTTGATAATCTCTTCCATGACCGCTTCATGCAGGTCAGCTTGGCTAATCTCGGGGTCGTGCTGAGTGGACAGCACCAACGCATCTACCGCCAATGGGTGATGATTATCATCATAGCGTAGGCTTACCTGTGCCTTAGCGTCTGGGCGTAGCCATGAGAGCGTGCCGTTTTTACGCAGTTCGGCTTGGCGTTCCATTAGGCGGTGTGAGAGCTGAATGGGAGCAGGCATGAGTACGTCTGTCTCAACGCACGCATAGCCAAACATCAACCCTTGGTCGCCTGCCCCTTGGTCTTCGGGGCGTTGTCTGTCCACGCCTTGGGCAATCTCGGGCGACTGATTGCCAATCATGTTGATGACCGCACAGCTTGCCCCGTCAAAGCCCAAATCGCTATGGTTATAGCCGATTTTGTTGACCGTACGGCGGACGATTGCTTCCACGTCAATGTTGGCATGGGTGGTGATTTCGCCTGCCAGTACTACCGCCCCTGTTTTGGTTAGGGTTTCGCACGCCACACGAGCGTCCTTGTCTTGGGTCAAAATCTCATCAAGTATGGCATCTGAGATTTGGTCTGCCATTTTATCAGGGTGTCCTTCGGAAACGGACTCTGATGTAAATAATTGATAATTCATAAAAAATCACTTAAATAGATTAAAAAACTTACGACATTCTGGTGGCTTTTCATCATTTACAACGTAAATCTAGGCTTGACAGAATGAGCAAAACTCTACATCGTAAGGCGAGAATATCTGGATTTTACATAGATATTTGGCGGAAAATTATACCCCATTTTGGCAGATAAATGTAAAAAAATAGATGAAAAAAATTTGGCAAACCATGAAAAATTTTGCAGTCGTTGTTATTTTTCATTATTTTTCCATGATTTTTTCACAATCATACAAAGAGCAAGTGATTATAATATTACCAATTTTATCAACACAAAAAGGCATACTATGACACAAAAATATGACATGACTGAGCTTTGGTCAAAATGGACGGCATTGGTATGGTTAAATGCTATTCTTGGGTTGTTTCTTGGTGGTTTTTTGGATCTTAAATCATGGACGTATAATATAGGTATCTTTTTTGGTATTTGGGTATTTGTGCCAATCTATGTATTTTTGGATAAATATGCGTTGGATTATCAGTATGAACACCTTAGAAAATCTTTATGGATTAGCGTGCTTATTCGGGCGTTGATGCAATTTATAATGATTGTGGATATATTTTCAGGTGGGATAGCATTTGAATTGGTTGGCGGTATTATGGGTTTTAATATAAGTACTCACCCAACGAACATAGGATTTTTTGGAGCGTTTTTCTTGACGGTGGTAGCAGGTGGGTTATTATCCGTTGTGGTGGCGATATTGACGGCGGTAATTATGGCAATGATGACGTTTGGTGATTATTTAAAAAATAATGGGGCTAAAAGATGAATAATATTTGGCTAAAATGGACAGGTCTGGTATGCTCCAATGCAATCGTTGGGTTTTTATTTTTGAGTGCTTTTGGGGGTTATTTTAGTAATTGGCTAGAGACATTAAGTTTGATATTGGGCGTATTGGTATTTGTGCCTATTTATGTGATGATAGATAAATATGCCTTAGCACATTATCCAACATTTAGCCTGATATTGCATGATATGGTTATGGGTAGGATTTTAATACAATTTAGTATTCTTACATAATTTGTGGTGGCTTTATTGGCGATAAAAATTTTAACGATGATAACAGGGTTTTATTATACGCCTTATTTTAAAGGTTTTATGCTGATGTTTATATCGGGATTGTTGGTATCTACTTTTATTTTGGGATTGTCATGGATTATTTTTAAAATTAAAACATAAAATCCTGATAACTGCGTGTATTTTTGCCTAATAAATTGATAAAATCATTTTCATCAACCATTTGACTATTTTCTAATAATGTTAAATTATCCATAGAAAACAACGTATTTTTACATATTGGATAAATTATTTTTAAAAATAATTTAGCAAAATATACAGGGATATTGATGATAAAAACAGGCTGTTTTTGATAAAAATTAGTTGCCAGTATTTTTAAATAATCTGTCAATAAAATGGGCGAGCTTGCCATATTAACAACACCACTTTTTTGTAAAGATGTTTGAAAAGATAAAAGATGTAAAAACCCCAACGCCACATCATCAACATGAATGGGCTGTATGATAAAATGACCGTCATTAGGCAAAACCCAAATCGGTAATTTGGCAAGTCTTAAAAACAGCTCGGTACTTGCTCCGCCTTGCCCAAACACCAAAGACGGACGAATGACAGTTACCCTAAAATCATCATCTGCCAATGCCAATAACGCCTTATCGCCACGCCCTTTACTGCCCACGAAGGCAATGGGCGAATGCTTGTCCGCTCCGAGTGCTGAGAGATTTAGCCAATGCTTTACGCCATTTTGTTTGGCGATAGTGGCAAGGTAAACAGGCGTATGATGATGAGTATTTTCCATAAAGGCGGTATCATCACTCATCACGCCAACAGCGTTAATCACCACATCAATATCATCAAATAAATCGGGCGGTATGGTTGGATAATTAAAATCAAGCGTTTTTGATGATAGGGATTTGATGTGATATAAGGGATTTTGACTTAATAAATTATCAATCTTTTTGCCAATAAATCCTGTATGACCGAATAATAAAATGTTCATGGTTATCACATCGGCTTAAATACCATTAAAAACACAATCCCCAATACCGCCAAAAACGCAGGATAACCTGCCAATTCCCATTTTCTGGCATAGTCCCAATAGGATTGGGGTAGGGCGGTGTCGCCATTGTCGTGCGACTGTTTGGCGATGTCTCGCATTTTTAGTTGCCACACGACCACAGGAAGCCAGCACGCCCCCGTAAAGAAAAACAGCACAAGGCTCGCCCAAATCCAAGTGGCAGAAAACGGCATATTTAGGGCGTTCATGAGCCACAGCCCCGAGAAAAACTGAAAAAACACCGCAGGGGTCGTAAACCAAAAATCCGCCCGACACACCCAATGGCTGACGACTGATTGGGCAGGGACACAGCCACTGCGATTGGTTACGAACAGATAAAACGCTGTACCAAAACCTGTGCCTAAAATTATCATGGCGGATAAGATATGCAAGGTTTTGATGAGTTGATATAGGGTAAAGTCGCTCATGGTTTTTCCTTGGTTTACCATAATTTCTGTAAAAACAGAAATAAGTTAATAAAAAAATATTAGGCACGCCCTATCTTACAGCTAACAAAATTGAATTTTACTACGGAAACCGTTCACCCCGAGCTATGCCTGCGGATAAGTTTCCGTCATGGTTCGACAGGCTCACCAAGAACAGAAACCGTAGTACTTTTTCATTTTGTAGAGTGTATTTTGGGTTTGTGATACTCATATAAAAATATCACGATTGCCAAAATAGGTAGAGTTTTTATCATACTACCAAAGGGGTGTAATAATTGCTCTATCAGCAATGATTTTGGTAAAAGTGTTAAAATCAATGTATTATAGCCAATGATGACAATGATTTGGCTAAGCCAAAGCAGATAATGCGTGCGGTATTTAGTCATGATAAATAGGGCAAACATCACATCAATGCCACTGGCTCCGATAAATAACACATCAACAATCACGCCATAAAATCCCATGCCATGCAATAAATCAAGCGATGATGAATGATTAAAAACTATCGGGATAACGCCACTATATAACCATAATAAGGCAAGGGCGTGATAGATATAGTTGGGTATTTTCATAAAATGCCTTTGATTTAATCAGTAGCGTTGATTTTAATTTAAGCAAATAATTGCCGAATGGGGCAAGTGTCATTTTTATTGCCAAATATGTCTTGCAATGTCGGCACCACGCTATTTTTGCTAAAGTGTGGGGCGACTTTATCCAAACGTTTTGCCAATTTTGGTAAATTGTCCGTAGGAACAGCAGGGAATAAATGATGTTCGGCATGATAAAATAAATTAAAGGTCAGGGCATTAACAATCGGATTTCGCTCGGTGCGTCCAATTTCATCACAATCATGATGTAAACCCCATACCGCAATCAATCCTGAACTTGCGTTAATAAAAAACATCACAGCAAATTGATACAGAAATAAGGCAGATTGATAATAAAAAGCACAAAATGATAATAATAAAATACACAGGCTTTCAATGATGATTTTTGGTTTAAAATGTTTTGGGGCGAGATGATAGCCATGCCGATAAATCCGCACACGAAATAATAATCCCCCAAGCAGTGCTTGATACCATGTTTGATGAGCCAAATAATCTTCGGTATCATCATCACTTAATGGCTTGTAATGATGAAATAGATGACTGTATTTCATGCTATGCAAACTGCTAAATGACAATAAACTGATGATGAATAATAATGCCGTTGCCAAATGGCGATGAATGCCTAATGCCTGATGAAATAAATCATGACCTTGCCGATAGGCAGTAATCACAAAAAATACCGAGCAGATAAATGCAAACGCATAATGCGACTGATGAACCAAATACCAAGATACAAGCAAAAAAGGATAGGGCAATACCACGTTATAAACCTTTTGCCAAAATGTCAAATGGCGTAAATCTTGCCATTGGACTTGTTTTAGATAATTGGGTTTTTTTCATTTTGCTGTCCTATTTATCAAAGTTCTTTGGTAGTTTTGGTAAAAATAATTTACCACAAATCATCGCTGATATTCCGCCAATGATAGCTAATAATATGGTTATTATAGTATCATTAAAATCAAAGATAAATGGATTTGGGTCAGTTATGATGATTAAGATGGTGATAGAAAATAACACGGATAAACTACCAATTAAAAACAAAAATCCATAATCTTTCGCCTCAATGATATACCCAATAAACTTTAAAATTACTACAAACGCAATGATGTTTGGATGTAGGGACGTGCTGTGTACGCCCTGCACGGTAATGTCATCAAGGGTGTGCTCAGCACACCCCTACAAACCCGTGGTAAATATCAAGTTGGTTGAGTGTAATAAATTCTTTTATGGATAAATAAATGCCTGTCAATAAAGCAGGAATAAAACCAAATAATGTTCCAAAAAATAGAAAGAGTGGGATTAGTCCAAATGAAAAAATAAAACTTTGAAAATAATCAATGGTACTACTTGAATTTCCAAGAATTGATATTAATAATTCCCATAGTTTCGTTAATAATAAGAAAACAAAACCACCTACCGCACCACCCAACAAGATAAATAATAAAATCACCTTTTCTTTTGGATAAATAAAGCCATGTTGTTTGGCATAAGCTAGGATTTCTTTTTTGGTTGCCATTTTATTGCTCGCTTATTTTTATTTCAAAAATTTTTGCACCGTTGCCCCAAGTTTTAGGATTTTATTGAGTGTCGTTGTAGAGAGTTTTAGCATTTCATTTGCCCAAGTGGTGAGCGTATCCACAAAGCCGTGCGTATCCTTAATGCGTTGTTTGACCCCTTCATTTTCCAGTTCAAATTCAGGCGTATTCATGAGTTCATCTAAAAACTGCACGGTAGGGGCAAGCTCTCTTTTGTAGCGTTCTTCTACGATGACCCGAGCGAGCGTCCATACATCGCTATTGGTGGTAAAATAATCCCGTCTGTCGCCTAATATGTGCGTGGTCTGCACAAGATTTAGGCTTTGCAGTTCCTTAATGCTGTTTGAGACGTTGGAGCGGGCGACCCCGAGCGTATCTACGATTTGTTCGGCATTCATCGGCTTTGCCGTGATGAATAGTAGGGCGTGGATTTGGGCGACTGTGCGGTTTACGCCCCATTTACTGCCCATTTCGCCCCAATGCAGGACAAATTTTTCGGTGGTGGGGGAGAGTTTCATGATAGTTGCCTTTTTAACGTTTTTGGATATTTTAGAAGTTTTTATAATTTCTGTCAATACTGAAATTTAAAAATTTACCATGCGGTTAAAATTTTTAAAGTCGGCAAAATCTGCCTTTGTCCATGATAGCTTTCTTATTTATTCATGATAGCTTAGCAATTTACAATCTCATAACATTTCGCCCTTGCAATTTGAGAGAATTTAAGCTAATTTACAACTGTACATATCGCTCTTTGCTGTGTGTGGTATGTACCACAAGGCAGTATCATTCACTTTAACCAACTTTAACCAACATAAGGAAATCTCTATGCGTTACGCCAATCCCAATACAGACGGCTCAAAAGTCAACTTCAAATCCCAATACGAAAACTTCATCGGTGGCGAATGGGTTGCCCCTGTCAAAGGCGAGTATTTTGACGACATCTCGCCTGTGGACGGCAAAGCCTTTGCCAAAGTGCCAGACTCAACCAGCGAAGACATTGAGCTTGCCCTAGACGCTGCCCACAAAGCCAAAGATGCTTGGGCTAAGACATCGCCCATGGAGCGAAGCAATCTCTTATTAAAAATCGCTGACCGCCTAGAAGAGAACTTGGAGACGCTTGCCGTTGCCGAGACATGGGAGAATGGCAAGCCTGTGCGTGAGACGTTGGCGGCGGACATTCCCCTTGCCATTGACCATTTTCGCTATTTTGCAGGGTGTATCCGAGCCCAAGAAGGTGGTATCAGCGAGATTGACCATGACACGGTGGCTTATCATTTTCATGAGCCGTTGGGCGTGGTTGGGCAAATCATTCCTTGGAACTTCCCCATTCTTATGGCGGCGTGGAAAATCGCCCCTGCCTTGGCAGCAGGGAACTGTATCGTGCTAAAACCTGCCGAGCAAACGCCCGTGAGTATTCTTGTACTGACCGAGCTCATCGAAGACATCTTACCAAAAGGCGTGCTAAATATCGTCAATGGCGATGGCTTGAAGGTGGGTAAACCGCTTGCCACGAACCCACGCATTAGCAAAATCGCCTTTACAGGCTCGACCGAAGTCGGTCAATACATCATGCAATACGCAACCGAAAACATCATTCCTGTAACCTTGGAGCTTGGTGGTAAATCGCCCAATGTGTTCTTTGCCGATGTCATGGACAAAGACGATGAGTTTTTGGATAAAGCCCTAGAAGGCTTTGCCATGTTCGCCCTAAACCAAGGCGAAGTCTGCACTTGTCCGTCTCGTGCGTTGGTGCATGAGAGTATCGCCGATGAGTTTATCCGCCGTGCCATTGACCGAGTCAAAAACATCAAAACAGGACATCCGCTTGACACCGAGACGATGATTGGGGCTCAGGCAAGCCAAGAACAGCAGGACAAAATCCTAAAATACATCGACATCGGTCAAAAAGAAGGGGCAGAGCTACTAACAGGTGGCGGTGAGCGTAAAGAGAACGAAGATGGTGGATTTTATATTGAGCCGACTGTATTTAAGGGTACTAATGAAATGCAGGTGTTCCGTGATGAAATCTTTGGCCCTGTCTTGACCGTTACGACCTTTAAGGACTTTGATGAAGCTATGCAAATTGCCAATGATACCATGTACGGCTTGGGTGCAGGCGTGTGGTCTCGTGATGGCACGACCGCTTATCG
This sequence comes from Moraxella lacunata, assembly GCF_002027545.1. Classification (GTDB taxonomy): domain Bacteria; phylum Pseudomonadota; class Gammaproteobacteria; order Pseudomonadales; family Moraxellaceae; genus Moraxella; species Moraxella lacunata. The sequence continues at coordinate 23,845 of NZ_MXAN01000035.1, forward strand.
TGCAGGGCGTGCGATACAGGCAGGACGTGTGTGGACAAACTGCTATCACATCTATCCTGCCCACGCTGCCTTTGGTGGCTACAAAAAATCAGGGATTGGGCGTGAAAACCACAAGATGATGTTAAGCCATTATCAGCAAACCAAAAACCTGTTGGTGAGCTACTCGCCTAAGGCAATGGGATTTTTCTAAGTTTTTGATTGGTTTTTGATTAGCCTTTAAAACAAAAACAGACAATGAAAGTGAACCGCACCCCAAA
>NZ_MXAN01000036.1:0-17239 GCF_002027545.1 Moraxella lacunata
TTTAAGTTCGGTTGGTATATTATAACCGTTTGGGTGGTGCGAGACAATAATACTTTTGTCGGTTCGTTTGGGGGGATATGGAGAAATAAAAAGACCGCTCAGGTGGAGCGGTCTTTTGCGAGGTTCTTAGCTATTATTGCATCAGATGATGGTTGTTGAAGAACTTCCGATCAAGTCAAAGTGACCCAGTTTTGCAAGTTCACTGTTTTCTTGGAATAAGAAGCCCATCTCCATCTGTCCAGAAACCAAACCTGCAAGTTTTGGTGTGGCAGATTGCTCATAGTTATCGGAACTGCCCATGCGATGATCATCAAAGTCCCATGCATTGGTTTTTATACCTAACATATTCACGCTGTACGATTCAGCTTTTAGTGAGGCATCCACGTTTTGTTGAATGGTTTCATGCTCAAAGAATGCTCCCTCTGCTCCCGCATCCAGATATACATTAACATGATTTCCATCATGAGTAAGGGAGGTGTCAAATGCGTTTCTGATTTGTACAGTATTATCTGAAATCCATCCGCCTGTCTCGGTGTAAAAATAAGTTGGCAATAGATCCTCACCCAGTTTTACATGGACAAACCAAGAGTCATCAGATGCAACATCCTGCTCTCTTAATTCATAATCTAAGCCAATAATCTTATGATTGTTATCTCTTACAACCTTACCAAAGACTTGCAGATTATCAACACCGCCAATGCCGTCATTATTAATATAATGGAAGTTTGGCTTATAAGTATCTAAAAGCGTCTGATCTGTGAAGTTCAATAGTTTTTGGGTTGATAATAGGCTTGTTGTGTCTTGGGTGTTAACCGAAATATTCTCTATGCTATATAAGATGTCTTTGGAGCCATCATCAAGCTCAACAAGCAATCCAAAGTTCTGGATAGACACCTTGTTGATATTAACATTGTAAGATACCTGATCACTTCCTTCGCCACCGTGAATACGATCATTGCCACTATTTAAACCTTCAATAAACAGGTCATGACCTTCGCCTCCAAACAGATAGTCGTTACCGTTTAGCCCTTCAATGCGATCGTTATTTGCGCCACCTGCTAATAAATTAATAGAATCTGAGGCTTTATCTACAAAATGAAACTGTTCAATGTCCCATAAATCATCTATAGAGTCATCTATATTGATTTGAAGTAAATTCTTGTCATGTTGGATAGGGTCGTTTCTGTCGTGTCTAAACACATCAGAAACCGAGCCATGGAAGTCTGTTTTTAGGTTCTCTGTAGAAGCAATCAAGGTTTCTGAGAATTTATATACAACGGTATCCAAACCGCCATCATCATCGCCTTTGGTATCGCCATAGACTTTATCAGAGCCTTTTCCGACATAAAAGACATCGTTACTGCCTAAGACCGAACCGTAACCATCTCCAATCAAGATGTCATTATTGTTTGTTCCAATAATAATGTCATTTTCAGAGTAGTGCTCAGCAATTAAGTTTTCACGAATCATAGCACCATAGTCGCCTGTTGTATCAGCAAATTTCGTTAAATAGTTTTTGCTGTAAGCTGCCTCAAATGACAGTAGCTTAGGATTACCGTTATCGTCAAAAAGAATATTACCTTCGTCATCTCTCTCAAATATTTCCCAGTAATTTAAGAAAGTTGATAGTAATGGACGCACAGTATCGTTGGCATTATAGGATAAAACGCTTTCATTCTTCAAAGATTTGATAAAATCAAAATCTTCATTCAGCCCAACATCCTCAAAATACTGCACATAATTTTTATAGTTATCCATCGCATGATAGCCATTTAATTCAGTGCCAACACCTTGTTTTGGATGATAAATGGTTTCAGTGTCAATCACAACATTGTATTGATGGCCCAATTGACCAATTTTTAACTTGTGCAGACTGTTGCTTTTGGGTAATCGGTCAATGGCTTCTTTGAAAATGTCCGTTGTGTCTGGAACGAGATCACGGGCAGTCTCAACACGAATGATGTTCTCGACACGAGAGTCAATGTCGGTCTTGTTTAAATCCGTGTTGACCTTTGCAATGCCAGGGGTGGCAAAAGGCATGCCTTGCACTGTCACATCTTGGGGTAGCGCACCGGCACCATTACTATCATCTGCCAGATACCATGAGGCCATACCAGCACCCAAGCTATGACCGGTCACAAGCACCTTCTTGATGTGATTTTCTTCATTGAGGTCAGCGTTTGTTTTCTCAATATATGCCTTGATAGCTTTGGTTAAAGGCTCAAATTTTGCATAGTGAGAGGATTGATCTACCCAGCCGGCAGAATCAGTATCTGGAAAATCTTCATAGGAGCGCTTGGCAAGCTCAATTAAAACTTTGTATTTTAATGATTCCTCACCAGCCAACCCAACGACCTGTAAAGAGGCTTTTATCAAAGGATGGCTATTTGAAATCACCATAAATGCATCTGCTGCTGTTAATACCTCCCTAACTGCAACTAAATTTGACATAAACTCCATGACTTCTTCAGCAGCAGCCAAAAATTGGCTGTCCGAAGCATTGGTAACATTAGTGTTTGGGTATTTGTTTTTTAGAGCAACATTCATCAGTCCTCTGATGATTGGTGTTGAGGAGTTTAGTCCGTCAACACCGCCGTTTATTAAACCGCCTAATACGGGAATGTCTATATTGGCTTTGTCAACATTGGTTAATGTAACATCTTCTGTGCCCCTAAAGGATAGAACCAGTGTATCTCCTTTTTGAGCCACAATCGCCCCTGCAGAGCCATGGATGGCATCCTGGCGGCCTTGGCTGTGAAAATCTATCCATTGTCCATTTTCGAATTTTTTACCGCCAACCTCATAATACATAATATCAGAGTTGTTAGCAAAAGCTTTTATCAAATCGCTATCTTTGGGATTTAGGTGTGTATGATTTAAGAACGTCCAACCCTCCTCCTTTAATGCCTGCATATCTCTAGTGTTAGTTTCGCCAAGATAAGCAGCGCTTGCAAATTTAGACATTAAAACATTAGGGAATGGATCTTTGACGCCTTCGTGTTTTAAAAACGTGGTATCAATGGTCTTGTCAGCAAATTTAATCTTTTCTACATCGCGATAAATGGTGTCAGTATTTCCCCATTGATCCTTAATCGTGGCGATGTTGACATCCCATTTAATCTCATAATCTGCTTCATTGCCAGCATAAATAACGGTATCTTCTCCCTCTCCACCATGTAAATGGTTGTTGCCACCAAAGCCCATGATATTATCATTGCCTTTGCCGCCATGGATGGTGTTGTCCAGTTTGTTCCCAGTCAAAGTGTCATCATGGTCAGAGCCGACAATATTTTCAATAAAATCTGTCTTTGCCAATGAGTTAACAGTGTCTGACAGTTTGTTCAAATCTTCAGCGAGTAACGCTTTGATTTCACCGGCTTCATGGTCGGCATTGATGTCAGTAACTTTCTTGCCGTCAAATGAAATCGGTTCTAAATGATGTGTGCTATCTAGACCTCCAAAACCGATGGCATAAGAGGTGATTTTGTTCTCAATGATAAAGTTCTCCCAGTCATTTTCTCTGTAGTGCACCGAGCTGTTGGGTTCGCCATCAGATAAAAAGAAGGAGATGTTGTTGCCATCTGTAAAGAATTGATCGCCTTTGCCAGAGAGAAACGCTTTTTGAGCACTATCCATTGCGGCATTATAGTTGGTGCTACCGCTATTACCCCATAAGTTATTAATAATGTCGCGAGCTTCATCGGGTGTTTTCCATCCTGAGCTCTCCGAGGTGTCATAATATGCACTACCACCAAAGGTAACGATACGAACAGCGACACTACCCAAATTCTGATAGTTCTCGAGTAATTTATCGACTGTTTTTTTGACCTCTGCAATACGATCACCGCTCATGCTTCCAGAGTCATCAACGATCAACATTAGATTGGTTTTGCTTGACTTGCCCTTCGCCACCCCCTTGGCGTCTTGAGCACCAAGTTGTATGGTGGTGTCTTTGCCAATATTGCCAGCAAAACTAGACAAATCCATGTTAACACCCGCCTTAGCTTTGCCAAAGTCTAGGGTGTCGATGCTCTTATCTTCATCATTATTGCTGTCAATAATGGTTTTCTTACCAGTGCCATGAATGCTAAAAGTATCATTTCCATCCTTGCCTGATAACACATCATTGCCATCTAAACCATCAAGCACGTCCTCAAACTGACTACCATCAAGAAAATCATCATCGTTAGTGCCAGTAATCTCACCTCGCTCGGTTGCGATTTTTCCTTTTAGGATTTCTGCATCGCCACGAATGTCTGTGGCTTTACTGTTTTCAAAAACCAGTTTGTCTGTAAGTGTATAATCACCCGACAGAGTAAAATCTTCATCTCCAGTAAAGACAACCTTACCTTCGCCTGAGATGATGGTGGCCCCACCAAATTCCTCCATGTCAGAGACATATAGAGTAACATTTTTACCCACCTCAATATGACCCATGCCTTGGATGTTCAAATCTTTTAAGGTAACCTCGATGGGTTTGTCGTCATTTTTAATGCGTAAAGTGCTATTTGCATCCCCTGATAATTCAGCACTGACTTTGGTGATTTCGGATGCTTTAATGGTAACATCAGAATGGATTTCTATTTTTTCAATATCGCTTGTTATGTACTTGCTTATGTCTGCTGTTCCAATAACGACCAACTTGTCTGTGCCAGACCCTCCACGAATAGTCTCTTTGGCACCGTCTTCATCGTCATTGAACACCTGTCCATTAAGTGATGAAATTGGCATACCTAGTAGTTTTGTCAATTCGGGCGTGTCTTTCTTTCCGCCAACTGACACATCTCCTAGGATGATAAAAGTATCATCGCCATCCCCGCCGTCTAAAGTGTCAATGCCAGCACCACCAATAATCACATCATTGCCAGCACCACCAATAATCACATCATTGCCAGCACCGCCATATAAACGATCGTCTGCGTTAGAGCCTTGAATGGTGTCATCACTGCGAGAGCCTATTTTAAATTCGCCATTGATGACGTTTCCCTTATGGACTGCCGCTTCAAGTGTATCGCCGTTTTTATCCAAAACGGTGACAGAAAGATTGACATTGCTTAAGTCGATTTTTTTATCAATGATTTGAAGTTTGCCTTTACCTATAATATTTTGCACTTCGTATAGATCAATGGCATTTACTTTGAGAGTGACATTCTCACCGATGTGAATATTTTTAAATAGATGCAAGTTGGTGCCGGCTGAGAAATCAACCGTGATTGGCTGTCCATCAGATGAGTTGATGTACAAACCACTCTCGCCATCGGCACTAACTACTTTTGGTTTTAAGTCATTTAACTGCTGAGCACTAATATAAATATCACTGCTTTCGGCACGGATATAGGTGATGTTCTTAAGAGTTGCCTGTGTTAAATCAACCTCTCCATAAGTAATTAAGGTATTGTTATCTGCACCGCCATCTAGAATCTCACCTGCTGTGATGTCTGATGTGGTCTTAGTCTTCATTTCATCGAGCGTAAGAACATTTGATAGGTTGTATCCAGAGCCACCAGCATTGGTAATATCAGATTGTTTGTAGTTGATTCCCATGGTTTTTCCGACAACAACAATGGCATCATTGGCAGCCATTGTATTGACCGAATCTCGACCGGTGCCACCCCGCACTATATCGGATTGATTTGCGGTGACAATGTTATCATCACCATCCAACGCATTAAGAATGAAGTTTCTTTGGTCGCCATCGTGAGCGATAAAAGTATTATCTTTATTGTTGAGTGTGTCTTTTAGGGTTTCAACACCTGTTTCGACAACATCATTCACCGATAAGCTAAAAGTTTTTTTAACACTCAACCCTTTGGCGTCTGTACTGGTTACTTCGATATTGATGTTTGAATTGGTTTCATAATCTAAGCTAATATCCTGTTTTAACTTAAGCTGACCATTTACCACTTCAAAACGTGTGTCATTTACAGTATAGGTATGCGTGTCATTACTGTCAGGATCAGTGGTGCTTAGCGTGCCAATGACAGCACCTAAGACATTCTCATCAACATTTAGGTTGGAGAGGGTAATGTCTGTTGGTGCCTGATTTTGAGGGATGTCTTTTGGAGTGTTATTTTGAGAAGAATTTGGCTTGTCATCTTTACCTCCAGCAAAAGCAATCCCAGTGGCCCCAAGTCCTAATAATCCCAACCCTAGCACAGCATTATCAGATGAAGACCACCAAGTTTTAAGCACAGGTTGTAAGCTTAGCTCATAAGTGATTTGCTGACCATCAATCAGTGCAGGAACGCCATTTGCTTGAACCTCTTCTGCTGTGGTGTAGTAGTAGATTTCATCATCAGACTCTCCTACCACTTTAGATTGGCTTTCATAAAAGCCCTCAATATGAAGCTCTTCGTAGTCATCACCACCGATGGTGAGTTTGTTTTCCGTGCGTTTGAATTTGATATTTTTTGGTGCTTTGCCAGTATCTTGGTCTACCAGTACATAGGTTGCGTTTGGCGTGGCAGTGGTGTTAAAAGATTGCTCTGACAGGTCAATCTCTTTGATGATTTGCTTGTTGACGATGATTTTGACAAGTAATTTACTCATGTGGTCTCTCCATTAAACCATGTTTGACAATAACCCAATCAAGAAGGTGTTGCATCTGATAAAAAACATTTAATTTATATCATATTTTAGGAAGTAAATATGTCCGAAAATCCGACAGACCGACAAACGGTAACTTTTTGTGATTATTTGTTCTAAAATCGTTGTTCAATGGCAAATTCTTAGGTTACAATGGCAGTACATAAGAAGATTGAATGGTTTAAGTGTTGGTAGGTCTAAATAGTTTGTAGAATCAGCCAAGAGATGGCCTTGCAATCCTTGTTTCGGTAAGCTTATCAGATAACTGTCATAACACGAGTAAAAATGAAAAATTATTGCTATGATCAAGAATTGGAGAAAAACTCCTTTAAAGCATACATTTACCAGTATTGCCATTTGCATAAGATAGGCATAAGGGATCTGGCAAAAAAAGCGGGCATTGCTAGAAGTACCTTGTATGATTTATTTGATTCTGATACCAGTCCTAAAGTCTATCATTTCATTTTATTAGCGAAAGTGATGAATGTTCATCCCTCATTTCTTTTGCAGTTAAAATGGAAGGAGTTTGCCATGAATGAGCAGCAGTTTTTTGGACAAGAGGAGATGATTAATTCTTTTGGTGATGGCAGTGGTTTTGTGGATGAGACTGTGCCAGACGGCACAATTATTCCAGCAGGCAGTGACTTTATTAAGACGTGGACAATACAAAATATTGGAAATTGTATTTGGCAGGGTCGTTACTTGCAATGTATGGATAATTTGGGTGTGCCCAAACACCCTTTGAGTGAAGATAATCATTTTAATGCCTTAATTCCAAAGCAAGACAAGATACCTATTCCTGATACAGAGCCGGGTCAGTCTGTTATGTTAAGTATGGAATTTGCCGCACCAAAAATTGCAGGTCGATATATTTCTTATTGGAAAATGATGGATGAAGGTGGTTTTTTGTGCTTTGAAGAGGGTGTCGGACTGTCGGTTCATATTCAGGTAAAAACATTTAATCTGGCAAGGTAAGCAATCACTATCCTGCCCTTTGATGAAATGAGTATGAAAACAAAAAATCGGATGGTGACTTATCCGATTTTTTTGTTATTTTAAACCAATAATCAACGTGGCACAACTTCCACGATGTTTAAATCAAAGCCTGAGACGTTAAATTTGGCGGAGCTTGATAGCAGTCGCATGTCTTTGACGCCAAGCTGTTTTAGGATTTGGGCTCCGACCCCGATACTGCGATAAGGCTCGCTACTTTCGTGAACGCTGACATTGGCTTGGCATTTGTCTAACGCACCGCTGACATCGACGGCACGCCCCGAGTCAATCCACACAAACACGCCTTGCTCGCTTTGCCCGATTTGAGCCAGTGCTGAGCGAACATCCCAACTGTGCTTACTGTCAGCATGCCCAAACAAATCTTTTAGGGGATTTAGGGCGTGGACTCGCACGGTCGCCACGCCACGGCTTGGGTCGCCTTTGGCTAGGGCGATGTGGGTCTCGTCCGCCCCATATTCTCTAAAACGGTAGAGTTTAAACGCCCCAAATTCACTGGCAAAATCCCGCTCATCGATGACTTCCACGGTCTGCTCGTTGGTCATGCGATAATGGATAAGGTCGGCGATGGTGCCGATTTTAAGCCCGTGTTCTTTGGCAAAGATTTCTAGGTCATCACGACGTGCCATCTCGCCGTCTGGCTTGATAATCTCACAAATCACTGCCGCAGGTTCAAGCCCTGCAAGGCGTGCTAGGTCACAGCCTGCTTCGGTATGACCTGCCCGATGTAACACACCGCCTTGTTTTGCCATGATGGGGAAGATATGCCCAGGTTGGACGATGTCGGTGGGTTTGGCAAAGGGGGCGACGGCTGCCTGCACGGTTCGGGCACGGTCGGCGGCGGATATGCCTGTGGTCACGCCCTCGGCAGCTTCGATGGATAGGGTAAAATTGGTGCTAAACTTCGCCCCGTTTTTGTCGCTCATTAGGGGCAGTTCAAGCTGACGGCAACGGGCTTCGGATAAGGTCAAACACACCAGTCCACGAGCGTGGGTAATCATAAAGTTAATGTCGGACGGCTTGACATGAACCGCCGCCATGACGATGTCGCCTTCGTTTTCACGGTCTTCATCGTCCATTAAGATGACCATCTTGCCTGCTTTGATGTCGGCAATGATTTCTTCTGCGGTGTTTAGGGTGCTTGCCATAAGGGTGCCTATTTGTGTTAAAAATTTAATAGGCTACATGGGGGCGGATTTGGGCGATTAAAGGCAGATGATGTAAAATAAACAGTCAAACCATCTTTTGTCTTTAACATATTTTTAAAATACAAATTGTACGATAAAGGACAGGCAGGCACGCCCAAAAAACCATTTAATCATTCCCCAAAGTTTGTTACAATATCCCCAATATCAGCACCGTATCCGACCATGAGTAAAACCCGAGCCACCAAGCCCCGCCTGCCGTCCTTGACGACCACCGACACCGACCCAGAGTATCTGACCGAATTTCGTATTAACATGCTCGCTCGGGGGCTTGCCACACGCACCCGTAACGCCTACATCCGTGATTTACGTATTTGTATGGCAAGCAGTGAGCGGGCATTGCCCCATTGGCAAGAGACGGACGTGGCAGGGTGCTTGGTGTATCTACAAAACCAAGGCAAGTCGCCACGCACGCAGGCGAGAATGTTGGCAAGTTTACGCCAGTTTTTCTTATGGCAAGTGGGCGAAGGGGTGCGTGATGACAACCCCTGTGAGAACATCAAAAACCCCAAAGCTGACAAGCCCCTACCCAAGACCCTATCCGAAGATGACATCACCAGACTGCTTGGCACGCCTGACCTAGCGACCATACTGGGACTGCGTGATAAAGCCATGCTCGAAGTCATGTATGCCTGCGGTCTGCGTGTCTCAGAGCTGGTCAATCTGTCGCTCGATGAGCTAAATCTAAACGCAGGCTGGCTCCAAGTGACGGGCAAGGGCGGAAAGACTCGCCTGATTCCGCTTGGCGAATACGCCCACAACGCCCTACAAAGCTATCTCGCCCGTCGTCATGAACTGACCGCTGGCAAAAGTGGTAAGGTCGGCACAAAGGGCGGTGACTGCCAAGCGGTGTTTTTGACCGAGCAGGGCGGTTATATGACCCGCCATAACTTTTGGCATTTGATTAAAAAATACGCTCTACTGGCGGGTATCACGACCGACATCTCGCCACACACGCTTCGCCATGCTTTTGCCACGCACCTGCTCAACCACGGGGCGGACTTGCGTAGTGTTCAGCTTTTGCTTGGGCATAGCGACCTATCCACCACGCAGATTTATACCCATGTTGCCACGGCACGCCTACAAGCCTTGCATGAAGAGCATCATCCTAGGGGGTAGTTGCTTTATCCACAGAAACCCTTTAAACATTCAAATAAAATCAAATAACAATAACGTGCAACTTCGTGATTTTTGTCATTTGGCTCTAAACTTCCGTGAACCAAATGACAGCGTACTTGATAAATAACCTCAAACAATCCTGCAAAAATTTTTTGCGAATCATTATTTAAAACTAAGGTTCCTAAACCGTGTGCAGAGGCAAATTGATTTTTTAATTTCCCGCTCTTAGTTTTGGCGTTATCAATAATTAAATTTTCAAAAATCTTAGGATTGGCATTAAAGTCCATTAAAGCGTTACTTAGGCTCATCTTTGAATTATTGGGGATATTATTCCCTGAATAAACAAGTTCAGCTTGGATTAAAGCATAATGCAACTGCTCAATACAATTATAAATATTAGCCCGCTCTTTTGGATTGCCTGATTCTAAAAGGTTTTTAAAAGCGATATAAACCTTATTCTTATTGCTTGTGTCTCTTTTAATCTCGTTTATATGCTCTCTGTCGTTAGCTAAACCATAATGAAAGTTGTACCAACTATTGCAACTTAACCATAAGGTTACAAATGGTGCATGGTAGTCTATCTTAGACTTCATAAACCATTCTTTCTTTAAATCTTGTTGGTGATTTGCCATATTTACCCCATATTCTCAATCTCATTTTCCACCAAAATCTTGGCTTGTTCTAGTAAAATTTCGCTTTGATTTTTTAATTCAGAACTCGTCTGCACTTTATCGCTGATTGTCTGCTGAATCTCTTTTGGTAAAACAGGAATCACCACCTCCAAAATCTCAGACGGTTTCCAATGTTGAATGATTGAACCGCCTGCATCTCGCTGTGCTTGCAGTTGTACCGCCTCTGAATTTAGCACCAATGCCAAATAATCGGGCAAAATTTCATCTGTTTTCAAAGACAAATGCACAATAGCCCCAGAAGTAATCACCTCCAAATCAGACGGCACACAATAAGCAATGCCCACTGTACCGTCTTTTGAAAGTAGAATGGTGTCTTTTTTGGGGCGAATGATGTCAGCAAAATCCGCAGGATTGACGAACTTATCCGTCTGGCTAATCCCAAATTTGGAAAAATTCGCCACTCGCACAAAAGGCAAACCTTCATCACGGTAATTTTCCGACCCCACTTCTACCGATTTTTGCAAATCAACCAATTCACCCAATGTTTTGTGGCGGTATTGTTTTAATTTTTGCAATAATCGCTTATATTTTGGTTGGTAATATTCTGCATCAAGTCGACCGCTAATGCCAAAAGATTGGCTAAATGATTGCACTGATATATTTTTGGGTTGCCCCAAAAGCAAACTTTCCAACAATACCCATTCTGCCAATCTTAAATGATAATTAGCCTCATTTATAAGTCTCTCTCTCTCTCTCTCTCTTGTAAAGCACTTTGTTCAATTTCTGCCTCTACGCTATATTTGGCTTGGGCTAATAATTGGGTGGCTTGTTTTCGCAGTTCATTACTTTGGCGGATAAATTCAGCGATTTGGGTTTGGATCGTCATATCGGGTATGGGTATTGACAATTCACCAATCTCGGTTAAATTTAAATTGGTTTGCAAGCCTTGTCTGGCATATTTGGCAATAAATTGCTTACCCAATTCCGAATTAAAAAATGCCACTAAATACAAACGATTGACTTTACTTTCATCAAATCGCAAAATCGCCACAGCCTGATTAATATTGGCTGGCATATTGTGCGTAAATATTGCACAACGTCCTACCGTTCCTGCAATAGAAAGCAGGACATCATTTTGTTTTAATTTCGTTCTTTTTAAAGTGGTTTCGTGAATATTGGGTTTAATGTAATTCAAATTGGCAAGGCTCACTTCACCATTTTGCAAATCTACGGCACGAATAAAGGCAATACCACTTTCTTTATCTGCATAATCATCGCCGTTGGCTTTTGGTGTAATACCACTGGAAATGGGATAATTCACCAAATCAGCTAACTTAATGCGTTCAAAACGATCAAACAAGTTTTCCAACTCGTCATATTTTGGTTGATAAAACTCTGCATCCAATCTGCCTGTTTGTAAAAAGCTGTCTTTTAAGGCTTTGATATTAACGGATTGATTGGTTGCTTGGAAATTTTGCAAACCTAGATTTTTTAATAATAGGATTTCGGCTTCGGTATATTTTTGTTTTGCAATAGTAATTGCATTATGAGATTTTCTGATAATATTTTCAATTTCTTGCTGTAATGATAACTCTAATTTTGGAATAAGCAATTTTTTGATTTGAAAAATACTAACCCAAGGTTGCACATTACCCGTTGAAATTCTTTCAACTTGTTTTAGTCCAAACTTTGAATTAAAAAATGTTGTAAAATAAAATGGGTTATATTCATTATTATGAATGGTTAATTTAATAACGTTTTCATTGCAATTGAAATTTACTTCATCCTCTGTAATAATTGATGCACCTCCAATTTTACCTTTTCTAGCCATCATTACATCGTGCAACTTAGTTGTGGATTTTGGTAGCTGTTGGTGTGCTTGCTCTGAAATTAATTCCAATTCATTGGTGTTAATAAATGTACCACCTACATTGCCAGAGCGAATATAAGGTACGGTTTTAGGGTTGTCATCATTTAAAATATCATGAACATAAGCAAATGCTCCATTTGATGATACATCTGACATATAAACCAATTCATTTAATGTTTTTGAACCTTGTAATTTTTCATAGATATCTAAATACTCTTTTTGGTAGTACTCTGCATCTATTCTAAATTCAATATTATCAATAAAAATTTCTTTATAATTGAAAATTGTTATATTAAGCCCTTCCAACAATGCCTGATATTTGGCATTATCAAAAGGGCTTAATCCTTTCCCACAAAAGACAATTTTTCCTTTTTGGCAAATTCAATAAAAGCTTCGGTAATACCATCTTGGGTAACGTCATCATGATTAAATAAATCATGAGCCACAATTAAATGTCCATGACTGTCTAATATTGGCGCACCATCTGTATGTTTGACATAGATTTTATCGCCTGAATTGTCCTTGCTTGGGCTTTGCATGGTTGCAAAGAAAATAGGATAATCATCCACTTTGGGGCATAATTCATCATGCCATTTTTGCACAAATAAGACCGATGTTTTTGTGCCTGTATGTGGTTTAAATACATTGCCATGCAAACCCACCACCGCCAAAATACGACACCGTTCAGCAATAAAATCACGAATGTATTTATCACTGCTGTTATTAAAACAACCTTGTGGCAAAACAATCGCCATTCGCCCACCGTCTTTTAAAAAATCCAGATTGCGTTCAATAAACAAAATATCTCGTCCAACTTTGGATTGTTGTTTGCCTTTGCTATTTTTGCCCAGTTCATAACGGGCAAGAATTCGGGTTTCTTTAATATCGCCTGCAAAAGGCGGATTTGCCATTAATACATCAAACCCAAAATCACGGTTTTGGTCTTTGGTTTTGCGTAATTTTCTTAATTTTTTCCAGCCATTGCCATAAACATCACCCCATTCTTCATCTTTGGTAAAATCATCCCAGCGTTCATAGTCCAAAGTATTTAAATGCAATACATTGGTTTGTCCATCGCCTGCAATTAAATTGAGTGTGCGAGCAACTCGTACGGCTTTTTCATCAAAATCAATGGCAAAGACTTTTTCGGTTACATAATCCAATTGTTCTGGTAATTTTTGTTCAGCAGTAAATAAATGGGAACGCTCCAATCCTTTTTCTTTAAGTTGTTTTTCCCAAACATGGAAAATGGCGTGAACAGGAAACCCACAACTGCCCGCTGCTGTATCAATCACGGTTTCATCTGCTTTGGGGTCTAGCATTTTGACACACATATCAATCACATAACGCGGTGTGAAATATTGACCCTTTTCACCTTTACTGGATTTATTAATCAAATATTCAAAGGCTTCATCAACTACATCAAGATTGGAATTAAATAATTTCACTTCTTCTAATGATGACACACAAATCGCCAAATGGGACGGTGATAAATTAATCTTGCTACTCTCAGCAAATACCCCCTCCCATTTGTTTTTGGCTTTATCAAATAAAGCCCCAATTTTGGCTTTTAAATCGCTTTCGGTATCGCCATAATTACGAAATTCCAAATGACGGCTTTTATTGCGTGTACTTTCCATTTCGTCATAAAGTTTGGTAAAGATAAGCTGAAACAATTCTTCAAAAACATCAACCCCTGCATTTGCCAAAACTTCATCTTCCATTTCAATCACTAAATCTTTTAAAGATTTGCGTTGAGTGGCGATTTTGTCATTTTTAATCAAATCATCAATCGTCCAACGTTCTTGTAAAATATCAGATAATTTTTCGTGAACGCTTGGAATATTGGGAATGTCTTTAAAATAATTGGGGTCTCGGCGGTTGTAATAGGAAATACTATCGCCATTTGTCCATACGCCAATCGGAGCTCCTGTGGCATTGCAATAGGATTTTAATTGTTCTTTGCCGTCTTTTAATTTGGGCTTTTTAAGCTCCACCATGATATAAACAACGTTGGGATTATCTTTATCAAAAATCACAATGTCGGCACGCTTTTTTTCACGCCCAAAATGCACCGAATATTCCAATTCCATGCGTTCATAAGGATAACCATAATCATGGTGTAATTTCATCAGATACAGTTGGCGAACCGCTTCTTCTGGGGTCAGTTTAATGTCCTTTTTGCGTATCAAGCAATGCACATATGGTACATCGCCATTTTTACTGGGTTTTTGAAAAATGGTATTTTCCAATAGTGTGATATGCTCGGCAGAAAACTGGGTAAGTTGGTAATTGGTGTCTTTAAGTAGTTGCGATAAATTCATGGGGGGTCTCGTTGGATAAAATGGTTTTATTTTAGCATTGATTTAGGGCGTGTTGAACCTTTATAACACTATTTACAATTTAGAAATATTTTAGAAATGAATTAATAGTTTTTGCATGAAAAATGGCTAAATCTTGTTTTTCTGCGTCAAAAACTTGCTTGATAGAATGACTATCAACCTGCGTTTTTTCCTTGAAAAATGTGCGATTTCCCCTATTTTTCATTGCAAATACAAAAGTTCAATACACCCTAATAATAAAGTGGGTTGATTTATGGGCTGACATTGGCATAGACCTGTCGCACCACCTCCCCAATCGCCTTTATTCCCTTCTCCAAAACATCATCAGGCTGGGCGATACTCATGCGAATACATTCATGAGCATGGCGATAATTAGATGTGTCAATACCCACAAAAAAATGCTCACTGGGGATAATAAGCGTGCCTTTTTCCTTTAACATTTCGTACAATTTTTGGGTAGAAATGGGCAAATTTTCAAACCAAATCCACAAAAATATCGCCCCTTCTGGCTTATGGATTTTGACTTGTGGTAAGTCTTGAAAGGCGTGTTTTAATAAGCCAATGGCGGTATGGGCTTGCTTTGAATAAAACGGACGAATCTCTTGTAATGACAGCTCATTGATTTTGTCATTGTTAATCAGGGGTGTAACAATGCTCGCCCCAAAGCGACACGGAGCAAGATTGACAATGGCATTTAGGCTACTAATCGCCTTGATAATCTTAGGTTTGGCAATGACAATGCCCGTCCGCACGCCAGCCAGCCCCACTTTTGATAAGCTAAAACACAAAATGATATTGTCATGCCACACCAAATTCGCCTTGGTGTGAATGATGTTAGGAAACGGCATTCCATAGGCGTTATCAATAATCAAGGGGATGTTGTGTGCTTGGGCGATAGCATCAAGCCGTGCCATTTCATCATCGGTCAGTACATTGCCTGTGGGGTTGGTTGGGCGAGAACAGCAGATTGCCCCAATTTGATTATTTTTTAATGCGTCCAAATTTTCTAGGGCGTCAAAATCCACTTTGTATTTAAAAAAGCCATCTTGATTGTCATAATCGCACAGCTCAATTTTTGGCTTTATGCCAATAAAATGCTTGCCGTCAATATGAGCGTCCGCATAGCCGACATATTCAGGGGCAAGTGGCAACAAAATGGACTTATCGCCATCATCAAACGCCCCACCGAACAAATTAAATAAATAAAAAAAGGCGTTTTGCGAACCGTTGGTTAGGGCGATGTTGTCTTTGGTAATGCCCCAATCATAATGGCGATTAAAAAAGTCCACCAACGCTGTGATAAATTTGCCATCGCCTTGCGGATTGGAATAATTGCTGGCACAGTCTAAGGCAAAACTGTCCACCCCATCGCCTTGTATGCTGTCTTTGAGCATTTGTAGATACACGTCATTGACCGAAGCGATGTTGGCAGGATTGCCACCGCCTAACATATTGACGGGCTTGTCGCTGTTTAGGGCGTTCCCCAAATCGTCCATGAGTTGTAATATGCCACTGTTTTGGGTAAATTTTTTGCCAAATTTTGAAATGTTCATGCCAATTATCCAAATAAAAGTACCATTGTAACATTTTTGCCAAAGGCTGTCTTGCTCATATCGCTATGGTATGCGTGGGGGGATTGGGGTATAATGAGCTTTTTGGATTTAGAGAAATCGTCATGACCCAAACCACCCTAGCCGACCTGCAAAATAAAGCCAAACAATGGCGACAAGACATCACATTTACCCAAGACGTGCTTGGTAAGCCCTTTACCTTTCACACCACTTGGGGGATTTTTAGCCCAGAAAAGCTCGATGACGGTAGCCTTATGCTCCTTGATTATATTGATTTTAAGGCGGACGATAATTCTATTGACCTAGGCTGTGGCTATGGCGTGCTGGGCATGACGGCAGGACGTGAATGCCCAAACGGTCAGCATATCCTAATTGATAAAGACTTTGTGGCGGTAGAATATGCCAAGTTAAATTGCCAAAAAAACGGCTTGACCAACACTCACGTTCAGCTCTCCAATGGCTTTTATCATGTGGATAAAGACAAAAAATTTAGCCTTGTCATGAGTAACCTACCTGCCAAAGCCAGTAAAGAACAGCATTATCTGTACCTGTTGGACGCTTATGAACGCATGGAAGTGGGCGGGCGGTTTTATGTGGTTACCATTAACGGACTGCGAGATTTTATGAAACGCTCGTTTAATGAAGTGTTTGGCAATGCCGATAAAATCAAACAAGGTAAAACTTATACGGTTACGCTTGCGGTGAAGGAATGATTTGATGGCATCACAGAGCGTATTGTAACAAATTTATATCAATGACTTTATTTTGTTACATTATTTTTGCTGATAATTCATATTTTATTTTCATTTTGATTGGGCGGAAGATTTGACAGTTACTTATATTACCTGATGGTTACCAAAGTCTTATTGAATATTACACAAACTTTTTTTATAATAGACTTCTT
>NZ_MXAN01000036.1:17253-21054 GCF_002027545.1 Moraxella lacunata
TTTTTAGTTTGGAAAGAGATTTAATGTCCGTTCGTTCGGATTTAATTTTTATATCATCACATCAATTATCACTATTTTTTATATTAAGATTGTAGAGGATCACTTATGAGTATTCATACAACGGCCGCCAGACGCCCTTCATGGCGTGGCATTTTTGCAGGACTTTTGATGGGTCTTGTTGTATCTATGATAATGCTGGCTTTGGCCTTAGTGCTAAGCTCTTTTTTATCACTAGATTTGCGTGGGGCAGGTATTGCTGCTGGCGTTTATGCCGCAGTAACCGCTTTAATCAGTGCTTTTGTTGCAGGGTTTTTTGCCGTCAAAGCATCAGCACCAGAGGCGTTATTTGGTGATGGTACCGACATTTTGCCAAAAGACGCTGCTTTAACAGGTATGCTAACCGCAGCAGCCATCGTTGTCATCAGCTCTGTATTTGCTTTTAATAGTGTAACTGGCATTGTAAGAACTGCTGGCAACGCTGTTGGCACAACCGCAGGTGCTATTGGAGGGGCTGCCAGTGCCGTTACATCAACGGTAACAACAGTAGCTGGTGCTGGTGCTACCGCAGCAGCTGGCTCATCTAATGCCGCAGGTGGCGATATCACTGCCAAAGCACAAGAGCTGTACCAAAAAGCCACAGGCAATATCAGCCGTCAAGACATCGAAGCTTGGGTTGCTAAGAACAACGAAACTTTTGATGAAGCACAAATCAGCGCAACAGTGAATGTGCTTGAAGACATGCTTAACAAAACCAAAGCTGACCTTAATGGCATGGATTTTACCAATCTTGACACATGGAAAAATATTGATGGATACGCCAAGCAGCGTGCCGATGAGGTGCAAGCCATTGTTACAGGTGATGAGCTTATTGCCAGACTACAAGCAGAGGGTTTAACCCAAGAGCAAGCATTAGAGGTGCGTGAAGAAACTGCCACCGCTTATCATGAATATCGTGCCAAAACTGAGCAAGCCATTGCTGATGCTAAGATGAATATTGAGCAAACGCTACAAAATGCAGAAGATACTGCTCGTAAAGCTGCCCTATACTCTGGTCTGTTTTGGTTGATTAGCACGCTACTGACTTTTGTGGCAAGCATCATGGGTGCAAAAACTGCCGCAGCAAATTACCGTTTGGCATCGCCCATCACTGTTCGTGAGCGTGACCTTCGTTAATTATCAAAAAGCAAAGTTCTTAAAAATCTGTCAATATTTTGGCAGATTTTTTATGTCAATTTTTTATGCCATGTGATAAAATCAGAGCGAACTGTTTTGATGGTTCATGAACTTTTTGATTAAAAATGTATGAAAAATCCATTTCACTTAACACCCACCCCACGCACTTGTCCACATGGTGATTGTGGCAAGATATTTTGTGATGTGATTTATAAACATGGCATCATCTTTTGTCCGCATTGCCAAAAAAGCCTATTGGTCAATCCGTTTACGCCTGATTTGCGGCAAATGACTTTTTGGCAATTTGTCAAATATTTCATCAAAAGATATTATAAACCATATGTGATTTGTACTGGCATATTCATATTGATTTATAGCATTGTATTCGCTTTTGCTGATTTAGATAAATTCAATCTTACAACAGGATTTTGGGTGGCAGTGATTGTTCTTATCATGTTTTTGTTTTTTGTGGCAATTGTTGCCATTGAAAACAATCTAAGATATTATCATGCTTATAAAATAAAAAACAGACCCCTAATAAAAGGCGTGGATAACTATGATGACATCAAAAATGATTTTAATATCTCTGTTGCCCATGATAAACTAGCCACCTCTTTTGATGCACATGCACCATATTGTCCACATTGCCAATCTCAAAGATTTCACAACACAGCAGATGATGATTATGTGTGTCAAAAATGCCATACAAAATCATCCCTAAATCCAAAATTAAAAAAAACGAATATCATCCAATTTGCATCAAATTACACCATCTTATTTTTGATGATAAAATATCTCAGTTCTGATTTTTATTTGTTTATTTATATTTTGGCTGTCTTTGTGATATTTTTAATCAACTTATCCATTAACTATTATTGGTACAAAACCCCAAAATGGCTACCTTAAATATTCCTCTTGCCGAACGAGTCCGCCCAAAACAGCTCTCTGATATCATCGGACAGACGCACCTATTGGGCGATAATGCCCCCATTAGCCGTATGATTGCCCATAACCACCTGCCAAGCCTGATTTTGCATGGCGAAGCAGGGATTGGCAAGACAACTTTGGCACGGCTACTTGCCCATGCTGTTGGGCGTGAATTTCATCTGCTATCCGCCCTTGATTTGACTGTCAAGCAACTGCGTGAACTCATGGATGGCAGTAAAATCACAACAAATACTTTGGATTTTGGGTCACCGGTGTTATTTATTGATGAAATTCATCGCTTTAATAAAGCCCAACAAGATGTATTGCTTGGAGCGGTAGAATCTGGAAAAATTACCCTTGTCGGGGCGACCACCGAAAACCCATCATTTAGCATAAACAACGCTTTGCTCTCTCGCTGTCAAGTGTATCGCTTAGAGTCATTGACCATTGATGAGCTTGTCAAGGTATTACAAAGAGCGTTGGCAATGGATGCGATTTTAAGAAACTATGTGGTGCAAGGCGATCTTGCTAATATCGCACGTCTTGCCAGTGGAGATGCTCGTAAGGCATTGAATCTATTGGAAATCGCTTGCCAATACTCAGATGGTTTTACCCTAATCATAGATGATGCTTTGTTACAAAGCATCGCCCAAACCGTACTACCACGCTATGATAAGGCAGGCGATATACACTATGACATCATCTCGGCATTTATCAAATCGGTGCGTGGTTCAGATGCTGATGCCAGCATTTATTGGCTTGCTCGTATGCTTAGTGCTGGCGAGGACCCTGCGTTCATCGCCCGTCGTTTGGTGATTTTGGCAAGTGAGGATATCGGACTTGCCAACCCTAATGCCTTATTACTTGCTGATACTGCCTTGCGTTCTGTGCAGTCTATCGGCATGCCTGAGGCACGTATTATCCTCGCCCAAGCGACTGTTTACCTTGCCACATCACCCAAATCTAACAGTACCTACACGGCGATTAATGAAGCCCTTGCCTTTGTCAAAAACGACAATTCACCCGTACCCTTTCATCTTAGAAATGGCGTTAGCGAACTTATGAAAAAAGCAGGTTATGGGGTGGATTATGTCTATCCGCACGATTATGCTAATCATTATTATCCCCAAAATTATCTGCCTGATAATCTCATTGGCAAACGCTTTTATCATTTTGCTGATAATCAAAAAGAGCAGAGCAGTTTTAATTTTATGAATTGGTTAAAGGGCAATCATTTATGAAAAACTTCACAAAAAGCGATTATGTTATTATGGCAATTTTTGTCTTGCTTTTCTTTTGGTATCACAATTACAGTTATAATTCAGCTATAATTATCATATTGGGATTTCTGATTTTTTTTAATAATAAATTCCACCAAAATTATCAAAAAACAAAAAAAGACACACTGTTTATAGCATATTTTGTTATGGGTTTGATGATAGCAATCATCTCAGATAACATCGCCAAACACTTTGTTGCCAAACATCAAGTGCATACTTGCGGTGTCGTCAGTCAAATTAATACGTCATTTTTAAAATATGATACTTTTTTATTAAAAGACCACCCAACCAATTTTCAATTAAAAGGCAATTTAACCATTGGCGATAACATTTGCGTTACTTATAATCCTGATGAAAAATGGCATGGCTATGCTTATGTGTTTAAATTAGAAAAATTATAGATACACTCAACAAACCACAA
>NZ_MXAN01000037.1 GCF_002027545.1 Moraxella lacunata
TAGCCATTTTTCATGCAAAATGGCTTAAAGCGTTAAATCTTCATCTTATTTTATAAAAATGTTATCAAAGGTAGGCACGCCCTAAATTAAAGAGCAAAATTATTTGATTTTTGCTTCTTTAAATAGAACGTGCTGGCGAATTTTTGGGTCAAATTTTTTGATTTCCATTTTGCCAGGCATGGTGCGTTTGTTTTTGGTGGTGGTGTAAAAATAACCAGTGCCAGCCGTAGAAACGAGTTTGATTTTATCTCTCATGGTATTATCCTTTTGCTAAATTAAATCTTTTGACCTTGGGCACGCAAATCGGCAAGCACTTTGTCAATACCGTGCTTGTCAATGATACGCATACCTTTTGAAGATACACGAAGACGCACAAAACGGTTTTCAGATTCTACCCAAAAACGATGGTTGTGTAGGTTTGGCAAAAAACGACGGCGGGTTTTGTTGTTAGCGTGAGATACGTTATTACCCACTAGTGGGCGTTTTCCAGTAACTTGGCATACACGAGACATGATGAACTCCTATATTACGATGTGGCACGGATATTGAGCGGTATCGGTTGTGCCGTTTAAACAATCGCCACAAAATTAGGTATGGACTAGGCGGATTATTTAAACTTGTTAGTGATGTCATTTCATCATTATTGTTAAAGGCGACAATAAATAGAAAGTGACAGAAAAATCAAAGCCCGAATTTTACACCAATTTCACTCATATTTCAAGTAAAATTTTAAAATCAGGCTTATTTTATCAAATTTACAAAATTAGCGAGCAGTCAAAGCACTCACAGGCATACCAAACCCTTGCCAACCATAATGCAAAAAGTTACGGATATTGGCGTGGTCGGTGCCGTCTGGTGTGTCTAGCACCGCCTGATAATGTTCGGCAAATAGTTTTAGGGTGTCAAGCTGATTTAGACCGTGCAGTTTGGCAAGACTAAACACCTTGGCAGAGCCTTCGTTAGTGCCGGCAGGATTGACCGCTTCGCCATTATGAAAGGCGACAGGCGTATAAGTGTAATTGGCATCAATAAAGGCAAGCACGTCTTTGAACGTCAAACCGCCCTGCTCAATGCCATTTAACAACCGTGAAATGTCAGTGTGATTCATCATGCATCCATTAGCGATTAAAATAATCGTCGTCGTCAAATGATGGTGGGGCAAAGTTGCCTTGTTCTAGATGGCTCATGTGCATTTGCATAGAGCGTTCGTGTTGGATACGCTGATAAATCTCTTCACGGTGAACAGCGATGTCTTTGGGGGCATTCACACCAAGACGGACTTGGTTGCCTTTGACGCCCAGCACGGTAACGCTGACTTCATCGCCAATCATGAGAGTTTCGCCAACACGGCGAGTTAGGATTAACATAATAGCTCCTTGCTATAAAAACAATGCTAAAAAGCAGAAAAAATAAAAATTACCCAAATTACCCAAGTTGTTATTATAAAACTTCTTGGGTAACTTGTCAGCTTTTTTTGGCAATTTTTACGTAATGATTATGATTAATAAACCAAATCGTTACATAATTGCTAGTTATAGCCCTGCAACCTTACTCTCACCGTCTTCACGGTCAAGCCCAAAGGCAGTGTGTAGTGATTTGACCGCTTTTTCCAAATGCTCTTCTTTAATAAGTACAGATACTTTGATTTCGGAGGTTGAAATCATTTGTAGGTTGATGTTTTCGGACGCTAATGTCTCAAACATTTTGCTTGCCACGCCTGCGTGCGAACGCATACCCACACCCACGATAGAGACTTTGACCACATCGCTCGCTCCCACCACTTGAGTCGCTCCAATGTCGTCTTTGACTTGCTCGTTTAGGATTTTCATGGCTTTGTCAAAGTCGCCACGAGGCACGGTAAAGCTAAAATCGGTTACGCCATTTTCAGACATGTTTTGGATAATCATATCCACTTCGATGTTGGCTTTACCAATCGGGCTTAAAATGGCGGATGCAATACCAGGGCGGTCTGGCACACCAAGCACAACGATTTTGGCTTCATCACGGTTAAAGGCAATGCCTGAGATTACGGCACGTTCCATATCATCTCCTTCATCAGCGGTAATCAGCGTACCGACAGTTTGTTTAAATTCATCATCAAAAGCCCCGTCATTACCTTCATCAAAGCTAGATAGGACACGAAGTGGCACTTTGTATTTGCCTGCAAATTCCACCGAGCGGATTTGTAGCACTTTTGAGCCGAGGCTTGCCATTTCTAGCATTTCTTCAAAAGTGATTTTAGAGAGCTTTTTGGCTTTTGAGGTTACTCGTGGGTCGGTGGTGTATACGCCGTCCACGTCTGTGTAGATTTGGCATTCGTCCGCCCCAATGGCAGCGGCAATTGCCACGCCTGTGGTGTCCGAACCGCCACGACCTAGCGTGGTCAAGTCGTTGTGTTCGTTCACGCCTTGAAAGCCTGCCACAATCAGTACTTTACCGTCAGCCAATTCTCGTTTTAGGTTATCAGCATCAATATGCTCAATGCGGGCTTTGGTGTGGGTGGTGTCGGTCTTAATGGCGACTTGACGACCCGTCATGGATTTGGCATCCACGCCCAAGTCTTTTAGTGCCATGGCAAGTAGAGCGATAGACACCTGCTCGCCTGTGGCAACCATTTGGTCGTATTCACGAGGGTCTGGGTCGTTTGAAATTTCACGAGCCAAACCGATGAGTCGGTTGGTTTCTCCGCTCATTGCCGAAACCACCACCACCACCTGATGACCGTGGTCGTGCCAGCGTTTGACACGCTTGGCGACATTTTTGATACGGGTGGTATTCCCCATTGAAGTACCACCGTATTTTTGTACGATTAGTGCCATAATTTTTCCTTATAAAATAAAAATGGCTTTGGAAGATTAAATGAGTTTGTTTAAAAGTTGGGATTTTTGTGCTTCGGATAAACCTAATTCTTTGCCTAATTTGTTGGTATAATTTACCCAATGAATGTGGTCGTAAATTTTTTCAAAATTTTCTTTATCAAGAAAACCAATATCTGCCAATACACCCCTTTGTCTTTTATCTTTGATTTCAAGGGTACTATGCTCTCGCATAAAACCCCTTTCAAATTTTGTTATATTGTCATAATATATGGTAATAATATCATTTGATAATGGTTTTTTGGGAAAACGAATGTAAGTATCAGTTACAATAATCTTTTTAGTTGGTTGTAATGATTTAATAACTATGAACACCCCAAGCAGATTAAATAAAATTAACAATAATATACCAATCATAGAGATAATAACTGACATAAAGCCAAAAGAATTTTCAGGCAAAAATATCATTGCAATACTCACGATATTACCAATCAGCATTATCCTTATTCCAAATTTTGCAGGAATACAATAATCATATTCTTGGTAATACGCCATTACAAATTATGCCCCTTTAATTCAAAATAAAACGCCACTGCCATTATCATCACCGCCACAAAAATCCACACCGCATAAAAAATCCAATAGTTTTTGACTTTAAAATTTTGGCAAATGGTTTTTTCATCAATCGTCATTACTATACCAGTCAAAAAACTTACTGATGTCCAAACACTACTTTCATCAATACTACCAAGCATTAACAAAAAGAATATCAAACAAGTGGTATAGCGTACGATTTTAATAACCATTGCAATTTTCTAATTAAAAAGTTTTTGGGTGTAAGGTGCGTACCACGCACCAATTTGTGCAATCAGCATAAACTTGGTGCGTATTACGCACCTTACAAATTGGGATTGTAGTACAAAATTGTACGGGCGAATTGCAATTCGCCCCTACACATTCCCAAATTACTTACGCCAATTTACTCGCCAACTCGCCTTGCAACTCCGAAAGTACCTTATCAAGCCCATCAACCTTACTTGCCCCGCCTTGGGCGTAGTCAGGCTTACCGCCACCTTTACCGCCCAATTCGCTTGCCAAATGACGAATGATGTCGCCTGCCTTGACTTTATCAGTCAAGCCCTTCGCCACGCTTGCCGACAGTGCCAAATCATCACTCTCGCCCACCAGTACAATCACTCCGTCAAGGCGAGATTTTAGGGTGTCCATGAGTCCACGAATGGCTTTACCGTCCACGCCTGCCACTTTGGCGATGAGTAGGTTTGTCTCGCCCACTTTGACCGCATTTTGTAGTAGCGACACCGCTTGTAGGCTTGCCAGTTTTTGCTCGGTGCGTTCTAGCTGTTTTTCAAGCTCACGGTTACGCTCGGCAAGGCTACCGACACGGGTTTCAATCTCGCCACGTTTTGCCTTAAAATTCGTTGCCAAATTACCCAAAATCGTCTCGCCTGTCTGCACATAACGCACCGCCCCCATGCCTGTCAAGGCTTCAATACGGCGAACGCCCGATGCGATACCACTCTCGGAGACGATTTTAAACAGACCGATGTCGCCTGTTTGAGCCACGTGGATACCACCGCACAGCTCAATGGAGAACGTAGAGTTATCGGCATTTGTCCCCATGGTCAGCACACGCACGGTTTCGCTATATTTTTCACCAAACAGAGCCATTGCCCCTTTGCCAATGGCTTCATCAATGGGCAGGTATTCAATCTGCACGGGGGTATTTTTTTGGATTTGCTCGTTTACCATGCGTTCAATGGTAGTCAGCTCATCATGACTGATTGGCTTATCATAAGAGAAGTCAAAACGAAGCACATCTGCCGACACCAGCGAGCCTTTTTGGGCAACGCCTGTGCCTAGCACCGCACGCAAACTGGCGTGTAGTAGGTGCGTGGCGGAGTGGTTTTTAGCAGACGCTTTACGCACATCGGCAATTACTTGGGCGTTGGCGGACTGATTTGGGGCAATCTCGCCCATTTTTACCGTGCCATAATGGATAATCGCCGTGCCTGATTTTTTGGTATCTTCAACAAAAAACACCCCTGTGGACGTGCTAATCTCGCCTATCTCGCCCACTTGACCGCCACCTTCGGCATAAAATGGCGTGGCAGACAGCACAATCACACCTTCATCGCCTTCGCCCAGACGCTCCACCGCCTTGCCGTCTTGGTACACGCCCATGATTTGGCTTTGGTTGTCTAGCAGGTCATAGCCGACAAATTCGGTTGGGGTCTCCACCTTTACGCTACTTGTGTAATCCACATCAAATTTGCCCGCTTCTCTGGCACGAGTGCGTTGGGCTTCCATCGCCACATTAAAGCCGTCTTCATCAATACCCACGCCACGCTCACGAGCGATGTCGGCAGTTAGGTCGGTTGGGAAACCATAGGTGTCATACAACTTAAACACCGTCTCGCCTGTCAAGGTGTCGCCTGTGTTTAAACTTTCTAATTCGCCCGATAATAGACGTAAGCCCTGTGCTAGCGTTTTGGCAAATTGTTCTTCTTCTTTTAAAATGACCGCTCCGATTTCGTCTTGTTTTTCAATCAATTGCGGATAGGCTTCGCCCATTTCCTTGATAAGAGCGGGGACAAGTTTGTAAAAGAACGCCCCGTCTGCCCCCAGTTTATTGCCATGACGTACCGCACGGCGAATGATACGGCGTAGGACATAGCCACGCCCTTCGTTACTTGGGCGAACACCGTCAGCGATGAGAAACGACACGGCACGGATATGGTCGGCGATGACTTTAAAAGACGGCTCATAAGTATTTTCCACGCCAATCACTTGGGCGGTCGCATTCATGAGATTGATAAACAAATCCGTCTCATAGTTGCCATATTTGCCCTGCATGACCGAACTGATACGTTCTAGCCCCATACCTGTATCCACGGACGGCTTGGGTAAGGGTTCTAGCGTGCCGTCTTTTTGGCGGTTAAACTGCATAAATACACAGTTCCAAATCTCCACATAACGGTCGCCGTCTTCGTCAGGCGTACCCGGTAGCCCGCCTGCGATATGCTCGCCATAATCATAAAAAATCTCGGAGCAAGGCCCGCAAGGTCCTGTATCGCCCATCGCCCAAAAGTTATCCGACTGATAAAGTCCGCCTTTATCGCCAATGCGAATAATCCGCTCAGGGGCAAGCCCGATGTCCTTATGCCAAATGTCAAAGGCTTCATCATCGGTATGATAGACAGTTACATAAAGGCGGTCTTTTGGCAGGGCAAGCCATTTGTCATCGGTCAAAAACTCCCACGCAAAGGCAATGGCATCCTTTTTAAAATAATCGCCAAAACTAAAATTACCGAGCATTTCAAAAAACGTATGATGACGGGCGGTGTAGCCAACATTGTCAAGGTCGTTGTGCTTGCCTCCTGCACGCACGCATTTTTGTGATGACACGGCACGCACATAGTCTCGCTTTTCTAACCCCAAAAAGGTGTCTTTAAATTGGTTCATGCCGGCGTTGGTAAACAGTAGCGTGGGGTCATTGTGCGGAATTAGGCTAGATGACGGTACAGGCGTGTGGTTTTTGCTTTTAAAAAAGTCAATAAAGGCTTGACGCACTTCGGTCAGTTGCATGGTTTTATTTAAGTGAGCGGTTGTCATGGTCATATCCAGTAGATTGCCTGTGATTTTTAAAAATCATGGGGCGAATTTAATTTTAAATAAACGGTTAATTTTATCACAAACCGCCATAATTAACAGTGATTTTAACCAATTTTTCACAAAATTTGGTTGAAAATCTAAAAATTTTAATAACTTTTTGGAATTAATATGAAACCCTTATAAAAATTATGGAATTTTAGATAAAAACGCTTAACATTCATGTAAAAAAGGTGTATAAATAGCGTATAGATTTTATCCATAAAAGTAATAGGGGGTTTACCATGAACATTCCACTGTTTAGTGCCATCTTTTCGATTGCTTCTACCGTACTCATTGGGGTTTTGATGATTGTGGTGTTTGTCAATGACATGACCAATATGCAAACGGTGCTTGGTGCTGTGGTCGCAGGACTTGTGGTAAGCATTCCTATCGCCCTTGTCGTTACCAAACGTATCGCTGCCATGACAAACTCTGCCAGCTCCACTCCCAATCAACAAAAAACGCAGTAACGCTTTTGGCACAGCTTATCTAGCCTAATATCACAATACCAGCCAGAGAGCCAAGCCACAGCCGAAACAACAGATACGCCATGATAGCACGCCCTATCATGGCTTGTCTTTATTTTGGTTAAACAAAGCCAATAATTCATGTTACAATAGCATTTATTTATCACAAATAGAGTCGTCATGAATGAGTTGTCCCTAATCGTCGATTTGCGTTGGTGCTTGGATGAGCTATTAAAAGAAGGTCGCATTGACCAAAAATCATACAATCTTGTCATCACCAGTCGCAACGACCCCGCCTTGCACCCTGTCCAAAACATCGCCCGTTTTAATCTGACCAATTTATTAGACCATCAGCCCCTAACTTTGGATAAGCTCAATCTGTGGTTGGCGGGCAAAGCTGGTGTGGACGTGGTGCGAATTGACCCCCTAAAAGTGGACGTGCCGAGCGTGACGGGCATCATGTCCTTTGAATACGCCAAAAATCAGTACATTCTGCCCATTGCTGTGACCGACACAGAAGTCATCATCGGCACTGACCAACCTTTTTATCACGATTGGCATGCCAACATCAGCCACATCGTCCACCCCAAAACCATCAAAACCGTCTATCTGTCGCCCGAACAGCTAAGTCGCTACCGTGCCGAGTTCTATCAAGTAACAAAAGCCATCGCAGGGGCAGACATCGCCCACAAAAAAGCAAGTGCGGACGTTACCAACGTAGAAGCCCTGCTCCAACTTGGCGATAATAGCAATCCCGATGCCAATGACCAACACATCGTCAAGGTTGTGGATTGGCTCTTACAATATGCCTTTGAACAGCGAGCTTCCGACATTCATTTGGAGCCACGCCGTGAGACGGGCAAGGTGCGATTTAGAATTGACGGGGTGTTACATACCGTGTATGAGATGCCGAGTGCGATTTTGACAGCCGTTACCGCTCGTATCAAGATTTTGGGGCGACTAAACGTTGCCGAAAAACGAAAGCCCCAAGACGGGCGATTAAAAACCCGCACGCCAAAAGGACTAGAAACCGAACTTCGTCTATCTACGTTGCCCACCGCTTTTGGCGAAAAGCTCGTCATGCGTGTGTTTGACCCCGAAGTGCTGGTACGCACCTTTGCCCAGCTTGGCTTGACGGGCAAACAGCTAGAAACGTGGCACGCTCTCACCTCTCATCCCAACGGCATTATTCTGGTAACAGGTCCAACGGGTTCAGGCAAAACCACCACCTTATATAGCACACTCAAACAACTTGCTACCGAAAAAGTGAACGTATGTACCATTGAAGACCCGATTGAGATGATTGAGCCGTCTTTTAACCAAATGCAGATTAACTCGGCGATTGATTTGCACTTTGCAGACGGCATTCGCTCGCTCATGCGACAAGACCCCGACATCATCATGGTGGGCGAAATCCGAGACGGCGAGACGGCAGACATGGCGGTGCAGGCAAGTCTCACGGGGCATTTGGTGTTATCCACCTTGCATACCAATGACGCTCCAAGCTCCTTGACACGGCTACATGATTTGGGCGTTCAGCCGTTTTTGACATCGGCAACCATTTTGGGTATTATGGCTCAAAGGCTTGTCAGAACGCTTTGCCCCCATTGTAAATCCGCCCAAGACGTGAGCGAAAACTCGCCCCTAGCGGACGAATGGCGTGGGCTTGTCGCTCCGTGGAATGCTCCCGTACCGTCCAAAATCTACACCGCCGTGGGCTGTGACGAATGTAGAAACACAGGCTACAAAGGGCGAATCGGGCTATATGAGATTTTGCCGTTGTCTAACGAACTCAAAAAACTGGTTGCCAAAGACGCAAGCCTTGACGACCTAAAACGCCAAGCATATAGCGAAGGCGTACTACCGTTACGCATAGAAGGGGCAAAACGTGTGGCAGAAGGTGTTACCACGCTTGAAGAAGTGCTAAGGGTGGTTCCATTAAATTGACCGACAATGCCATCTAAAAAATTCCAAAACCCGAAATCAAAACAAACCCCAAAGTTTAAAACTTTGGGGTTTTAAGTTAGGTGCTTAGATTAGAAGCGATATGTTGCACCAACTTTAACGATGGGATACCAGGTAGGGTTATTATCTCTGATGGTTTTTTCTAAGTCAGCTTTGAACTCTTTTTCACGTTGACCGCCTAGAACAGTAGCGTTATCCACATTCACCTCGGTTTTCCATTTACCAGTATAGGTAGCACCCACCTCACCAAAGAAACCTAAGCGACTGTTGCTGTTAATGTTTGGCTTAACGCCCAAAGTTAAGTAAGGGGCTAGGGTATTACCAGACTTTGCCTTAACGTTAATGTCGCCATTAACCTGATACTCTTTGTTATCAATCTTAAGGGTAGCATTAAGCTTGTTGTCTTGCACAATGACACCAGTACCCACGGTCAAGCGGTTTTTCCAAGGACGTAGATTAACACCAACATAAGGGTTGCTGTAATCGCCATCAAGTCTTAGGTTGCCTTGGTAGTCGTCCCACTCATCGCCCAGTACTTTTTTCCAGTTGATGATAGAGTCGCTACCACCAATATCGGTATCCACATCAAAGCTACCACCATTCCAACCAGCGACCACTTCGGTTGATTCGTTGGCTGACCATGCAATGCTCGCACCATAGCCCAATGTACCAATCTCAGCATTGATGGCACCTGGTTTGGCTAGTGTGGTAAATACAGTTTTGCCACTGTCCACAATAGTGTGACCTGCATCAGTTACGACATTTGCCATGGCAGTACCAGAAAATAGTACCACAGTAGTTAGGGTTGCTAACTTTAAAGTTTTCATCATTTTTTCTCCAAAAGTAATATATAAACTAAATATTAATTTATATGCTTTTATTTTAATATTAAAAAGCCATAAAATCAATAGTCAATTCAAAGGGATTTGTGATATTTTGATGACTTTCATGTTTTGTTGTGTAAACGTATAGACTTCAAATTACCAAAAAAGATTGTTTTATAAAAACAACAATCTTATGTATGGCAAGACAAAGTTTTTAAATCGATTCTCATCCGCCAAAAGCCACCCATCACCTACCCCACACCGGCAGATGAATCCCCTCTCGCCCATGCAACACACAAACGGCATGAACTTTGGCGGTAGCATGCTCTGACCAAATGGCATTTGCCATGGCAAGCAGTGTTGAGCCTGTGGTTACAACATCATCAACCAGTATCGCATGGCGGGTAGGTAGCGTACCGGTAAGATAAAAATCATGCTTCACATTTTGCAAACGCTCACCACGACTAAGACCACGCTGATGAATGGCATTATCCAAGCGAGAGATGCCCTGCCATATCGGTATCTGCCACAAAAAAGATAAATACTTGGTCAAAATCAGCACAGGGTGAAAACCCCGTTCCACCAAACGAGTGCCTGTGGTCGGAGTTGGAACAAGCACGGCGTTATCGGCACTCACGCCTTGGGGTCGCCTGACGTATCTCATCAGATGATACAAAACCATAAGTGATGATACATTCGCTTTATCCTTAAAAACCGTCATGACCCGCTTTAATGGCACCTCATAATAAGCAGCTGCATACAAAGGCATCTCCTGCTTATCATCACGTATGACAAATATTGGCAATCTATCCGCCCATTGTGCATGGCAATAAATACAAAGTAATGGCGTACGATAAAAAGGGGCATGGTAAAATGGGGCATGTTGGGTTGCATGTTCCATCTTTAAATCAGCTCTGACATCTATCGCTTGTCCACATAACTGGCAACACTCATGTATGTATGAAGCAAGCATGGCAAGGGCATATGGGGGCAGACGAGCAGGCAAGGATTATAACCCCATCCAATCGTTTAACATCACACCCACACCCACGGTTGTAGACTCATGATTATAATCAATGATGGATGAGCCATAGCCATGAAACAGCTGAACATAACCACTTACGCCTTTGCCGATGGGGCGAACATAGTCAAGTTGAATCGCTCCTTTGCTGTTCTTAGGATTATAACGCAAAGTGCCTGATACGTTATTACCCTTATCAAACTGATACATAAAACGCACATCACCATAATAATCCATGATATCAGGATTATCGTTGGGCTTGGAGCCATTGTCCTTTTTTAAGATACGCCCCCACACACGTGGCATGACCGTAAACTTACCCCACTCTGCTCCTGCCATGGCATAGGCACGATTCCACGAACGTGACAGCGGGTCATCCTCACCATTTGAGTGATGTACCACACCTGCACCCAACATACGCAACCTACCACCAAAGGGCAGGTCTGCCACCACAGGCTGAGTGATGAACAGCTCTGGCTGATAGTCATGAGCCCTAAACGGACGTGAGTTATCTTCGTTATACACCTGCCAATGCGACTGCTGAGTATAGCCAAACCACATGTCTGCGTTCGTGCCAAACAGGTCTTCGACAACTTTGGATTTAAATGACACTTGGAATTTTAACTCGGTACTACGAATGTCATTGTCGGTATAGTCCACCACTTCTTGAGTTGAGGTGCTGACCGAACGGTTGGGTTTGGTATTGACAAACACCGGCAGGACATACATGGGGTTATGGGGACGAGCCTTCCACAGTCCACCACTGTTTTTGTCCAAGTCATAAGCCAGACTCATCGGAGTGTATCTACCACCATCCACACTACCAAAGCCGCTGGCACTGATGTTAGGACTCATATCATCACTCATCTCATTCATGCCATCGTCTGTTAAAGTCATATCAATGGCCGATGAATACTTGACAGGCTCAATAAAGGCAATTTGTGGGCTACCTTTTATAAGATGTCCAAATGTCTGTTTTAAATCAAGGGGACGTTTTTCATGAAGCACGCTTGGCACCCTACCTAGGGCAATGCTATCAAAACATGCCAAACGCTCGCCATCATTTAACACAGACGCACAATCAAAAAACAGCCGTTCATCGTATATGGGGCTTGCAATGTCAAGCTCACTTATCTGCACACGCTCATCAGAGATGGGTAGTATCATCTCTTCTGCCCATGCCTGCCCACTCATGACACCCAAACACGGTAACAAGAATGACACAGCAAGGCTCAATCGCTTTGGAATAAAATTCATAAATATCTCACACAAGCACATAACGCAAATGATGTTAGCCGCTCATCAAATAAGAGCGGTACATTGGGCATCATGTATCTAAACCTTATCTAATTTTATCAATCATTATACACTAGAACAAACAGCATATTTTAACAAAAATCAAACATGCTTGTAAATTGTAAATCAAACAGTAATTAGGACGTGCCTACCTTTGATATTTGTATGAAAAACACAAAAGGTAGGCACACCCTAATTATTTAAAAAATCATCAAAATTTTGCCAATGCAGTCTCAAAATCGGTACGCTTAACCTCACCGAGCAGCATGGTTTGTAATTGTCCTTGCTGATAAATGAGCAATGCAGGTGGCCCAAACAGCCCATAACGTGCCAATACGGCTCGGCTGTCGTCATTGGTCTCAGTGATATCCAGTTTAACAACTTGATAATTTGACAGCACCTCGGGGCGGTTGGTAAACAGTGTGCGTTCCATGATGCGACATTCCACACACCAATCGGCGGTTACATCCACCAGTACTTTTTCATGACTGGCAAGAATGGGGTCAAGTTCATCCAGACTGCTTATCTTAATATCTGCCCTAGCATCTGCGATGGTCGCTGTCGCTGTTGTCCCAAGTTTGCTCAAAGGTCGCCATGGGTCATTTGCCCCCATGCTTGCTCCCACCACAAGGCACGCCGTCCAAACAACCCCTACCAAGGCAAAGGCATGGGATGCCATATTTTTTATTCTAAACAGCCATACCGCCGTCATCGCAAACCACACCGCCCAAATGACAAGCATGACAGGCGACAGCAGTAGTCGCTCCAACAAAGACAGCGATACCGCCAGTAATAATAATCCACAAAATTCCTTGACACGGTTCATCCACTCGCCTGCTTTTGGCATGAACTTACCTTGTGCCAAACCGATGAACATGAGTGGCACAGACAGCCCCAACCCCAAAGAGAATAAAGCAATAAAACCAAAAGGCACACTACCGCTTACCGAAACCGCCGTCAAAGCTCCTGCCATGGGGGCAGACACGCAAGGCGATACCACCAACGCCGATAACGCCCCAGCAATAAAGCTACCACCGACACTGCCCAGTTTATCGTCAGCAGATTGAGACTTTCTGTGTAAAATGTTTTGCACCCCAGATGGCAATGTTATCTTAACAACATCAAACATATACAAGGCAAGCAAGGCAAAAATAATGGCAAATATTCCCAACACATAAGGATTTTGTAACAGTCCAAGCACACCCAATGCCTGCCCAAACCACGCAATCAATCCCCCCAGTACGCCATAAGCGGTTGCTACGCCCAGCCCATAACTGCCCGACAAAACAAAGCCTTTTAAAGCGGTGTTAGATTTGTTGTGCGTTACAATATTAGCAACAATCGGTATCATTGGATAGACACATGGTGTAAAGGATAACAACAATCCTGCCAAAAAGAGCAACAATACCGCCAAAGCAGGGTTTTTGTTAATACCAAAGGGGTCGCTTTGGCTGCTGAGCGCCTGATGATTGGTGTCTAAGGTTGTCTTAGTTTGGGTATTGGTTGAGGCATTGGTTGAGAGATTGACCATACCATCAGAGGTATGACTGTCCAAACCCATATTTGGCTCACCCATGACCCCCCCTTGCTCATCATCAAGCACATGAGTTACCAATGGCGATGATGGGGTTGATGATGTTTGATCAAGCGTGGCATTTTGGTTGGTGGATAAACTCACCTCATTTTGATTTGTCGCTGTCTGTCCAGATTGGGCAGGTGCTACATTTGGATTTCTTTTATCCAAAGCATGGTTTGAGTCATTATTTAAGCCAGACCCTGCGTCTTTGGGTGCACCTTTTCTAGATGGGCTTGTCTTATTTGCGCTCTGAGTGCCTGTGTCATTATTTTTTGATGAATCAGAACTGCCTGTCAGATTGATGGTGGTATTTAGCGTCTCAGGAGGATAGCATAGCCCCGCCTTGGCACAGCCCTGCCAGCGGATACTTATCGGAGCATTCGTATCAGCACTGGCGGTCAATTTAACAGTTGCCACCACGTCATCATCAAACACCGCTACCCGTCCAAACTCAGGGTCATCTATCATGGTGTGTGTTTTATTAAATGACCATGTTCCCATACTCACACCATCAGGTAAGGTCAGTTTGATTTTATCTTTATATACATAATGCCCAGGCGTTACGCCAAATGTGAGTGTGAGTAGGTTGCCTTGCTGATGGGCAGAGACGTTAAAAGCCTGATGAACAGGTAAAAATTTTGATTTGGGTTGCTGGGCGAATAAACTTGATACACTGCCATCGCTTTTGGCGGTATCAGCAGACAGTGCCATCGCTGGCAGGGGCAGAGTCAAAGACAAAGCAATCGCTAGGATGGAAAAACGGGGCGAACAGGTGAATTTTGACATATTTTTAGCCATGATGAAATGATAAAATGGCATAAGCCACAGAAAAAACGGCTTATTATATCATAAGCCATTTTTGGCGATTATACGCAACTTACACATGATTGTGGATTTTTGTTAATTTTACTTCAAATTTAATTACTTCAAATTTAATTTTGCTTTAAATAAGGCCATGCCGCCCTAAGATAAATCATCATTGACCATAAGGTTAATATCACCGCAACAACCATCAAGGCATAACCCAACGTCTCCAAACTCTCCCAGTTAAGCAGCAACACAATAATGGCAATCATTTGAAATGTGGTTTTTAATTTACCCACATATGAGACCGCCACACTGGTACGATTACCAAGCTCTGCCATCCACTCACGCAGTGCAGACACAGCAATTTCACGAGAAATGATGACAATGGCGCTAATCGCCATCACGATGTTTGGATGCCACTGCACCAAAACAATCAGTGCTGCTGCCACCATCAATTTATCCGCCACAGGGTCTAAAAAGCGTCCAAATGCCGAACTCTGGTTCAATTTACGTGCCAAATAGCCATCGAGCCAATCGGTCACTGCCGCCAATATAAAAACAAACGTCAGCAAAAAATGACGGAGCATGTTATCGCTGTATTCTAGCATGCCAAGGCGAGCAATGGCGTTATCAGGAATGGCAGGCACACCAATGCCAAGTGCGGGGGGCATGTACGCAATCGCCACGAACAGCGGTATCATGAC
Organism: Moraxella lacunata; assembly: GCF_002027545.1. Lineage (GTDB taxonomy): Bacteria > Pseudomonadota > Gammaproteobacteria > Pseudomonadales > Moraxellaceae > Moraxella > Moraxella lacunata. Next base: position 15,149 of record NZ_MXAN01000037.1, read on the forward strand.
AATGCGAGCAATCGTCAAGTTATTGGGCAGGGTAAAAATGCTAGTCTTGTTGGGCTTATCGTTAGACATGGCGAGTTAAACATAAAAATATGGGCGTATGATACCCTAAAATGGGGTGTTTTTGTGTAAAAATTTAAGATTTTTACACAGATTTTTGGTAAAATAAAGCAATTTTTATGCCCACTTTATTTTTATCCTTTATCCTTTGACACTCATCATCAAATCATCACACCATCATGACTCATCCGACCCCATCATCGCCTAAGCCCGCCACCCACTTTGACGCCATCATCATCGGTGCAGGGGCTTCTGGGCTGTTTTGTGCTTTTCATCTTGCCCAGCGTGGCAAAAGCGTGTTGGTGCTTGACCACACCAACAAAGCTGGCAAAAAAATTCTCATGTCAGGGGGCGGACGGTGTAACTTCGTCAATATGGACGTGCGTCCTGAGCATTTTATCAGCCATAATCCGCATTTTGTACGGTCGGCATTGGCAAAATTCACGCCCCATCATTTCATGAATTATGTCTATAAGCATGGCATTGGTTTTCATGAAAAATCGCACGGGCAACTGTTCTGCGATGACTCATCCAAAGACATCCTAAACATGCTCCTGACCGAATGCGACCATCATGGCGTAACCATCTGGCTAAACACCAAAATCAGCACCATCAACAAGAGCGACACATTCACCCTAACCACGCACAAAGACAACCGTGAGCATACCCTGTCTGCCCACTCACTCATCATCGCCACAGGCGGTCTGTCCATTCCCACGCTTGGGGCGAGCGGTTTTGGCTATCAGGTTGCCGAGCAGTTTGGACATCAGATACTGCCAACATCGGCAGGGCTTGTGCCATTTACCTTTACCGGCCACATCGGAGCCATGGCAAAAGAGCTAAGCGGTATCAGCATGGACGTCATCGCCTTTAATGACAAAGCCCAATTTGCCCTACCGCTACTGTTTACCCATCGGGGACTGTCAGGCCCTGCCATGCTTCAACTATCCAACTACTGGCAAATCGGCGAGTACATTCACATTAACCTACTGCCACACATGAGTGCAGGCGAGCTGTTAATCAAACACAAACACACGCACCCCAAACAGCACATTCGCACCGCCTTACAACCCTATTTTGCCAAAAAACTGCTATTGGCGTTAGAGAGCCATTTTTGGCAACAGCACAAAGACAGCGATCTTGCCAACATCAAGGACAAAGAACTCATCACGCTTGGCAATACCCTAAACGACTGGCAAATCAAGCCATCAGGCACCGAAGGCTACCGAGTGGCAGAAGTAACCCTTGGCGGTGTGGATACCCGTGATGTATCTAGCAAAACCTTTGAGAGTAAGCTGTGCGATGGTCTATACTTTATCGGCGAAGTGCTGGATGTCACAGGTCAGCTTGGCGGTTATAATTTTCACTGGGCATGGGCAAGTGGCTTTGCGTGTGCGATGGCGGTGTGAGTAGGTTTTATTGGAATTTTTTTAAATCAGCCCCATGTTTAGCCTTAATATCAGTGACTGATTCATCAAGGGAGAGTTATTAATTTAATCTCACACCCAAAAATCACCCAATAATCAACAAACCACCATTTTAGGTTAAGATTAGATTAAAATCACTTTTAAGTTTTTTGAAATAACTTCACTAAGGACACCCATGCAATTTAAATTTCTGGATAACATCACAGGATTTGGCGATAAAGATTGGTCAAAGCAATGGATAATCGCTTGGTTTGTGGTTGGGGTCATCGCCCTATTTGTCGGCTTTTGGCAAACCACCGAACACACAGGGCTTGACTGGTTTTATCTTATCGTCTCCTACATCGGGCTTTTGTGCGTGGTCGGCTTGTCCTTTCGCAAAAACGTCATGGGCAACGGCTTTGGTATGCTTGCCACTATCGGCGAAGTGGTCGTGCAGGGCAGTCGTGGAGCGATTGGACTCATGCTTGCCCCACTCTTTAACTTTTTTACGCACGTTTGGGGCGTGATTTATTGGAAAAAGAACACGGACGCAGACGGCGATATGCTTGTGCAATCGGCAAATAAATATGTGTGGACAATTACCGTTTTATTTATCACTATTGGCATTTATTTATTTCCAATTATCAATGATTGGCTTACCACTCATAATTACGCCATTTATCAAGATGACGGCACTACCTTTATGGGGATTAGCTTTTATACCATTAACATTTTGGCATTTATTTTATCCGTTACCGCCCAAGCCACGATGATAATGCGATATTCTTTTAATTGGTATTTGTGGATTATTGTTAATATGGTTTGGCTTATTGTCAATATCATGACCGCCAATTATATTTTTGCTATTCAGACAATGGTTTATCAGGTTAATGCCATTGTTGGGTTATATGGGTGGTATCGGAGCGAAAAGATAAATAAAGCCGAAAATAAATAACCAAAAAGTCATTTAGCAGTCATTTAAAAATCTTAAATATTAAATCTTTATCATAGCAAACGATTGACAATATTTTTATCATGGGTTAAATTGCACTTTACAAGATGAAAAAGCACTATGGTTTCCGTTCGTGGTGAGCCATGCCTGCCCATAACGGTTTTCCTACCCGCAGGCATGGCTCAGGGTGAACGGTTTCCGTAGTAAAGTTTAATTTTGTTAGCTGTATTAACAATAAATTAACCCATTCTTTTAACAAGCCTAAAATAAAGACATTTTATGCACCCATTTAAATCGCAAAAACCTTTATCACTTTGGCTGTCCGAATATGCCGTCAGCCATCAAAATCCCACGAACAAACGCATTCATTATATCTGTGTGCCGATTATCTTTTTGACCATAGTCGCCCTGCTTTATCACATTTCTGTGTATCTGCTCGCAGTCGTTACGATAGGCGTGCTATGGTTTTATGTGCGATTGTCTTTGTCGTCCTTTGTTGCCATGCTTGCCTTTTATGGGCTGTGTCTTGGTATTGCCGTGTTTGCCCCTGTTGGTATTTGGTTTTGGGTTGGGGTGTTTGTGGTGGCGTGGATTGGGCAATTTGTCGGGCATAAGATCGAAGGGGCAAAGCCGTCATTTTTTGAAGATTTGCAATTTTTGCTGATTGGACCTTTGTGGGTGGCGTTTGCACTGCTTGGCAAAACACCCGCCCGACAATCATAACCCTAATTTTGTCATGGCTTTTTGCTGATAAAATGATTATAATCATTTTATCAATAATGACGACTACACCCAATAAACTTTAAAATTACTACAAACACAATGATTTGTGGATGTAGGGGCGTGTTGCGTACGCCTATAAAAATTGGCATGTTATCAAAGGACGTGCTCAGCACGTCCCTACAAAGCCTGTGGTAAATATTAAGTTTGTTAGGTGTAAGTGTTTGATTTAGCAAGGGCGAATGTGATTCGCCCCTACAACCCATTTAATCACATTCCATTTACCCACATTGACACGATGTTAAGGACTTATCATGACCCAACTGACCGACGCCCAAATCGCCAGTAACGCCCTGGCGACCATCGCCCCCATCAGTGACATCGCCCACAAACTCGGGCTGTCCGACGACGACATTGAACACTACGGCAAATACAAAGCCAAAATCCGACACACCCCGACCACTGACCGCCAAGGCAAGCTCATCTTAGTGACCGCCATCAACCCCACGCCTGCTGGCGAAGGCAAAACCACGCTCGCCATCGGGCTGGGCGATGCATTAACCGCACTCGGTGAGCGTGCCGTGCTTGCCCTTCGTGAGCCATCGCTCGGTCCTGTGTTCGGCATCAAAGGCGGAGCGACAGGGGGCGGTCAGGCACAGGTCGTCCCCATGGAAGACATCAACCTGCATTTTACGGGTGATTTTCACGCCATCACCAGTGCCAATAACCTACTGTCCGCCTTGATTGATAACCACATTCATCACGGCAATGAGCTGGGCATCAACCCCAAAAAAGTGCTGTGGCGACGTGCCTTGGACATGAACGACCGCTTTCTTCGTCACATCATGGGTGGCATGGGCAAACCCAGTGATGGCGTGATTCGCCCTGATGGTTTTGACATTACCGTGGCGTCTGAGATTATGGCGGTGTTTTGCCTAGCACGGGATTTGGACGACCTAAAAGAGCGACTGGGCAACATGATGGTCGCTTACCGCTTTGATAATACGCCCGTGTTCGCCAAAGATTTGCACGCCCAAGGAGCGATGACCGCCCTACTCAAAACCGCTTTTGCCCCCAACCTAGTTCAAACCATGGCAGGCACGCCCACACTCATTCATGGCGGGCCTTTTGCCAACATTGCCCATGGCTGTAACTCGGTCGTGGCGACACGACTCGGGCTGGCACTGGGCGACTATGTGGTGACCGAAGCAGGCTTTGGGGCGGATTTGGGGGCGGAGAAGTTTTGTAACATCAAATGCCGACTGGCAGAGCTTCGCCCCGATGCAGTCGTGGTCGTGGCAACCGTGCGTGCCTTAAAATACAATGGCGGGGTCGCCAAAGATGACTTGACTGGCGAGAATCTCTCCGCTCTGTCCCAAGGACTGCCCAACCTACTAAAACACATCGACAACATGAAATCCGCCTTTGGTCTGCCTGTGGTGGTCGCCATCAACCGCTTTGTCAGCGACAGCGATGCCGAACTTGCCCTAATAGAACAAGCCTGTCATGACAAGGGTGTGGCGGTATCACTGTGTGATGTCTGGGCAAAAGGCGGGCAAGGCGGTCTTGACCTTGCCCAAAAAGTCATCGATGCCACGCACGCCCCCAACCACTTCACTCTGACCTACGATGATAACGCCAGTGTCAGCGATAAAATCACCGCCATCGCCACGACCATCTATGGGGCGGACGGTGTGTCACTTAGTGCCAAAGCCTTATCTGACATCAAAGCCATTGACAAATTAGGCTTATCACACCTGCCCATCTGCATGGCAAAAACCCAATACTCGCTCTCTGATGACACCAAAGCCCTAGGCAGACCCACAGATTTTACCATCAGCGTGCGTGAAATTACCATCTCGCACGGGGCTGGGTTTTTGGTCGCACTCTGTGGCGACATCATGAAAATGCCTGGACTGCCCAAAGCCCCTGCGTCCATGAGCATTGATGTGGTTGATGGGGAGATTGTGGGGCTGTTTTAGACAACCAAGAATCCATTTGATGATTAATATCGGCTATGGAAAAACCTGCCATAGCCGATATGCCAGATCGGCAGTTGTTTTTTAGTTTTTTATTTCTTATGCTGTTCTGATTTTTGGGTGAGCTTCACTCTTGTGTCCGCCCACGCTTGCTCCATTTTTTGTTTATATGCTTGCCAATCATCATCGCTTTGGTTGGGCTGTTTGTGGCTATCAGGGTTTTGTTGGGACGTTTCTTGTGGCATTAATTCTTGCGATGTTAATTCTTGGGGTATTAATGGTACATTGTCCGATATGTCATTTTGATGGTTATTGTCGCTCATTTTATCATTATTACTGTTATCATCACCGCTCTTATCATCATGATTGATTGGCTTACTATTAATTAACTTTTCGTTTTTATCAGTATGATTGATTTGCTTGTCGTTAATTAATTTTTCGTCTTTATCAACATAACTGTTTTGGCTTTCATCAATATCATGCATAGATGCCGTGATTTTATCATTGACAGTCGTTTTTGTTATTATTTGCTCTGATGGTTTGCTTTTTGCGACCGCTACCGAACGCTGTCCATGTTGATAAAACAGCCTTGCCCCCAAACACATCCATAAAACAGCCCCAATCACAAACATAATGAAATCGGCATTTTGCACCCCGTCTTTGGTTGTTACTATGATAACAAGCCACACCAAATCCAACAACGCCATAATCATAATGATGGATAAGACATTGATACGGCTAAGCTGTTTTTTGGGCAATAGAAATATCGGACTGACCAGCCAATAAACCGCCAGTAAGGGAAAAATAAAATTAACACTTAACCATAATCCAAACATTTTTACCTATATGAAATTTAAATTAATGATTATTTAAACCAATTTTTCATTTTTACTGATTGGCAAATTATCATCACTTTATCTCACAAAAAACTGAATATATGCTTCTTTATCATCATATACTTCTAAGGTTTTACTATAAAAATGACATTTATTATTTTTATCAGGATAAAAGGCTTCTACATCATCGGTCTCATAAATGATATTTGGATTTTGGGTTAGCTGATGATTTAATTTGACGATATTATCAATTTAATTGCTTAACGCCTTGATGAAATTCAGAATTAGCACCAAATAATAATTGAATGTACAATAAAAATTGGCGGATTTTATTTTCTTTAAATTTATAATCAACCGTAATTTTTATATCTTTACAACCGCTAAATTCATTTTGAAGGCTTGGTTCGGGGGATAATTTTTCAAGATAAATGATGTGTTTGTGTTTGGCAAGCGTTTGGATTTGATTGATTTTAATAGAATAATTATCTCCGCCTGCAAAACTTAGCGATGAAAATAGGCTTATCGCCGATATTCCCAATACGCCAACTACCTTTTTAAAAATCGTTACGCTAAATCTGCCCATTTGTCCTTATCCTTAAACATACATTCATCAAACACCACGCACGAGCCACATTTTGGCGAGCGAGCCATGCAGGTATAACGCCCATGCAAAATCAGATAATGATGAGCGTCCACCAGATATTTGGCAGGAATGCGTGTCATGAGAGCCTTTTCTACCGCCAGCACCGTTTTGCCTGTGGCAAGTCCCGTGCGATTGCCTACCCGAAAAATGTGCGTATCTACCGCCATGACAGGCTCGCCAAAGGCGGTGTTTAGCACGACATTGGCGGTCTTTCGTCCCACACCTGCCAACGCTTCTAGCTCGGCTCGGGTGCGTGGCACTTGTCCGCCATGCTTGTCTAGCAGGTCTTGGCAGGTCTTGATGACGTTGGTCGCTTTTGAGTTGTACAGCCCGATTGAGTTGATATAACTCTTTAAGCCGTCCAGCCCCAAATCCAAAATCGCCTGCGGGGTGTTTGCCACAGGAAATAGGCGAGCGGTGGCGATGTTCACGCTTTTGTCGGTGGCTTGGGCGGAGAGCATGACAGCGATGAGTAGCTCAAAATCGGACGAGTAGTTCAGCTCAGTTACAGGCTCTTTGATATGCTCGGACAGCTTGGCAAAGAACCGCTCACGCTTGTCGGCATTCATCGGGCGAGACGCTGGCGTGTCGGCAGTTTTGGCGGTGGCAAGTTTCGTTTTTGTGGTTTTGGCGGTCATGGCAGGGGGCTAGACAAAATGGGTATTGGCGATTATTATACCACAATTACACCGACCGTTATTTTAAAAATCTCAATATCGTTTTTATATCTTGCTTATGATTTATTTATACCATACGCCATTATCAAATATTATCTTGGATAATTTAACACCGCTTGATAAAAAAAAATCATTGCCAATCATCGCCATGCTCATTTAATGCACTTTTGCCAAAACAATCATTTACCCATACCCATTTATGATAAAAAAGACAATGGCAAACCCTTTATAAAAAATATCCCCAATCTGCATTTTAATCAATCTCATTGCCAAACTGATTATGCCCTAATATATAGTTTAACCATTCAAAATATCGGCGTGGATATTGAAAACACCAATCGTCATGTAAATAAAAACGCCCTTGCCAAACGTTATTTTCATGATGATGAATATTACGCTTGGCAACAAAGTCAAGATGATAAATTGTGGTTTGTCTATTGGACGATTAAAGAAGCGGTATTAAAAGCACATGGTCTGGGCATTCGTCTGCCATTACATGAATTAAAGGCAGTGTTTATGACGGATGATAGTGGGTATGTATGTCATGATGGGATTGGGAAATTTTATTTTAAAAATATCTGGGTGGACGAATGCGTGATAACGGTGGCATATCCATTTGATTTTGGGGCAGTTGGGATTGTTGGGGTGTAGGTTTTTGGGTTTTGGTTTTTAAAAGGGGTGTGTTGTAGGGATATACTATACATATCTAATTTTAAAAGTTACTATAAATTTCTGATATGTGGACGTAGGGGCGTGCTCAGCACGCCCCTACAAAGCCTGCAGTAAATATTAAAAACACAAATCTATTTCTTCAAATCTCATAAAACCTATCCTGTTCCCACAATGCAGGATTATTACTGATGTATTCTGAAATCATTTGATAAGATTGTTCATTTCTAATAATATGCTCATAATAGTTTTTCTGCCAAACCGAATGATTAAATATATGTTTTAATTGACTGCTCACGCTTGATTTGTAGCCACGAACAATAGAACCTATGGTATTGGATTGACTGATAAATTTATCTTGATGAATATTTGGTAATTGCTCTTTTATTTCTATAATGGCGTGCATATGATTTGGCATGATGATAAAATCATGTAATTGAATATTTCGTCTTTTATTTTGATTATCCAGCCAAGTATCATGAGCGATTTTTCCACAATCATTTAATATCATTTGATTATCTATGATATGACCAAATAAATGCAATCGGTTAATACAACAAATGGTAATAAAATAATAACCATGATTGGTGTAATCATAATATTGTAGGCGAATGGTTTGCCTATTTTGAGAATGTGTCATTTTGTTGAAATTATTGGATTGTGGGTATTATCGGGCGTGTAGAGCCAGCCCCTACCATACGACTTAGTACACACCTTTAATAATATGCCAGTTTTTCATTTCTCTTTATCATCATCTTCCCATTGTATAAGCCGTCTTACAATTTTGCCAAATAGCGTATCCTTTTTATAATCGCCTTTTTTATTTTTATCATGAATCGGCATATCGGTCAAAATAAACAACGCTTCATAAATGCTACTCACCGCATAAATATGAAACTCGCCACGCTCTACCGCCCCTACGATGTTATCAGGGAGCATGAGTTGTCCGATGTTGGTTTTTGGGATAATCACGCCTTGCTCGCCTGTTAGTCCACGCTCAAAGCAAGCGTCAAAAAAGCCGATGATTTTTTCGTTCACACCGCCAATCGCCTGAGCGTCCCCAAGCTGATTCATGGAGCCTGTGATTGCAAGTGATTGATTTATCGGCACATTTGCAAGGGCGGACAGTAGCACGGCACATTCGGCAAGGGTGGCACTGTCGCCGTCAATGTGGGCGTAACTTTGCTCAAAGGCAAGGCTTGCTGAGAAGTTCAGTTCGGCAAATTGGCTAAATAATGAGCGTAAAAAGCTCGTCATGATGAGCATTCCCTTGGCGTGCAGACTTCCGCCAAGCTCCACGTCTCGCTCTATGTCTAGGATTTCGCCTGTGCCAAACTTGGGGGCGATGAGTGCGGTCAAGCGGGCAGGCAAACCAAATTCGCTGTCGGCATAGGCAATCACGGTCAAGGCGTTGATTTGCCCGACCACTTTTCCTGTGGTATTGATAAGCTGTTGTCCGTTTTGAATCTCTTGCCAATACAGTTCTTTTAAATAACCTTTTCGCTCTTTGATGTCGTCTAAGGCATTTTGGACGTGGGTTTTATTGACGGTTTTTGGGCTATTTTTATTATCAGTATCATCAGAATGATTTAAATAAAACTGCCGTGCCGATTCTACCACAAGTTGTAATAATCTGTCTCTATGAAAATCCAATTTGTCTTTATCATCGGCATAGACGGACAATTCGTCCAATATCGCCCCAAAGGCGGTATTATCAAATGTGGGTAATGCTTGTTTTTTTATCATGTCGGCGATTTTGCCAATAATAAATAATTCGCTGTCGTGATTGCGTGGCAAAGTATCATTAAAATCGGCTCGGATTTTAAATAGGTTGTTAAATTCAGGTTCAAATTCTAACAATTCATAATATAAATCAGGCTCGCCCAATAATATCACCTTGACGGATAATGGCGTGCTATCAGGCGATAAAGATACCGAGCCTGTTAGAGTTAGCATTTGTTCTAGGCTTGATATGCTAAGAGATTTTGATTGTAAGGCTCGCTTTAATCCTTGCCACGCATAGGGGTGTTCTAATAACGATGACGCTTCTAATAACAAATATCCGCCATTGGCTTTATGCAATGCCCCTGCCCGTATCATGCTTGCGTCTGTCAAAATCGTGCCAAGCTGAGTGACGTATTCAATATGCCCCAAAAGATTGGGGTGGGTCGGCATATCTTCAAAGACAATGGGCGAACCGCTATTTGGCGTATGGCTGACCGCCACATTGACATAATAGCGATTGGGGATATTTGCCGTTTTTACCATAAAGTCTTCATCATGCTCTACGATAAATAGGATATTTTCCATGATGTCTTTTTGATATTCGGTTAAATATTGACTGATTTTTTTATCGTGTTTATTGCCATATTTTTTTAAAATAGGTGTAAATAATGGTGTGATGATTTTGATTAACAAAGTTTCGTGAAGTTCATCTATTTTTTGATTGACTTCATCATCTAAATTGTCCAATTCTATGTTTATTTTGGTTAATTTTTTTTGTAATTTATCAAGGGCGGTATTGTTAATGGGTTTTTTGTCGTCAATGGGCGTAAATATCGCTTTTTGGTCGGCAGAATGAAGTAGGGTCAAATTATGACTTTTGGCGGTGGCGTTGATTTCATCAAGCAATTGCCTTTCTTGTTTTTGGGCGGATTGCTTAATGGCGGTAATGCTGTTTTGGTAGCTGATGCTATTAAATTTGGCGATGATTTTTTTATATAATTCATGCCAAAGTTTGTGCATATCTTTGGCAAAAATCGCCCCTTGACCGCTTGGTAGGGTAAGTGCAATCGGGTGGCGGGGTGCGTCAAAATTATGCACATAAACCAAGTCGGGCGGGGTCGGCTCGTGTTTGGCACGTTCGGCAAGCAGACGGGTGATGAGCGTGCGTTTGCCTAGCCCGTTTTCGCCCACGGCAAAGACGTGGTAGCCGTTGGCTTTGATGTCAAGGGCGGTCTGTATGGCATTGACAGCTCGGCGTTGCCCAAAGTGGTGCGGTGTGGGGCTTGCGTGCGTGCTGTCGGGTGGTAGGGCGTGGGTGTCGGTGTAGCGTTTTAGGGCGGTGTGGGGCAGGCGGTAGGGGGCGAATTGGTCGGTCATTGTTGTTATTAAAATATGAAAAAGGGATATTTTAACAGATTAAAACGTGATAAAATAGGGGATTTACAAATTGGCGGTGTTTTTCCGTTCGCCCTGAGCTTGTCGAAGGGTGTATAGCAAAAAGCCGTTAAAATCAACTTAAACAACCCAATTATTATTTATAAAAACATGACTTATCATAAAATATCCGCCCATGCCGATGAATTTGCTCATGAATTAGAGCGTGTCTCCGATAAGCTAAATTTAACATTTAGTGAAGTACAAATAAAGCAACTGCTCGGCTATTTGGATAATCTTCTGCTTTGGACAAAAGCGTATAATCTCACCGCCATTACCGCCCCAAAAGAGGCGTTTATCAAGCATATTTTGGACTGTTTGGCGATTGTGGCGGATTTACCGTTTGCCGATAAATCAGGCGTAAGCGTGCTTGACATTGGCACGGGGGCAGGGTTGCCGTCTGTGATTATCGCCATTATGCGACCTGATTGGCACGTTACCGCCCTTGATAGCAATGGCAAAAAGGTGCGGTTTATCCGTCAAATGGTGGGCGAGTTGGGACTTGCCAACGTCAATCCTGTGGCAAGTCGCATTGAGGGCTTTGACGGGGCGTTTGATGTCATCACGTCTCGGGCGTTTGCCAGCCTTGATGATTTTGTCAATCTTGCCAAGCCTTATTTGAAGGCGGACGGTGTGCTGTACGCCATGAAAGGCAAAGCACCAACAAGCGAGGATGTGGTAAATTTGACAGATTGGCAAATTGAAGTCAAACCCATTAACGTGCCACAAATGAGCGATGAGCGGTGTGTGGTGTATTTGACGCATTAAAGTTATTTTAAAAATTAGGTAGTAGTCTAAAAAGTATGCTGAACTAGGTTTTCCGTTCACCCTGAGCTTGTCGAAGGGTAGGAAAACCGTTATGGTTCGACAAGCTCACCACGAACGGTTTTCCTTGTAGCATACTTTTTGAACCAGAGCCAAAAATTAAAATGTATACTTCACTCTCAACTTAAAACGGTAACTTATTGATTATCTAATAATTATTTTTGGGATTGTAGGGGCGAATTGCAATTCGCCCTTGATAAATCAATCACTTGTGTAAAGTTGAGAATGGGGTAATGTATGGGTAATTTGCCCTAATCTAACAAATTGATAGTAAAGGTATTTTATGGAAATTATCGCAATCGCCAACCAAAAAGGCGGTGTCGCCAAAACCACAACGGCGGTTAATCTGGCAAGTGCGTTGGCACTTATCGGCAAAAAGCGTGTGCTACTCATTGACCTTGACGCACAAGGTAACGCCACAACCAGTCTGGGGCTTGACAAAAATGAGCTTGATTATACGGTGGCGGACGTGTTGCTTGATGACGTGCCACTGGTCAAAACCATTATGGCAAGTCAGCACCTTGATGTGGTGGGGGCAAACCGTGATTTGGCAGGGATTGATGTATCGCTTGCGGACGTGGCGGATGCACCGCTTTTATTAAAAAACGCCCTACAAAACGCCAAACTGGACTATGACTATGTCATCATGGACTGTGCCCCAAGCCTAAGTATGCTGACCGTGAACGCCCTTGTCGCCACAGACGGCGTGATTATCCCCATGCAGTGCGAGTATTTTGCCCTAGAAGGCATTGCTGATTTGATAGATACGATTGAAAAGCTCACTCAAATCAACCCCAAACTGCACATTCGTGGCGTGGTGCGGACGATGTATGACGGGCGAAGTACGCTTGCTCAAGATGTGTCGACGGAGCTTGAAAATTATTTTGGCGAAAAATTGTACAAAACCGTCATTCCAAGAAGTATCCGATTGGCAGAAGCTCCGAGTTTTGGCAAGTCCATTTTTGAGTACGAAAAGTCGTCCAAAGGGGCTATCGCTTATCATCAGCTTATGAATGAAGTGTTGGGACAGCCGTAACTACACAATCGGCTTTCTGCGATAAAACAAAATCCCTGGAATCGACAGCCCCAACACCAATGCCGAGATGACAAAAATCGCTTCAAAAAAGTACGTCATCATCAGTACAAACAGCTCCATACTAAACCCAAAATACCCTATCTGCACCATACTCACCATTGCCTTATACGCCACGATACCCGGCATGAGAAAAATCACGCTCGGCACGATGAGTGCTTTTGGCGGTAGCCCATGTCGCTGAGCAAAATACACCCCCAAAAAGCTCGGCAACATCGCCCCAAAAAATGTCGCCACCGCCAGATGACTCCCCACCGCCAACAGCCCTGTTTTGGTAACATAACCCAATGCCGTCATGACAAGGCATAGCCCGACATAACGTCTCGGTAGCGTAAACATCAAGCACCACCCCAGCGTAATCACGCAAGACAGCCCCACATTCGTCAGTAGCGTTAGCACAGTCATCACAGCCCCCAATGCGGTATGCGTAACAAAATCAAGGCGATAACAATCCCCACACACGCCGATAACGTCAGCATGGTCGCAAACATCCACCGCCCTACCCCCATGTTGATATACCCCTTTAAAATGTCCGATAAGGCGTTAATGATAGGAAAGCTCGGCACCAGTAACAGCACGCTAGACGCCACCGCCACATCGGCATTGACCCCAAGCTCTAAAAAGTACGCCACCGCCCCAAGCAAAGTCGCCACAAAGGCGGTAATAATAACCACCACAAAAGGGTTAAAATGATGAGCGGACAGATACATACGGGTGCGTATGGCACAAAAACCTGCCACGAGCGTTACTAGCGAGATAGCCAAGCCACCGCCGTTGAGATAAGCAAAACAGGCACAGGACATACCCACAAAAAATGCCATGAGCGTGTTGGGATATGTGGTGCGGTCGATGTTGTCCAGTCGCTTTTCGGTATGGGTAACGGCGTGTTCGTCTCGTCCGCCTGCTTGTCTTTGACGTTCGACATCTAGGACAATCTGCTGAATCTGCACCAAGATACTCACATTAATCCCTTGATGAACGGTGTTGCGTACGGTGGTGATACAATGCCCGTTATACAGCGTGGTGAGTGTAATGGCATTAAAAGACAGTCCGCATTCCACGCCCCCAACGCCCAACGCCACGCCCAAACGTTTGGTCAAATCCACCACAACCACTGACTCCGCCCCATACTGCATGAGCAACAACGCACAGCGAACGCACAGGCGAGTGATTCGCTGTTGCTCTTCGTGCGACAGATAGGGCAGTTTTTTGGGCATCACATCGGACATGGCAGGGATAACGGCAAATGGCTAAGAATAAGGTGATTATTGTAATCCAAAATGGACGAAAAATACAGTATGAACTCGCCTAATAAAAAACGCACTTGATATCATCAAATGCGTTTTTGATAAGTCTTATCAATTACAACTTAGAAGTCAGCTCAGGCACTGCCACTTGATAATCCGCTTCTAAGAAATAATCCGCCACGCTCGCAATCGGAGCTTCTGGGTCGGTGTTAATCGCCACAATGGTCTTAGAGTCTTTCATACCTGCTAGGTGCTGAATCGCCCCTGAGATACCCACGGCAATGTACAGATTAGGGGCAACGATTTTGCCAGTTTGACCCACTTGCAAATCATTGGGTACAAAACCTGCGTCCACCGCCGCACGGCTAGCACCCATGGCAGCACCGAGTTTATCCGCCAGTGGCTCGATGTATTTGGTAAAGTTCTCGCCACTTGCCAATGCTCGTCCGCCTGATACCACGATATTGGCAGATGTTAGCTCTGGACGGTCAGATTTGGCAAGCTCTTCACCCACAAAGCTTGATTTGCCACTATCACCGCCCACGCTCACGCTCTCAACGCTTGCACTACCGCCTGTGGCAGGTGCCGAGTCAAACGCTGTACCACGCACGCTTAGCACGATTTTATCTTCTGCCGATTGTACGGTTGCTGTGGCGTTACCTGCATAGATAGGACGTTCAAAAGTCTTGGCATCAATCACTGCCGTGATGTCTGATACCATGCTCACATCAAGCAAGGCGGACACTCGTGGCAAAAAGTTCTTACCTGTTGTTGTTGCAGGGGCAATGATGTGGCTATAATTACCGGCAAGCTCCACCACCAATGGGGCGACATTTTCGGCAAGCTGATTGGCAAAGGCAGGGTTGTCAGCAAGTAGCACTTTACTCACGCCTGATACTTGGGCGACACTGTCGGCAACGGCTTGGGCGTTTGAGCCTGCCACTAATACATGAATGTCGCTGTCAATTTGACTGGCGGCGGTGATTGTGGCAAGGGTTGCCGATTTTAATTCTTGGTTGTCGTGTTCAGCATAAACTAATACGGTCATGGTTGTATCCTTTTTATCTTTACAATAGTCAAATAAATGGTCAAATTAATTTGGGAGATGTAAGGGCAAATCACATTTGCCCTAATTTGGACTTATGGGTGAATAAATCACCCCTACATTTCCACCTTTTAATTAATTTTGAAATTACTTTAAATTACCTTCGCTTCGTTTTTAAGTTTATCAATCAACTCATCAACGCTCGCCACTTTTACGCCTGCACTGCGTTCGGCAGGGGCTTTGACTTTTAATGTGGTCAGTTTAGATGTCATGTCCACACCAAAATCGGCAGGAGTCTTGGTGTCTAGTGGCTTTTTCTTGGCAGCCATGATGTTAGGCAGTTTTGGAAAGCGTGGTTCGTTAAGACGCAAATCTGTGGTAACGACCGCAGGCAGTGGCAAATTCACGGTTTGCAAACCACCGTCAATCTCACGAGTTACTTTGACCGCACCGCCTTCTACCACCACTTCGGACGCAAAAGTACCTTGACCGACATTCATGAGTGCCGCCAGCATTTGCCCTGTTTGGTTATTATCATCATCAATGGCTTGCTTGCCGAGTAGGATAAGCTCTGCCCCTTCGGCTTCTGCTACGCCTTTTAGAATTTTGGCGACTTGCAAAGGATATGCTTTTTCGTCTGTTTCCACCAAAATCGCACGGTCAGCACCCAATGCCAATGCCGAACGCAGTTGTTCTTGCGATTGGCTGGTGCCGATAGATACGGCGATAATCTCGCTTGCCACGCCTTTTTCCTTTAAGCGAACCGCTTCTTCAATGGCAATTTCACAAAATGGGTTTACGCTCATCTTGGCGTTGGTCAAGTCCACGCCAGACTCATCTGCTTTAACACGCACTTTGACGTTGTGGTCAACAACACGCTTGACGGCAACTAATACTTTCATGGTTACTCCGTTTTTTGGGTTTTAAAAATTTAATAAAAATATATCACATTTATCAGCTTTATGCCATGCTAGATTGTCTAAAATTTACAAATTTTGGTCAAATACTTAACGTGAATGAGCAGTCATTTTTATTTTTGGTGGTTTGGATAATAAGCAATGGCATTCTTTTAAAAATCCAATCATAGGGCAAATTGCAATTTACCCCTACACGCTTTTCCGAAATACATTGCCATAAAATAACAAAAACAAAAACAAAAACAAAAAAGCACCCAAATTACTTTGAGTGCTTAGCCAATGATATTGGCAATTAGATTTTTTCAATCTCTTCGGCTTGTGGGCCTTTTTTGCCTTCGCCTAGAATGAACGCCACTTTTTGACCTTCGGCTAGGGTTTTAAAACCAGAACCAGTAATGGCACTGTAATGGGCAAATACATCTTGACCGCCTGCATCTTGGGCGATAAAACCAAAACCTTTGGCTTCATTGAACCATTTAACGGTACCAGTAACTTTGTTTGACATGAGAGTTTTCCTTGAAAATGGGGAAATAATGGCAAAATGCCGTGAAAATATTTATGTTGCCAAAACCGCAAAATAAGTTAAAGATACGACGCTTAAACTCTACATCAAACCGTTAAGCTACCTTAATGGTTCAGTAATAAATCTAACATACGCCCTGATACCAGCACTCGTCCGCAAGTTATCAAAGTCGTTTTTTCGCACAAAGGCGAGTAAAACACAATATATGGTACATAAACTATGGTAAATAAATACCATACGACTATTATAACAAAATTTTACCAAAAAAGGGGATTTATTTTTATAAATTTTACAAAAAAGATAAATTGGTGTAGGGCAAAGCAAGCATACCCACACAAAGCACGGCAAACACAAGGGCGAACGACTGTGAATAGGTAAGATATTTGCGTGGAAAGATGATATCCTTTGGGTCATCGGGCAGGTCATCGCCGATGAATTTCGCCCCTTTTATCCAGCTTAGTAGCGAATACACGCCATAAACCACAGGCACGCTCATCAGCACCCCGTCAAATTCCAAAAAGTACAACGCCAGTCCCGACACAATAAGCCATGATGACGTTAAAATGCTAATAACGACAAAGGGGGTATTTTGGGGCAATTTGCCACCGTTACGGGCAACCCACGCCGACTCCACCCAAATCAAAATGGCAATGATGAGACTTGCCAAAATATACAAAATGGCAAAATCGGACAAACTGTTTAAAAAATGGTGAATATTATAAGCTATCATTAAAAATAAATCTGCACAAATGTGCTATTATACGCTGATTGGGGCGTACTGGCAAGACATGAAAAAACAACCGCCCAAAGGACGGTCATTTTTATTTAAAAAAGAAAACCTAAATCAGTTTTTCTCTTTATCAATGATTTTGTTGCCACCAATCCATGGCATCATCGCACGAAGTTTCGCCCCAGTTTTTTCAATTTCATGCTCGGCAGTGTTACGGCGACGGGCAGTCATTGACGGATAGTTTAGCTGACCTTCGGCAATGAACATCTTGGCATATTCGCCTGATTGAATGCGTTTTAGGGCGTTACGCATGGCCGCGCGGGATTGCTCATTGATGACTTCAACACCTGTTACGTATTCGCCATATTCTGCGTTGTTAGAGATTGAGTAGTTCATATCGGCAATACCGCCTTCATACATCAAATCAACGATGAGTTTTAGTTCATGCAAACACTCAAAGTACGCCATTTCAGGAGCATAACCAGCTTCAACCAAAGTCTCAAAGCCCATTTTAACCAGCTCTACCGCACCACCACAAAGAACGGCTTGTTCACCAAACAAATCGGTTTCGGTCTCATCTTTAAAACTGGTCTCAATGATGCCAGAGCGACCACCACCCACGCCAGCAGCATAAGACAGAGCTACTTGCTTGGCATTGCCTGACGCATCACGCCAAATGGCAATCAAGTCAGGGATACCACCGCCTTTGACAAATTCAGAACGGACAGTATGACCGGGGGCTTTTGGGGCAACCATAATCACATCTAAGTCTTTGCGTGGCACAATTTGGTTATAGTGAATGGCAAAACCGTGAGCAAAGGCAAGTGTTGCCCCTTGTTTGATGTTTGGTTCAATGTCATTTTCGTACAATTGCTTTTGAAATTCATCTGGGGTCAAAATCATCACCACGTCCGCACCAGCAACAGCGTCGGCAGTTTCGGCAACGTTTAGACCAGCGTTCTCGGCTTTTTTCCAAGAAGCAGAGCCAGCACGAAGGCCTACGGTTACATCAACGCCAGAATCTTTTAGGTTTAGGGCGTGGGCGTGACCTTGTGAGCCGTAGCCGATAATGGCAACTTTTTTGCCTTGAATGATAGACAAATCACAATCTTTGTCATAATAGATATTTAAGCTCATACGAGTTTCCTTAAAATAATGCCCGTAATTTAAGGGCGTGGGTTAATTAAAAACTTATTCTGTTTAGATAATTATTGACTTTTTTATCAAAAGAAAAAATTACGCTATTATCAATGATGCGATAAGCAATTAATAAGCAATCCATAGAAGTTTCTTTAAAAATTGATAAGGATTTTAGGATAACTGACTTATTTTCACTTTCAATCACATCATTTTCAAATAGTATCAAAAGTTTATCAGCAATCAATGCTCCGTCAATTTTATAAACGCTTTGTAATACGTGAATGACTTCATAAATGACGGCATTTAAACAAATCACATCATTATCATCAATGATTTGCTTGGCTTGTTGGCTTAATATATCGTGGTCTTGCAATAAAAAACGCAACAAAATATTTGTATCAATCAATGCCATATTTTTTCCTGATTGCCATCTCTACCGCTTGTTCTTCTTTTGGCATTAAGTCAGAATTCGCAAATTGTGCCAACCCCCCTGCAAAATCGGATTTTTTGGTTGGTTGTGATACAAATTGATGTAAGGGCATTAAATGCACCTGCTCATCTTTGACAATGACTTGTAGTTGTTTTTCATCTTTGATGTATGCCTGCACCATTGGCGGTAGGCTGGCAAGCTCTATAATCATTTTTATCTCCTTAAATCATTTTAGTAGATAATCAATACTAATCATCTATCATGATTAACGGCTCATAATGTCGCTCTACATCAGCAGATACCACGCCCCACGCAGACAAACGCACACGAGCTTGATGAAAGTCGAAGGCTTCTTTGTTCACAAATTCTTCATAAACCCAAAACTTATCGACATCGCTGTTGTCTTGTGTGATTTGAAATATCAAACAACCACTTTCTTGACGTGTTAAGTCAATGTGTTTTTTAAGTTCATCTAAAATAACTTGCCGATTGGTTTTAGGAATGATGATATGACCTTTTAAGACAACTTTTGCCATCACAAAGAAAGCGTCCGCTCGCCCCGTGCAATACCAATCACGCCAGAGCGTACCACTTCTAGGATTTTATCTCGTCCGATGACATCAATAAAACCGTCTAGCTTGCCTGCATCCCCTGTGATAAGAATGGTATAAAGATTTGCCGATACGTCCACGATTTGGGCGCGGAATATGTCCGCCGTACGATAGACTTCTTCACGGTACACCCCTGTCGCTCGCACTTTGATGAGCATAAGCTCACGCTCAATCTGACTACCGCCAGAGACTTCCGATAGGTTTTGGACTTTGACCACTTCAATGAGTTTATGAAGCTGTTTGGTAATCTGCTCAATCTTATCGGCAGTGGTAATCGTGGTCAGGGTAAGCCGTGATAACGTGGGGTCTTCGGTGGCGGCGACGTTTAGCGTATCAATGTTATAGCCACGCTGACTAAACAGCCCAACCACACGAGACAGCGAGCCTGCTTCGTTTTCCATCAGTACCGAAATCAGATGTTTTTGTAACTGTGCCATTAGGTACGCTCTCCTTTTGATAACCACATATCACGCATGGACTGCCCTGCCACTTGCATGGGATAGACGTGCTCACTTCTGTCCACATACACATCAATAAATACCAAACCGTCCATTTCTAGGGCTTGTTTTAGCTCCTCCTCCATAGTAGCAGGGTTGGTGATTTTTACGCCTTTATGTCCATAACTTTCTGCCAATTTGACAAAATCAGGCAATGACTGCATATACGACTGGGCGTGTCTGCCTTCATAAAGCATGTCTTGCCACTGCTTGACCATACCAAGCTGAGCGTTGTTTAAATTTAAAATCTTAACAGGCAAATTATACTGCAAGCACGTTGATAGCTCTTGGATATTCATCTGAATGGAGCCTTCGCCTGTGATACAAACGACCGTCTTTTCAGGACAAGCCAATTTTGCCGCCATGGCATAAGGCAGACCTACACCCATAGTACCAAGTCCGCCAGAGTTTAGCCATTGGCGTGGCTCGTCATATTTATAATAAAGGGCGGCGAACATTTGGTGCTGACCGACATCGGACGTGATAATCGCTTTACCGTCCGTGAGCTTGCACAGCGTTTCAACGACACGTTGTGGCATAATCGCATGGACAGGTGCGTCCGTGTCATCGCCATAACGCAAACCATGACGTTTACGCCATTCGTTGATTTGCGTCCACCAGTCGGCAAGGGCGTGTTCGTCTAGGCGTTTGTCGCTGGATTTGACAATATTTACCATTTCGGTCAAGACAGGTTTGACATCGCCCACGATAGGGATATGAGCGTTAATGGTTTTTGAGATAGACGTTGGGTCAATGTCAATATGGATAATGGTTGCGTTTGGGCAGAATTTTTTGACGTTGTTGGTAACACGGTCATCAAACCTTGCCCCCACCGCCAAAATAACGTCCGCATGGTGCATGGTCATGTTGGCTTCATAAGTGCCGTGCATACCGAGCATACCGACAAACTGCTCGCTCGTGGCAGGATATGCCCCTAGCCCCATGAGCGTGTTGGTAACGGGCAAGTTTAACAAATTGGCAAGTTCACGAAGTTCATCGCTTGCCCCGCCTTGCACCACGCCACCGCCAGAGTAGAGTACAGGGCGTTTGGCAGACAGTAGCAAATCCACCGCTTTTTTGATTTGACCGCTATGTCCTTTGGACGTTGGCTGATAAGAGCGAATGTGAATCTCGCTTGGCATAAAGTAGTCAAATTTATCGGCAGGGTTCGTCATATCCTTTGGAATATCCACCACCACAGGGCCAGGACGACCTGAGCTTGCGATAAAAAAGGCTTTTTTGATAATCGTGGGAATCTCGGCAGGGTTACGCACTTGAAAACTATGCTTGACCACAGGGCGAGACACGCCAATCATGTCGCATTCTTGAAAGGCATCATCGCCAATCAAGGTGCTTGGCACTTGCCCTGCCAGTACCACCATAGGAATAGAATCCATAAACGCTGTGGCAATGGCGGTTACGGTATTGGTAACGCCCGGCCCTGACGTGGCTAGCACCACGCCTGCACGTCCTGTAACACGGCTATAAGCGTCCGCCATGTGTCCTGCCGCCTGCTCATGGCGAACTAGGATATGCTCAATCTCGTCTTGCTTAAATAGGGCATCATAGATATGTAGCACCGCCCCACCAGGGTAGCCAAAAATATGGGTTACGCCTTCATCAATCAAGGCTTGTACCAACAACTCCGCCCCACTCATGGCAACAGTTTCGCCACGGGCAAGTTTGGCTTGATTTTCATGGAAATGTTTGGCAGCGTCTGCCGTCTGAGTATGCCCCGTCATGTTGGGGGCTTGGGTGGTTTGCTCTGTCATATCAATCCTTTTTCCCAAAATGGGGTTAAACAAACACAACTTACCAAAGACGTGGTACAAGGACTGACAAAGAGATGAGAATGTCGTCTTGCAGACCGGTAAGTCTTGTGCAATGTTAAATCGGTGTGAATAAACGGTAATCTATTCGCTTGGACTTAACAAACGTCTTTTTGATAAAGAACGCTGACTTCTATAACTAATTTTTATAAGTTAAAAAACTTTTGACAAATTTAGTTATTAAAATTAAGATTTGGCTATCTTACCCCAAAACATCTTTTTTGCCAATAGTTTTTTAAAGATTATTGTTAATTTTTTCAAATAACACCAAAATTTGTTCAAAAAGCGACAAATACCGCATTTATTCGCCTAATTGGTCTTGATTTTATCGTGGTTTTGTTGCAATATTAGCATTAATTTTTTGCCGATTTTGGATGGGCAATTCACACCGTCCAACAGTAAGGATTTTTTCATGAAACTTCATACCTTAACCGCCCTACTTCTTAGTGTTGTCACTTTTGGCATTACCGCCAATGCCAATACCACCATCTATGAGAGCATTGGCAAGCATGGCGAAGTGGTTTATAGCCAAATGCAACCAAAAAATACCACCAATTTTAAAGTTCACTCCATGCGTAATGATGGGCGTGTCGCTGATGCAGGTCAGCTGTCAGAACAAACCCAACAACAAGCAGCGCCATCACCCGAAGCTCAGCGTATTGCCGACCTAGAACAGCAAAATCAAGCCCTACAAAATCAAGAGCTTGCCAATCGCTGTCAGTCATTGCGTGCCAACTTTGCCAACCTAACCATCGGTGGTCGTATTTTTGAGACCAACGCCAATGGCGAGCGAGTCTACCTAAATGATCAAGAGATTAGCTCAAAACGTCAGCAACACCAACAACTGATTAATCAGTACTGCCAAGGTGTATAAGACACGTCATGCCACTCATGAGAAAAAACTCCACACTTGAGCGTGGAGTTTTTTATGGCTAGGGCGTGTCTGCCATTGATAACATTTTTATAAAATAAGATGAAAATTTAACACTTTAATCCATTTTTCATGGCAAAGACCAAAGGCAGGCACGCCCTAGATTTTTTGTTTGCGTAGTGTTGATGGCAAAATCCCCATCGCTTCACGATATTTGGTTACGGTTCGCCGTGAAATACTTACGCCCTGCTCTTCTAACACGCCAGTAATAGAAGCATCTGACAGTGGTTTTTTGGGGTTTTCGTTTTGAATCATGCTTTGGATTTGGGCGGAGATGGCAGTTGATGATATCTCGCCATCTTCACTGCCCACACCAGATGAGAAAAAGTACTTTAAGGGATACAAGCCCTGCGGGGTGAGCATGGTCTTATTGGTGGTCAGTCGTGAGACGGTGGACTCATGCAGTCCAATCTCATCGGCGACATTTTTTAGGGTCAAAGGAATCATCGCTTCCACACCCCGCTCCAAAAACCCCTGCTGGCGACGAACGATACAGCCTGCCACTTTAAGCAAATTTTGGTTACGCTCATCAATGCTGCGAATGAACAGACGGGCATCATTTAGCTTATCTTTGAGATAAATATTATCATCGCCATCATCGCCTTTTTTGATGAGACTGGCATATTCTTGGTTGATTTGCAAATTAGGGATAACTTCTTGGTTTAACACCACTCGCCATGCATCGGTGTCGGTGACATTAGCCAGTGACTTCTTGGCATATCTGCCTTTTGTCTCTTCTAAGGCAATGACTAGAATATCAGGAATATCAATACTTTGGTCGATACTGCCTTCATTTTTATAAAACTCAGATGCAGGCTCGGGGTTAAGACTGCGGATAATCGCCATCGCCCCTTTTATCTCAGCAGAGCTTAGGTCGGTGTCTTGCATGAGTGCCTTGATGTTGTTCGTCTCCAAATGAGTGGTCGCCCCAAGCACCATATAAGCTTCGTCGGCAAAAGGCAGATCAGGGTCATCTTTGGTCAGCTCGTCAAGTTGCAATCTTAGGCACTCGGGCAGATTTCTCGCCCCCACGCCTGTTGGCGAACACGCCTGAATGCGTTGCAACACCGAGACAATCTCAGGCGGGCTAATCGTCTCTTCCCACTGATAAAAATTGGCAAGGGTCGCCAAATTCTGATACAACTCATCCACACCCAGACGGATATAACCCATCTCATCCATGGCGTCCAGCAAATAATCCAAAATCAGCGACTCTTTGGCATTCATGGGACTAAAATTCATCTGAAAACGCACATGCTCTTGGATACTGGTGTGTGTCGCTCCCAAAAACTCATGCTCATCATCATGCCTACCTGCCACACCAAAATCACCATGATATTCAACATCAAAGGCATAGACATTATCCCAAGCTGTATCCATTGCTCCATCATCAAAACCAGACTCAGTCAGTTTATCATAGCTGTCGCCGTCAAAAGGTTCATCAAAATTATCTGTATTTGATTGATCGTTTTTTTGCCAACCATTATCTGTCCAGTCATCCAAAGTCAGCTCATCGCCGTCAAACTCCGTCTCAAAACTCTCATCAACCCGTTCAAGCAAAGGATTGCTGTCTAGCTTCATCTGCACTTCTTGCTCCAATTCAAGGTGCGACAAAGCCAGCAGACGGATTGCCTGTTGCATTTGTGGGGTGAGTTTTTGGGATTGGTTTAAGCCAACGCCCAAGCCAAATGAGAGACTCATGGGTGTACTACTGTCCTAATTGTTAAAATATCTACTAACTTTTAAATTTTACAACATTTTGGCATAATTTTTGCATAGATTTTGCCAAAAGGCGTAAATTTTACGACATAACACCCCAATAACGCCCATCATTGTTATTTTATAACTTATTTTCCTGCCTAAAATCTCATCACAACCCCATCCATCATGACCATCACGCCAACCATCAAGTCACCCCAAATTTGTCCAAAAGTTGCCTAGCTTGATAAATGGCTTTATAATAAATTCAACATCATGCACCAACAAGGACAACCATGCCAAAGATTGCCAACATTCAGCTAAATTCCCAAGATAACATTGATAACAACCTAGCCATTATCAAAAAGGCTGTCTCTACCGCCAAACAAAATGGGGCGGACTTGGTGGTTTTGCCTGAAAATGCGTGTGTCATGGGGTCGCAACGTGAGCTTGCCAGTCGTTTTGATGAGATGGTGGATTTTTATGCACGCCTTGCCCGTAATATGGACATTCATATCTTGGCAGGGACACTGCCCTGCCCCACTCGCCCCGATGGCACGCCCATAGACGGCAAATTAGACAGCAAATTTCGCCAATCCAGCCTACTGTTTGACAATACAGGCACACTCATCGCCCGCTACGACAAAATCCACTTGTTTCGGGCGTCGGTGGCGGACGGTGTGGGCAGTTATGATGAAGGTCGCACCTTTGAAGCAGGCGATACACCTGTCGTGGCTCACTGTGTGCTAGGCGGTGTGGCAGTTGGCATTGGCATGACCGTGTGTTTTGATGTGCGATTTCCCACGCTTTATCAAAAACTTAGAGACATGGGGGCGGACATCATCACTGTGCCGTCCGCCTTTACCCACACCACAGGTAAAGCTCATTGGCAATCCTTGCTAACCGCTCGCTCGCTTGATGGTCAATGCCTTATCATCGGCTCGGCACAAGGTGGCACGAACCATTTTACCCACAAGGGCAAACCCCAAACCCGCCAAACGTGGGGGCATGGCATGATAGTGAACGCCAACGGGCAAATCGTCAGCAGTACAGACACGACAGACGGTGGCGATTTTACAATCATTTATGCTGATTTTGATAAAGGTGAGCAGAATGATATCCGCAAAAACATGCCGATATTTGAATGTCGGGTGGAGTTATAATTAGGACTTTTTGGCGGTCGCCCTAGGATGTGTCTTGTCATAAACCTTGGTCAGCGACCCAAAGTCCACATGGGTATAAATCTGCGTGGTGCTAAGATTGCTATGCCCCAACAGCTCCTGCACCGCACGCAAATCACCACTAGATGACAACAGGTGCGACGCAAAACTATGCCGAAGCAAATGTGGGTGCAAACTCTGGGCGATGCCTGCCCGAGTGGCACACAGCGACAGACGAAGTTGTATCGCACGCTCGCTTAGCCTTTTGCCGTGTCGCTCACTGATGAACAACGCCTTGACGGTACTGGTAGGCGTGATGTCATCAGGCTTGGCAATTTTGGCGACTTTTTTGGCTTGCCATAATGTACGATAAGGCAGGTAGGCATTGATGGCTTGTATTGCCTTGGTGCCGACAGGGACGACACGCATTTTTTTGCCTTTGCCCAGCACCCTAACCGATTTGGCAGTCAAATCCACATCCGCCACATCAAGCGATGCCAGCTCCGCCAAACGCAGACCGCTACTGTACATCAGCTCAAACATCGCCTTATCTCGCACCCACAAATCCGCCTGCTCGGGGTCATCAAGTGGGGCTTGCTCCAACAGCTGTGTCATCAAATCCACATCCAACACCACAGGCAAGGGCTTGGGGGCAGATTTTAGGCGATAACCGATGGTCGGGTTGCAGATACTCACTTTGCTGTCTGTTGTCCGCTCCTGCTCCTTGATGGCAAACTGATAAAACCGCTTGATGGCAGAAATGTCCCGTTTGACACTCACTGTCTGCACCCTATCCTGCTCCAACCGTGTCACGACATACCACTCCAAATCCTTGGGGCGACAGTCCTGCCAGTCCACGCCATAACGCCCCAAAAACTCGCCAAAGCGGTGCATGCTCGCCCGATACGCCGACAGCGTGTGGGGCGAATAATTCTGCCCTGTCAGTGACGACAGCCAACACTCTATCGCTGATAGCAGAGTCTGAGCCGTGGCTTGTCTTGGGCCTGTATCATGGCTAATGGGCATGTCATGAGCCTGCTCTATTTGCTTGGCTGGGCTTGACAGATGAGTGTTACTGGATGATTGGGCGGAGTGGGTTTGGTTTAAAATGGCGGACAATCTCATGGCTATGGCTATTATTGGATAAATGCTAGATAAGTGTTGGATAAATATCGGGCAAATTATTGGGGTGGATTTGGTAAATTAACCCCACTCTCAACTTTATGCAAGCGATCGATTTATCAAGGGCGAATGTAATTCGCCCCTACAATATTAAAAATAATTTCCTAAAAATCAATAAGTTACCATTTTAAGCTGAGAATGAAGTAAATTAGCAAAATTAGATTAGGGGTTTGAGAGCAACCACACCTAACGCACTTAATATTTACTACGAGTTTGTAGGGATGTGCTTTCCACATTCTTTAATGCTGTCATTTTTATGGGCGTGCACAGCACGCCCCTACATCCAAACATCATTGCGTTTGTATTAGGGCGTGCCTACCATTGATAACATTTTTATAAAATAAGATGAAAATTTAACGCTTTTATCAATTTTTGCATGAAAAATGGCTATCCGACCACTTAATTTGGAAGGTTAAGTTAAAATTTTAAAATTTACATGGTTAAGTGGTCGGATTGTTTTTCTTCGTCAAAAGCTTGTTTGAT
>NZ_MXAN01000038.1 GCF_002027545.1 Moraxella lacunata
GGTAGGTTTTTTGGAACGGTAAAAGATGACTACATTAAACACAAATTTCCCATTATCTGTACTTAGTAACAATCAAACAGTTGTAGCAAAGGAAAAATCCAAAAAAATGACGGTTGCAGAGTTTGTTGCTTATATGGAAAAAAATCCCAATGAGTGCGTAGAATTGATTGACGGTCAAATCGTTGCTATGGCTGGCGGTTCATCAAATCATAGCCTGATTATTTCAAATTGCCTTGATGTTAAATTTTTTTAAGAAAGAATATGCCAGATTGCAAGGTTCGCCCTAGTGATTTTGGCATTCAAACATCGGAGTATCAGGTTCGTTATCCTGACTTTTCCATTGCTTGTGGTGTTGAAGGTGATGCACTTGTAACGGCAAGACCAATTCTAATTGGCGAAGTTCTGTCAAAAAGCAATACAAACAAAGAAATGCCAATGAAAATTGATGAATATAAAAACCTTCATTCCGTTGAAGAGATTGTCATGATTTCCCAAAAAACAAAATCGGTTACCATTCATCGCAGGGGTAAGCTGTTTGGTTGGCATGAAGAAACTTATACTAATGGGATTGTTGAATATAAATCAATAGGGTATTCTTTTGATATTGATGATTTATATATTGATACTGATATTGGGAATAATAAGTAGGGCGTGTTGAACCTTTATAACACAATTTAACATTTAGAAATTTTATAGAAATAAAATAGTGTTTTTGCATGAAAAATGGCTAAATCTTGTTTTTCTTCGTCAAAAGCTTGTTTGATAGAATGACTATCAAACTTCACTTTTTCCTTGAAAAACGTGCGATTTTCCTCATTTTTCATTGCAAATACAAAAGTTCAACACACCCTAATGATGCAAAAATATCAACCGAATTGGCTTGGTATTTTTATGCACTAGTATGTCAATTCATCTATAATTCTGCTTATCGGACTTGGGATTAAGGTGGGTTGGCAAGGGGTGCAGGGGGGTTTGGTTGTAACTTCTTTTAAGATTTGGGCGTGTAGGAGCGAATTGCAATTCGCCCTGAATTTATTTTACAAAACTCTCTGTAAAAACAATCATTTTTGTGTACTATGACAATAAAAAACACGATAATCACCGTGTTTTTTATTGGATTTATTTTAAAAATCTAGTGCCAAAATCAATTTAGGCGTTTGCCTGTTTCGTCTATATAAAATTCTTCGCCGTTTAGTTGCACTAGGGCTTTACCATTTTCAAAAACCCAAGCATTATCATATTGAACAGGGATAACCACTTTACCTTTGTTATCAATAAACTCAAATTTGCCGTTTTGTTTTACTTTTGCCAAGCCGTCTTTAAGACAATCCACAGAAGTATATCCCGTTACCTGCGGTTTTTCACACGCTAAGGCAGATACCGATGATAAGGCTGGGGCGATGACTGGCGGTTTTAGCAACTTTTTCATAAAAATCTCCGTATTGAGTGGATATGATACAACCTTATTTTACAAACATATTTTAGCAAAACAAGTATATAACTTAAAGAAATAGTGTATATTATTTTGCCTTTATCTCCCCCCAACTCACCCCAAATCTTGCCAAATATTTCCTTAATCTATCACTATCATTGCCACTTGCTTTATTTAGCCGTGAATGATTAAATAACGCCCGCCCTGCACTTGCCAGATTATCATGCTGTTGGCAAATACTGACGACATGGATAAGCTGTATTTTGTCAAATTCATCTAGCTCTTGGGCGTGGATTTTGTCGTATAGAGTAGGGCTGATGTTGGCGTATTTGTCCGTCTCGTCTGTCTTGTCCGTGTCATCGCTTGCCCATAATTCGTCCAGTTGCCCAATTTCATCAATGACCAATTTTTCATCAATAATCCCATTCTCGGCAAGCGTGGCAAGGCGTAAAATGCTCGCCGACAAATCCCTAAAATTCCCTGCCCACACCGCCCGAGTACTCATCGCATACGCCAAATACCGCTCGTAGGCACTCGGGCGAAACCGCACCGCACGCCCAAGCTCTTGCCCCACTGCGATAAGCTGATAGGCGATGTTGGGAGCGATGTCCTCACGGCGGTCTTTTAGGGCAGGCAGGGTGTATTGCCAAACGTTGATACGAGCGTACAAATCTTCACGGAACGTCCCTGCTCGCACGCACGCCTTTAAATCCTTATTCGTCCCTGCAATCAGCCAAAAATCACTGTGTACAGGCGTATCCGACCCCATAGGATAAAACGCCTTGTCTTCTAAGGCGGTCAAAAGCATCGCCTGTTCGTCCGCCCCAAGTTCGCCAATCTCGTCCAAAAACAGCACGCCCTTATGAGCGGTCAAAAGATAGCCGTCTCGTGCCGTCATCGCCCCTGTGAACGCCCCTTTTTTATGCCCAAAAAGTGCCGAATACGCCATATCGCCACGCAACGTGGCACAGTTTACGTCCACAAACCGCCCAGAGACGAGATGACGAGATTTTTTGAGCTCAAAAATCCGCCTTGCCAGTCGGGATTTGCCCGCCCCTGTCGCCCCCATGATGAGCATGGGCGAGTTTGAGCCGAGTGCGACTTGTTCTATCTGTCCGATAAGGCGGTTAAAGGCGGGATTTTTGGTTTCTATGCCTGTTTTTAAAAATTTGACCGCATCGTTTTTGACCTTATCCAAGCGACTGGCAAGGGCATCGTAGCGAGCCAAATCAAGGTCTATCACTTCCACACCGCAGTCGGTCGTGTCGCCTTTTGGCGGAGCGGTTTGTAAAATGGTGCTGGGAATTTGCCTGCTTTCCACGAGCAAAAACAGACAAATTTGAGCAACGTGCGTGCCTGTGGTGATGTGGGTAAGATAATTTTCTTGTTCAATATCAAAAGGATAGCTGTCCGCCCATTCGGCAAGTTTGTCATACACTTCCCCAAAATCCCAAGGGTTGTCAAGGGGCGTATGAATAAGATTGACCGTGATGTCAGGGCGAATCTCCTTAATATCCGCCACGACTTGCAGGGCTAGGCGTTCGTATTGTGGGGCGATAAACAGCTCCACACGGTCAAAGGTCATCACTTGATGTACATTGACATTGGGTCGCCACTTTTTTCGCCGTCTTTGGCTAAATCCGTCATCTAATACCGTGCCAAGAAAGCCTATCATGACTGATTTTTTCATGGTTAATCTTCCAAATCTTCGTTAAATTCGCACGCACATTGGGCTATGGTTTCATTCATTTCGTCAATGGTTGCCCCTTGTGTAGCGGTTAAAATACCAAAAATATCATCAAATCGTCCTGTGGTCGTGGACGGATTTTGAATTGGCGTGTCTGTTTGCAAAAAGTCTGTATTCATGTTCTAAATTTTTTCTATAATTTTAGATAGAAATATATCTTTTATTATAGATTTTTCCAAAAATATTGACAAGATGATTTTTATTTTTAACTCATTTAAAAATTTTAATCCATTAAAAATCAATTACTTAAAAACTAATTTTGGCAAATTTTTCAACTTGGCACGACATTTGGATAATAAAAAGTGTAGGCACTATTTTATTGGGTTTAAAATTTTTACTATCTTTGGAGAAAATATGTTAAGTAATTATCAAAATATCGGTTTTTTAGGCGAGACTGAACAACAATACAATCAATTGATTGAATTGGTCATCAAACACAAAAACCACCAACAACACAGCCATGATTTTAATTACGATATTTATCGTGATATGAATGGTTTGGAATTGTGGTTAATTTTAAATAGCAATCATCAAATTACCAGTCTTGAACCTTATTTTAAAGGTCAAACGCACCAAATAGGCGTGGACGGTCTTTTTGTTGATGAAGTTTATGGCACAGGTTGGGTGCAGGGTTGGATAAATGCAACGGCTTATGAAAATGACGAATGGGTAAATGGCGATTGTCCTTTGATTATTGATGTGCCAAATGTGGCAACCTTAGGCGATATTGGCGGTCATATTATTCAGATGAATTTATGTGCTTTCGCCAGAGAAATAGAAATCTTTGATAATCAAGAAAGTTATGATAATAGCGGTCAAATTTGGGCAAGTGAAAGTCTAAGCCCTAGCGGTATGTTTACAGGGGGCGAAGGAAATATTACCGCTCGTATTCATTTATCGGGCGAAGTTGTAAAAGTTAATTGTTTGGTAAATAAATTAACCAATTTAAAATTTTATCATTGCCAAATCAAAAGCTATGGCGGTATTTTTGACGCTGTTTATGCGATTGATTTATTTGAAAAAATGCCAAAAACTGGCAATATCATCACAGGTAATTATTGGCTAACAGGTCAAATTTGTCATTAAATGATTTTAAGGA
This sequence comes from Moraxella lacunata, assembly GCF_002027545.1. Classification (GTDB taxonomy): domain Bacteria; phylum Pseudomonadota; class Gammaproteobacteria; order Pseudomonadales; family Moraxellaceae; genus Moraxella; species Moraxella lacunata. The sequence goes on from NZ_MXAN01000038.1 coordinate 4,279, forward strand.
AAAATTATGCAAAAATTTATCTTACTTCGTGGTCATCAAGGTTCTGGCAAATCCACCTTTGCCGAGCAAAAAATCGACGAATTTCAAGCCCAATTTCCAAAAGGTGAGATTATTCATATTGAAAATGATAAATTGCTTACCGATGAAAACGGCAATTACCATTGGTCGCCAGAGCGTATTGAAAAAGCGGTGAGACAAGGGCAGACGATGATGAAAAATGCCTTTGCAGACGCACGCCAAAACCCCAATAAAGATATGCTCATTATCAATTCCAATACCAACCAAAAATCATCAGGCTGTATTCATCTGTTAAAAACCGCTCGTAAATATGGGCTGATTACCGAAGTCTATCGTTTGCATAACTTTTTTGATAATACGCATAATGTCAAACAAAGCGATGTCTTATCGGCTTATATTAAATTAAACCAAAATAAACTAAGAGATGAAATTCATATAGAACCAATCTGTCCGATGAGTGATGAGATAAAACAAGAAATTGAAAAAATGAGCAAGTTTGATAATAAAAACACACCTTTTGACGAAAACCGACAAAGTTATATCAGCGATGAATATCTACAATATGGCAAACGCAATTTTATTATCAAGCAATCAAAAACCTATCCAGAGCTTTTTGTATTAAAATATAAGCGAGACATATTTTATAACAATAATTTTGATAATGCCCTGCTTGAAATGCGTGGAACGGTGATTGACGAATACAATAATATCATTGTTCGCCCCTTTAAAAAAGTATTTAATTATTCCGAACGCATTGCCAAAAAATCAAAATATCCCATTAGCATAGACGACAATCATTTGGTGGATGCGGTATTAAAGGTTAATGGATTTTTGGGCGTGTGTACTTATGTGGAGCTTAATGAAACGCACCCAAGTTTTAATGCCAGTTTTAATCATCAGGTTTTGTATTCTACCACAGGTTCTTTGGACAGCGATTTTGCCAAAATGAATCAAGCTCATTGTGAAAAATACGAGCCGTTATTTAAACAATACCCCAATCATACATTTTTATTTGAGATTACCGATGAAAAAGACGTGCATATCATCAAAGAAGCGTTTGGAGAGACTTTAATCGGGATTATTGATGTGGCAACAGGGAGACAATTTAGTGAAAGCGAAATTGATGAAGTTGCCAATACGTTTAATGCCGAGCAAGCCAAGCAAGGCAATGCCATTAAAATTATCCGCCCAACCATCATCAAAAATATCCCGTTTGGTGAATTAAAAGCGTTATTAAAAACGGTAGAACACGAAGGCTTTATGGTGTTTGATAGCCAAAGCCAAGAGCTGTTATTTAAATTAAAATCGCCGTATTATCTGATTTCTAAGTTTTTGGGTAGAAGTAACACAGTCAATATCGGGCGAAAACTGGATAAACGCCACGTTGATGAAGAATATTATCCGCTCATTGATTATATCAAAGACAATCAAGCTAAATTTAATGAATTGTCGGAGCTGGATAAGATTGGATTTATTCAAGAGTTTTTAAAAAATATTTAATTATTTAAAATAGGAAAAATCATGATTTATTTTACTTCCGATTGGCATTTTAGCCATAAAAATATTGTTAAATTTTGCCCAACTTTTCGTACGCCTTTTGCTACCATTGATGACATGGATAACGAGCTGATAGAGCGTTGGAATGCCACCGTCTGCCCTGATGATGTGGTGTATAATTTGGGCGATGTGTCATTTAGCCATGATTTAAAAGCGATTGAAAAAACGCTGTCGCAATTAAATGGCAAACACCATTTGATATTGGGCAATCATGATGGTTTGATTGCTCGTCATCAAGAGCGATTTTTAAAGGCTATCAAAAATGACGGCAATCCCATGTTATCATCGGTGCAAGATTATTTAAAATTAAATTTGAAAGAATTAAAACGCACGCTGATTTTATTTCATTATCCCATTGATGAATGGGACGGTTGTCATAAAGGCTATTATCATTTTCATGGGCATATTCATGACCGCATGGCAAAGGTCAAAGGCAAGATTTTAAATGTCGGTTTTGATTTGCATGGGCGGTTTTTGACGCTTGATGATATTGATGAGTTTTTGAAGGATTTGCCCAATGTATCGCATTTTGGCAGTGATGATGAGATTGTGCTTTGTGATGATGTTTGTCAAAATGCTAAGAGGATAAAATATGAATTGTTAAAGACAAATACTTAAATACAGCTAATAAAATTGAATTTTACTACGGAAACCGTTCGCCCTAAACTTGTCGAAGGGTCGGTTTCCGTTATGGTTCGACAGGCTCACCACGAACGGGAACCGTAGTACTTTTTCATTTTGTAGAGTGTACAAATACTTGAATTTAAGTATTGAATTAAATTTTTATTTTTGGTATTATAGCCATAGTATTTTTAAATTAATTTAAGAGGATTTTATTATGATAAGCCAAGAATTAACCCATAAACTATTAACAAAAAACCCTTATTTTAATGTCTCTGGTTTGACTTCATCAGAAGCCAACTATATCTGCGAGCGTATCAAAGAAACCCTAAAACCAATCCAAGATGAGATTGCCAATCTAGAAACGCACACATCTAGCCTTGATGGTGAAGCATTGGATAATTTTAAAAGGGTTAATGACATTGACGGCAAGCTTGCCAGAATTGGTAAGTTATACGCCATTTCTGCTTTTTTTAGAAGTGCCATTAAAGAAAAAGACAATCGCCTTGATATGATTAACACCAAAATCAAACAAGTGCGAGATGAACAAGATACATTATTGGCGGGCATTGATATGTTAGAATTGCAACGCCTAATCAATGTGGATATGGAAGATTATCTTTTAACGTTGCCATTATCTGATGTGATGGCTTACAAAACTGCCGAAGCCAAAGCGTCTCATATTGGCAAATTTATCCATAACTTTGATAAAATCCGCACAAGCCTTACCAAAAAAGAACGCATTAGTTTTAAAGAAGTGGGCGAGCAGGTATTTAAAATTCATCATACACCATTATATGAGCTAGATGAATTGCAACAATTACAAAACTATCTATTAGCCGAGCATAGAGAATATGAAAGTACGGTCAATGCCTATAAAGCCAAATTCCGTGAATTTCAAAATAAATCGCTTGTAACTTATGAAGAAGAGTATAATAAACGTTCTCACGAACGCCAAATGCTGTTAAACGAAAAAGTAAAAGCCGAAACCGAAAAACTCATCGCTATAAAAAACGAGATTGCCAACTTTAAAATCATCGTGCCAAATGAATTTAAAGCAATCATTGATGAGTTATTGACCGTAAAACCTTTATGACCGATTTTGGGGAAATGGGTTTTGACCTATAAATCCCATTTTACCCAAAAACCAAAGTAGCACAAGGCGTAATAAATTGGCATTTTTGCCCTAGCATTGAACATGCAACGAACTTTTAATTCGTTTATGAAACCATCGCCCTATTTTTATCCTTTAAAGTTTACCAATTTTTAAAAATTGGACTTTTAAGGCATTATCTTTGACTTTGACTTAATAAAAATAGGGGTCTTTGCTTTTGATTTGGGTGTTGCCTGCGTGCCTTGTGCTACTTTATCTTTTTATCTTTTATTTTCTTATCAATCATTTATCAAGCACTTCCCAAATACCCCACAAACAACATAATCACTACAAAAATTTTGCCCTTTCAAACAAAAATCATTTGGCAATTTGGCAAAAATGGTGTATTTTATAGCGTAATATTTGCTTACATTTAAGTGTCTGATTGTGATTAATTTTTGAGCAATTTGACCGGTTTTACTGCTAATACATTCCATTTTAGAATATTAAGGAAGAATCATGCAAAATTTTAGCGTCCCTGCCGACCGTCCTTGGGTAAAAACCTACACCGATAATGGGCTTGATATTAATGTCAAGGTGCCAGACGGTGTCAATTCCCTGCTTGACAGCTTTGAGCAGAACTTTGCCAAACACGGCAACAAAGTCGCCCTAACGTGTATGGGGGCGTCCATTACTTATCGTGAGCTTGACACATACAGCCGTCAGATTGCCAGTTATTTGCAGTCGCTTGGGCTGGTTAAGGGCGATAAAGTGGCGTTGATGATGCCAAATATTTTGCAGTATCCGATTGTGATGATGGGCATTGTGCGAGCAGGTCTGACCCTTGTCAATGTCAATCCGCTGTACACACCGCATGAGCTAGAACATCAGCTTAATGACAGCGGGGCAAAGGCGTTGTTCATCGTGGAGAACTTTGCTCACACCTTTGAAAAAGTCAAAAATAAAGGGCAAGTCAAGCACGTCATCGTGGCGAGCATTGGCGACATGATGGGACTCAAAGGCATTTTGGTGAATTTGGTCGTTCGCCATGTCAAAAAAATGGTGCCAAGCTGGAATATTCCCAATGCCGTGAGTTTTAAAGATGCCCTAACAGCGGTGTCGGCAAGTCGCTATGTCCGCCCTGAGTTGTCGCTTGATGACATTGCGGTATTGCAGTATACAGGCGGTACGACAGGCGTGGCAAAGGGGGCGATGCTCACGCATAAGAACCTTGTGATTAATGTTGAGCAGTGCATGACGTTTGTCAATAAGGTCTTTCCTACTAATGAAGATTTGACGGGCAAATATATCGCCACGGCGTTGCCACTGTATCATATTTTATCATTTACAGTATCCATGCTTGGCTTGAAGATGGGGTTTAGCTTGCTACTCATCACCAACGCCCGTGATTTTGATGCCTTGACCAAAGATTTTGCCAAATATCGCCCTGTGTTTTTCCCTGCGGTCAATACTTTATTTAATGCGTTGGCTCATCATGAAGGCTTTAAAAACCTTGACCATTCCAATCTACGTCTATCGCTTGGTGGGGGTATGTCGGTGCTACCAAGCACGACAGAAGCGTGGGAGAAACTCACGGGTACTTACATCGTTGAAGGCTACGGCTTGTCCGAGACATCGCCTGTTGCCACGCTAAATCCGCCAGGGAGCTACACGGGCAAAATCGGCATTCCATTTCCCAATACTGACATCATTCTATTGGACGATGATGGCAAAGAAGTGGCACTTGGCGAGGCAGGCGAGATTGCCATCAAAGGTCCTCAGGTCATGGTAGGCTACTACAACCGCCCCGATGAGACCGAAAAGACCATGACAAAAGACGGTTATTTTAAGACGGGCGACATCGGTGTGATGGACGAGCAGGGCTTTGTCAAAATCGTTGACCGTAAAAAGGACATGATTTTGGTGTCGGGCTTTAACGTCTATCCTAATGAAGTTGAAGAAGTCATCGCCGCTCACCCCAAAGTGCTAGAATGTGGCGTGATTGGTGTGGCAGATGACCACAGTGGCGAGCTGGTCAAGGTTTATGTCGTCAAAAAAGACGACAGCTTGACAGAAAAAGAGGTCATCGCATGGGCAAAAGAGAATTTGACAGGTTATAAACGCCCAAAATTTGTGGAATTTATCAGCGAATTGCCAAAATCCAACGTGGGTAAAATCTTGCGTAAAGATTTGCGTAAATTAGAAGAAAGCAAAAAAGCCTAATGGCATTCAAAACCGCTCATGATTTGGGCGGTTTTGTTTTGGGGTAAAAACTGTTACAATAGTCCATATTCATTTATCTAAATCATTAAAAGGCACATCATGCGACACGACAACCGTGAATTATCCCAATTACGTTCTATTAGTTTTACCCGCAACTACACCAAACATGCCGAAGGTTCGGTATTGGTGTGTTATGGCGACACCAAAGTGCTATGCAACGTCAGCATAGAGCAGGGTGTGCCACGTTGGTTAAAGGGGCAAGGTCAAGGCTGGCTCACTGCCGAGTACGGCATGCTCCCACGAGCCACAGGCACTCGCACTCAACGTGAAGCGACTAAGGGCAAGCAGTCAGGTCGTACCCAAGAGATACAACGCCTTATCGGGCGGTCGCTCCGTGCCATGCTCGATTTGTCAAAGTTGGGCGAGAACACCATTTATGTGGACTGCGACGTCATACAAGCAGACGGTGGCACACGCACGGCAAGTATCACGGGTTCGGCAGTGGCACTCATCGATGCCTTAGAGAGCCTACAACGAGACAAGAAACTTACCACAGACCCACTCATCGGACTGGTGGGGGCGGTGTCGGTCGGCATCAAGGACGGACGGGCGTATTTGGATTTGGATTATAGTGAAGACTCGACCTGCGATACCGATTTGAATGTGGTCATGACCCAAGCAGGCGGATTTATTGAGATTCAGGGCACGGCAGAAGACAAGCATTTTACTCGTGAGCAGGCAAATGCCATGCTTGACCTTGCTGAGTCGGGGATTAAAGAGATTTTTGAATTACAAAAACAAGCGTTGGGCTGGTAATGCTAAAAGTCATTGATGATGGCGTGTCTATTACGCTAAACGGCACGGAGTCGAATCCTATCTTTGTCATGGCAGGGGCGCTTGTCGCCTTGGCGGTATGCGTGGCGGTGGTTGCCATGACCGCTCCTGTGGAGATTACCATTGGGGTGATGGCAGTGTTTGCAGTGCTGATTTTTGGTTTTAATATCTACAAAAACCGCCTAAAATACCAAAGCCGTGTCGCCACAGGGGTGATTATCATCAAAAATCGTGCCTTTATCGCACAGGGGCAAAACGTCAAACTGAGCGACAATGCTCGTATTGAGCTGATAAATGATACCTTAGTCATCACTGACTTGGGCAGAAGCTGGCATATCTTGGGTTTTGATAATGACAAAGAACGCCACGTCGCCAAATCAGTACTAGAAGGTAAGGCATTAGAGAAGCGAGAGCAGGCGATACGGATTTTGTAAATTATATAACCACAACCACATAAAAAAGCCCAACATCTGTCGGGCTTTGTTTTTTGACGGGTATTTTTTATTGTCCGCTAGCAGGGGCGGTGGTCTCGGTGCTGTTTTTCTGCTTTTCAAGTTCAGCGATTTGGGCTTCGAGTAGGGCGATTTGCTCGGCTTTGGCGGTGGTCAAATCTTCCATCATGGTAAGCTGTTCTTGGATGAGTTTTTCTTGCTCGGCGATTTGTGAATCTTTGTCTGCCAAACGGTCAATCTCTTCTTTGATGAGTGCAGGGTCGGTTGGAATCTCAGCATTGAGAATTTCATCGGGATTGACCACGGGTTTAATCTCAGGTAGTACGCTGTCACCTGCCACAGGGGCGGTTGCTGTATCGCTTGCCACATCACCTTCGCTTTGTGGAGTAGGACTCTCGGTGCTGTCAGTAGCAGGCGGGGCGGTCTCTTCGGCAGGGGCAGGAGCGACATCAGGGGTACTACTTTCATCGCCACTCATCGCCATGTAGAGTGCTATGCCAATCAGGGCTAAGGCAATCACACCGCCCAAGATGAGCTTGTTGAGCTTTTGAGGGTCGCTAAGTAGCCCTGTAAAGTCGCTTTTGCCACTGGCAGGCTTTGGAGCTTTGGAGGCTTTGGGTTTGGTCATTTTTGGGGTTTTGGGTGAACCATCTTTTTTGCCAAATAATCCTTTTTTAGCAGGCTTATCTTTGGCGGGTTCGCCTTGCCCAAGACCGCTAGCAACGCTCGCCCCTGCGACCGCCCCTGCACCTAGTAGGGCGGTATCGATGTTGTCGTTTGCCACGTCGGTGGGGGCATTGGCTTGGTTTAGGTCATCTAGTTGATTGAAGAAATCATCTTGGGCAGTGTTATCACCAACGTGGGTCAAATCAATGCCAGTGGTATTATCAGTCACGGTCACATCAGATAGGGCGATGTCCACAGGCTCATTGGCAGTCAAGTCAATGTCAGAGTTGGCGACATCGGCAGTGTTTTGGTCAAACAGCTCGTCAAATTCGGCACTTAAATCGACATCAGCGGCAGTGTCGGTGCTGGCATTGGGGTCGGCATTGCCAAAATCAATGTCCAAAAATTCATCATCAAAATTAATCTCGTTCGGGTCTTTTTTCTCTGACATGGGAAACCTATCTTATTGGCTAATTGGGGCTGATGGATGGCAGGGGCGTTCATCGGGCTTGGATAGACTTTTTGATACAAGTCGGGTCTGATGGTGCCAATGAACGCTTGCCAGCAAATATTGCTGTACTATATCAAAATTTACAAGAATTTTCAGCTTTTTACAACAAAATTAAGACAAAAAGCACAAATTTTGACTCAAATTCATGATAGGGCGACATCTGATGGCTATTTTATAAAACGCACCACGCCCACGCTCTCTGTCATCGCCCCTTCGATGGTGGCTTGGATTTGGGGTAGGTCGTCTGCGGTGGGTCGGCGTGCTGTATGTCCACATGCCACGCACTCAATGTACTCATCAGGCTCTGGCGTGAAAATCTGCACCTGCACGGTGGTATCGGTCGCTTTGCATTGGGTGCATTTGACCCCTGCAAGAAATTGGCGTTTTGGGCGGGTGGATTGGTATCTCATGGTGTTTTTCAATAAAAATAGGGGTAGATTTTACCCCCATTTGTGCATTTGTGCAATGGCGGATTACCGTGATTTGGCTATTTGACAAACCCACTATGACGCAGTAACGCCCCCATGTCAGCGTCTCGCCCCATAAAGGCGACAAAGCTGTCTTTGGCAGGGCGAGAACCGCCCATTTGTAGGATTTCGCTTTTGAAGGCATTACCAATGGCAGGGTCAAATACGCCATGCGTGGCGGGGTTTTGACTGTTTTCAAATTTGCCAAAAACGTCCGCCGACAACAGCTCCGCCCATTTATAAGAATAATACCCTGACGCATAGCCCCCTGCAAAAATATGGCTAAACGTGTTGGCAAAACGGTTGTTGGTAGGCGGTTTGATGACGGCTATTTCATCACGCACGCCGTCCAGCACCGCCAAAATCTCATCATAGCCCGACAGCTCTTTGCCATGAATGCGTAAATCAAACAGCCCAAATTCTATCTGACGTAAGGTTTGCAGTCCGCTTTGGAAGTTTTTGGCGTTTAGTAGGGCGGTCAGCTTGTCTTGGGGTAGTGGCTCGCCTGTCTCTACATGGCGACTGATGAGAGCAATGCCGTCTTTATCAATGGCAAAATTTTCCATAAACTGACTGGGCAATTCCACAGCGTCCCACTCCACGCCACTGATACCTGCCACGTCCGAGAGCGTGATTTTGGTGAGTAAATGGTGCAAGCCATGCCCAAACTCATGAAACAGCGTGGTAACTTCATCAAAGGTCAAAAGACTTGGCAAGTCGCCCACCGCAGGCGAGAAGTTGCCCACGATAAAGCCCACAGGGAGCTGTTCAATCTCGCTATCTTTATGCTTTTCTTGAAAGCCTGACAGCCATGCCCCGCCACGCTTGCCCGTGCGAGCAAACAGGTCAAGATACAGCCCGCCTATCAAGCCGTTTTTGTCATGTAGCTCAAAAAACTGCACGTCCGTATGCCAGCGTGGTACGTCTGCCGTCCGCTCGTTAAAGGACACGCCAAAGAGCTTGCCGATGATGTCAAACAGACCGCTAAGCACCACAGGGAGCGGAAAATAAGGGCGAATCTCATCGCTGTTTAGGTTGTATTTTTCAAGGCGGATTTTTTCGGCCAGATAGGGCGTATCCCACGGCTCAACCTTATCAAGCCCAAGCGTTTTACCTAAAATTTCCATGTCCGCCAAATCCGCCTTAGCAAAGGGCGTGGCGTGATGAGCGAGCGTTTTTAAAAAGGTTTCAATCTCATCTTTATCATTTGCCATTTTGCTGGCGAGCGATACTTGGGTGTAGTCGTCAAAGCCGAGCAGTTTGGCTTTTTCTTGGCGTAGGGTGAGTATCTCGCTCATGATGTCGCCATTGTCAAACTCGCCATGCCCATAGCTAGACATGGTACTGGCACGGGTGTTATAGGCATGGTACAAGGTCTCACGCAGGGTGCGGTCATCGGCGTACTGCATGACCGCCAGATACATGGGCACATCAAGTGTGGCGACATAGTCGGTTGCCAGAACGGCATTGGGGTGCTTGGCTTTGTAGGTGTCGCCTGCTGATTTTAACAGGGCAAGACCGCTTGGGGTAATGCCTGACAGCTGGGCTTGGGTTAAGGGTAGGGCGAAGGCTTGGGTTGCGTCTAGGGCGTTGTCTGAGAATTTGGCGGACAGCACCGACAGGCGAGCGGAAATCTCGGCAAAACGTGCTTTTTTGTCATCATCTAAGGCGACCCCTGACAGCGTAAAGCCTTGTAGGGCAAGCTCTACCGCTCGTGTTAGGGCGTTGTCTGCTCCTAGTTTTTCTAAATTATCATTGACAAGTTTATAAAGCTGATACAGCCCCACCGATTGCCCTGTTTTGGTAGAAAAGGCGGACAAGGCAGGCAGTACGTCATGATGAGCGGTGCGAATTTCGGGGCTAGACACCACGCTGTTTAGGTGCGAGAGTATCCCAAAACTGCGGTTTAGGTTCAGATTTAGGCGGTTAAATTGACCGATGATGTCAAGGGCGAGCGTTGGCTCATCGGTCGTTGGTAAATTATCTAAAAACTCATCGGCAACGTTTAAATCTTGCTCCACTAAGGCTTTTAGTGTGCTTGCGTCTGTTTTGTCAAAATCCACAAGGTGTAAACGTTCATCTAGGGCTTGCGTGTGAAAATCAATCATGGGTGTGTTCCTAAAAAGTTTGGGCTTAGAATTTGGATTTATAATAAGGATAACAATTCACTTTTACAAGGTGTAGCGTGGGCGTGGGGTAGGTTGCTTTTATCATAAAAGCGTGGTATGTTTGTCTTTTACTATTTGAATGATTTAAAAGCAAAAACATGACCCCCATTCACGTTGTTTCTTATAATATCCATAAAGGCATGTCGCCCCTAAACCGCCTTGTCAAGCTCCAACGCATGGGGCAGGCGTTGGCGGATTTGCCCATTGATATTTTGTGCTTACAAGAAGTGCAAGGGCAAAACCTAAAACGAGCCATTTCCTTTAACGAATACCCCGACCAGTCGCACCATGAGTGGTTTGGCGAATATCTGTCGCTGTCGCACAGCTATGGCGAAAACGTCCGCTACCCACACGGCAATCACGGCAACGCCACGCTCTCACGCCACCCCCTAGACCCCAAGCACAACGTCAATATCACCGTCTCTCGCCTAGAAAAACGGGGCGTTCTGCACAGTGAGATAACCCCTGACGGTTGGGGTGTGCCTGTGGTGGTGCTAAATGCTCATCTTAACCTACTAGAAGCCGACCGCACCAAGCAATACAAGGCAATCAGCGACTATATCAACAGCGAGATTGATAAGGACAAACCACTCATTTTGGCGGGGGATTTTAATGATTGGGCGAAAAAATCGGGGCGGTTTATGGCGGATTTGGGGCTACATGAAGTCTTTTATACCAAGCACGGCAAACACCCTGCGACTTTTCCTGCCAAGTTCCCCATGATAAGTCTTGACCGCATTTATGTACGGCATTTGACCGTACTGTCCGCCCAAGTGTATGGCGGTGTGCCGTGGTCTGATTTGTCCGACCATTTGTCGATAGGAGCGAGATTGGTATTTGATAAAACGGCGTTTTGTTAAGATATTTTTTATAAATGGGCGTGTAGGATAAACGTGGTGCCAAAAATCAATATCTTATTGCAGGGCAAATTGCAATTCGCCCCTTGTATTATAATACCTAAAACAAAACCCCATTATAAGCAACCATAATGGGGTTTGTGAGAAAGTAGCGTTGTTTCGCCCCTTGTGCTTAAAAGCACGCAGTGTAGATGTTAGCCTACTTTCTCATCCATCATCACCCCGAATGGTATCTACGTCCATAAATTGCAAATGTGTTTTTTGATGAGCAATGCTAAAAATAGACTGGTAAAATTTAGAATATGATACCAAAATTTGGCTTAGTTTTCAGTAGTTTTATCAGTATTGTTTATTAAACACGTCTTTGGATAGGTTTGTAGATACCATAAACCAC